>MPMU01000043.1 GCA_002238665.1 Gammaproteobacteria bacterium bin55
TTATCCAAATTCGACCACTCGTATCGGCCAAATCACTCTTTGGCGCTTTGAAGTACGAGGGACCACAGAAGACTGAACAAGAAATTGCAGAAGCTTTTGATGAGGCACTACGAGAGAAGTGGGTGCCTTAGGGAAAATGGTAGCGCTGGACACAAACGTTCTATTACGGTACTTGCTAGATGATCACGAAGCACAAAGCAGGTCAGCAAAAATCCTGATATCTTCGTTGAACTCAACTAATAAGGCTTTCATTGGTAGAGAAGTTTTGCTTGAGGTTATTTGGGTTCTAGACCGTATATATAAAGTTGGTCGGCTAGAACTATCAAAGATCCTCTTCCATATACTCAACTCCTCTGAGTTTATTGTCGAGGATGCTGAATCTCTAGAGGAAGCGCTGGGCTTATTTCAAAATTCTCAGGGTGACTTATCGGATTTATTGATTTTGTCGCACGCCAGACAGTTAGGCGCTTTACCTTTAGTTACCTTTGATAAGAAGCTTGCTGAATATGAGGGCGTATCTCTGTTGAACTAGAACTGTTGCTCTAATTCATACATTCGTTCGTAGGATGGGCTTATTCTGTTTGTGCTATGCGTGTTCAATTAGTTTGTTGCCTCAGTCTTGGGACGGGGAAGCTGGCGTGGGAGACGTTTCTAAATGCGTTTTCCGATGTTTCACCGAAACACTTCATAATCCTGATTGTTCATAATCAATTTTCCTTTATTTATTGAAGACAAGATTTAGGACGACTGTGGTCTACAGACGGATAGAGAGTAGAGAGCGAGTTGTCAATCGCTACTGCTTTGCGTTGCTTTTTTTCCTCGTAACAGGATGTGATCAAGGTGTAAAAGTCACTGAACCACCCGTAGTTCTGGTGGCGTCAGAGGATGAGCGCCTTGTTGAGTTCATACAAGAGAAGCTCGAATTAGCTCAGCAAAATCCAAAGTCTGACCTACATCGTGGTCGCTTAGCAATGGCTTACGATGCAAATGGTTTTCGTGAGGAAGCTGTCACGACATATTCTCAGGCACAACAATTAAGTCCAAATTCCTTTCGGTGGCCATACCTGAAGGCACATTTACTTGCCGCGATGGGTGACATCGAAAACGCCGTTTTAAACATTGATCAGGCAATAAGTATTAATCCTGATTACGCACCGGCATATATCCAGAAGGGTGTATGGCAACTGGACCAAGGATTTTCCGAACAGGCACGGGAATCTTTCGGTCTGCTTGATCGATTTGAACTCGATCGTACCCAACTGCAAGCAGTAAGCACTTACAAGGCGGTTGCACTCCTACGTCTAGAAGAACCGGATCTTGCTAGACAGCTACTTGAACCGATTGCGGATGACTCTGCACATCCTTTTATTACTAGACAATTAGCACAGACCTATCGAATGCTTGGTTTGAGCGACCAAGCCAGTAATCGGAATCCGTCTTCCTCGGAGAGTTCTGAGCTCAAGTGGGCAGATCCTGAAGCTGCGAGTAAGTTGAACTTCGTCCGTACGTTTTCTGGAATGCTCTTCATGGCTGAAGAACTCATTGAGAGCAGTAGAGCTGACGCAGCGATTGAAATTCTCGAGAACTTACAAAGGACCCACCCAGATGAGGTATCGGTGATCAATAATCTTGGTATTGCCTATAAATTGCAGGGAGAGTCGCAACGCGCTCTTGATCTTTTTTTAAATTCGATAAGAACAAGGCCAGATAGTCATCTCCTGCACTTTAACGTTGGCACGGTGTACGAAGAGATTGGTGAGGTATCAAAGGCAATCGAGCATTTTCAGGAGGCTATTAAAGTAAAACCTAATCTACTGCCTGCTTATGACCGGCTGATTCAACTGTTGGTTAGATCTTCTCGAAATGACGAAGCGTATGTGCTCATACTGAGAGCACTTCGAGAGACAGAAGGGAACGCTGAGATCTTTCGTCTTGCTGGCATGTTGGCTGGATTGCAAGACGATTGGGTGCAATCGACGGAGTTCTTTAGGAAAGTCATTGAACTAGAACCTAGGAATATCAAAGCACACACATTTTTGATTCGGAGTTTGCTTTCACAGGGCCGAGAAAGGGAGGTTCAAGAAGCTCTAGATTTCACCCGAAAGATCAGATTACCGCAAGCAGCTTTTGACGAGTTTCAAAATTCAGGAGAAACTTCGATGCATGCTACTCAATCGAATTGAATACCAGTTCTCCTTCGTACGGGACAACGATCCTCTGGTTACTTTCAACATCCTGCAGTTTTGTAGTCTTACCGTCGAGCCATTGAACGGTGACTTGCTCAAGAATATCTTGAGATCCCAAACCGAAGTGAACCCAATCGGACTGTGCGGATAAGTAGCTACCACTAGTCTTCACTCGTCGAGTGAGAGTCCGAGATCTTAACTGGATAGAGACGCTTGCACCGTGGGCAGCGGTTCCTTCTGCATTCAAGACTCGCAAGAGAATCCGGTTTCCAGAGTTCTTGTTGATGAATAGCTTTGCTGGTCCGTCCCGATTCACCACAACAAGATCTAGATATCCGTCGTTATTCACGTCGCCGACAGCGGCCCCTCGACTAGTGTACTCAGTTGACAAACGTGTAAATGACGTGAACTTACCTGACTCTGTGCCTGGATAAATCACGTTTGGTTCTGCATACAGGTCGTCTGATTCCGTTTCAACAGCTTGGGCAATTGCACCATTGGCCTGAAATATGTCGAGATAGGTGTCGTTGTTGAGGTCCGCTACAACCACCCCAAAACGCGTGAATCTCTGACTGTATGTATTCAGACCAATTTTTGCAGTTTGATCTGTAAAGTAGCCTTGTTCGTTTCGGTAGAAAGAGTCTGTTTGAGCGATAAGATTTACGATGAGCACATCTTCATCTGTATCGTCATCAAAGTCTTCTGCCACAATACCCATACCTGCTTTGACTTTACCGTGTCCATCTGCTGCTAAACCGTAGAGCATCGCTTCCTCAGCAAATTTCAACTGACCTAAGTTAACCCAAACATGATTCAAGCTCATGTCATTTGCCACGATGATGTCAGGTAGGTTGTCAGCATTCACGTCTGTAATTACGACTCCTAAGCCGTTTCCTATTACGTGCACCATGCCAGACTGCCAGGTGACATCAGTGAATGTACCATCACCATTGTTTTCAAATAATCGATCCTGTGCAGGGGCTTTGAATTTTGTGGGTGAACAATACTCTCTACCACCCGTCTGCCAGTGGAAACAGTCCATTTCTACGCCAGGACTCCATCGCAGATAATTCGCAACAAACAAGTCGAGATCGCCGTCTTGGTCAAAGTCCACAAATGCTGCAGACGTACCCCAACCTTCGTCGTCTACTTTTCCTTGAACAGCTACATTTCTAAATCTATGTTCGCCATCGTTTCTCAAGAGTGCATTTCTACCCAGATTTGTGACATAGATGTCAATATCGCCATCGTTGTCGTAGTCGCCCGTTGCGACTCCCATGCCATAGCCTAGGTTGGTTCCTGCGTCGCCAACACTATTTGAAGCAAGGGAGAAATTGCCCGTGCCATCATTGATATAGAGCTGGTTTGCGTACTTTAAACTCTGATCTGTTGACCCAATTTTGCCGCTCTGAACGAAGTAGATGTCTAAATCCATATCGTTATCGACATCTAGAAGCGCTACTCCGCCACCCATTGCTTCCGGAATATAGAAATCTCCTTCAGCGCCTGATATGTGTTGGAAGTCAATGCCTCGTTGATCGGTTTCATCCTTGAACCAATCAGAGACCGGTATGTCTTGAGCATACAGCGTAGAGCACGCGAGGTAACTTAATATGAGACAGGCGGCGATGCGTTGAAGTGGAGTAATGGTTGACCTCATCTTCGCATGTTCTCGATTGATTCGATTTGGTTCAATAGTGTCTGAACGTTTTCATCAGGTGCTCCTAATTCTTGCAATCCTTGCACGATACCTCGCGCCTCTGTGTACTGACCCATCATTGCCAGTGCTCTAGTCAGATTCACGTAGGCTGGGATGAAGTTATTGTCAATAAGAATCGCCTCGTTAAATAAATCGCTGGCCTGTTGCCAGTCATCCAACATGCCTAGTGACATCCCGAGGTAGACGAGCGTCATAGGATTGGTTGGCTCTAACCTTCGAGCAATTGCTAAGTTCAAGCGCGCCTCGTCCCATTCCTTCTGTTCAAGGAGGAGGAAGCCTTTCTGCTCATACGCCTGAGATGCTTTTGGATCGATTTCAATAGCCAGATTCAAATGCGTCATAGCTTTGCTGAGTTTTCCAGCGCTCTTGTAAAGATTCGCAATTCCAGTATGGAATGGATAGTAATCTGGATGAGATTGCAGTCCGCGTTCTAACGTCAGTAACGCTTTATCAGGTTTCACATTGACTTGGTAGGCGACGCTCAAATTGAACAATACGCTACGGTGGTCAGGGTAAATCTTCAATAAGTCTTCCAATACTAACAGCGCGTCGTCGTTACGGCGCATACCAAAAAGCAGTTGTGCGTAATCCAGTCTTCGCGCTAACGTATCGCCTTTGAATACTCCGCTCTCATTAATCCAAGGATCTTCCCAAGTGATACTCGCAATTGACTTCACGCGAACTAGCATCCCTCTCCCTTTATCCAACTCACCAGCACTTTGATAGGCCTTTCCAAATAGATTTAGGAGATTGGGGTGAAGACGATCAATGTCATAAGCGGATAACTGCTCAATGACCGCCTCAGGTTTACCCAATGCAAGATTTGCTCGCGCAATACCGGCTTCAGCGGCGAGCTGTGAACCTAGTTCTTTCGCTCGCTCAAATGCAAGTAACGCTTGTGCTGGCTCATCTAGTTGCAGAAACCAAGTTCCTCGATACAGCCATCCTGGAATGTACGTCGGTTCAATGGCCATTGCTTTGACAAGTACATCTAGTGCTCTACGTCGATCAAAGTGAGATGCGAGAATTAGTGCGTGGTAGTAATACCATCGAGGTTCTTGAACATCTAGAGATGCTGCTAACTCGTACTGTTCGATAGCACGTTGGAGATATCCATGTAATTCATAGACCATTCCTAGCTGACCTTGTGCCTTAGGGTCCTTCGGAGAGTCCTGTGCTTTCTGTTCGTATTCCTCAATGATTGACACTACGTTTGGATCTACGAGAACATCCGCATGTAGATAACCCATGGGAAGCCAGCACAGTGCTGTTAGGTAAGAGAACCCTAGAAGTATCCTCACTACCCTAGAGACCAGGAGATTGTTAGAGGAAGTAGAGTTAACCCTGATTACTGAGTTACTTGGATTCTGCATTTAATTCGTTCCGTCTAGGACACCCTAGTTTACGGTGGTGGATTCATCAATTTCAACTGTACCTATTGCATCGCAGCCAGTGATTCTTTGAATATTTGCAACCTCTGAGTTCACCGAGAAAAGGCACAATTATTTCAAATTCAGTGGATGCTACTTGCAGAAACGCGATTCTTTAATTCCGACTCGGAGATTTTCTCAGTTTCGTTCCGTTGAAATCGATATTCCAATACACCTTCCTTGAGGGTTCGACTACCGATCACGACTCGGTGTGGTATCCCGATTAGGTCCGCATCAGCGAATTTCACACCAGGTCGTTCTGCACGGTCGTCATACAACACTTCAACATTCAGTTCTTGGAGCAACTGATAGAGTTTATCTGCTGCTTCACCAACCTCTGGAGATCGATCAGCTCCAACTGAAATGAGATGAACCTTAGCGGGTGCAATGCTCTCTGGCCAAAGAATACCTGCCTCGTCATGACACTGTTCAATGACTGCTGCAACAGTACGTGTGACACCAAATCCGTAACAGCCCATGGCGGGGGCTATAGTCGCACCTTCTTGATCCTGTATTGCGACTCTCATGGACTCAGAGTACTTTCTTCCCAACTTAAAGATATGGCCGACCTCGATACCGCGTTTTAGTAGTAATCGACCGGTTCCATTAGGTTCAAGATCTCCTTCTACTACGTTCCTAATGTCCACGATGTCTTGGAGGTGGGCATCACGTTCCCAATTGGCTCCCGTGTAGTGGTAATTATCCTCGTTTGCCCCACACACAAAGTCTGCTAAAGCTGCAGCATCTCTGTCGACATAGTAAGGTATCTCAAGTCCGACAGGACCAATGGATCCGATACTGCAATTTAATGAATTCTCAATATCATTAGGATCGGCGAATTGAAAGGGTGTTCGTATGCCTGGTAGCTTTTCTGCCTTCAATTCATTCAAATCGTGGTCTCCTCGAAGAATGAGAGCAACTAACGATTCTTGCCCTTGAACGATGAGAGTCTTTACGCAACGGGTTGCGTCTAACCCTAAAAGGTCGGCGACAGATTCAATGGTCTTGGCGTTAGGTGTATGAACTTTTTCCATGCTTTCTTGGGCTTCTGGCCGCGTGGCAGGTGGCCGAGCCTCAGCACGTTCAATATTTGCCGCGTAATCGCTGCTGTCACTGAACGCCAAGACATCTTCGCCGGCTTCCGCAAGGACCTGAAACTCGTGGCTTGAACTACCACCGATCAAGCCATTGTCCGCCTCTACGCTTCTGTAATCGAGACCGATCCTGTCCAAAATTCGTGAGTACGCCTCATACATGTCCCAGTAGGTTTTGTCTAATGTCGATTCTTCCAAGTGGAAGGAGTAAGCATCTTTCATGATGAACTCTCGGGCGCGCATCAATCCGAATCGAGGCCGAATTTCGTCTCTGAACTTGGTGTGCATGTGGAAGTACGTACAAGGCAGTTCCCGATAGCTACGCACATTGTTTCTAAATAGGTCTGTCACAATCTCTTCGTGTGTTGGACTTAGACAAAAGTCCCTTTCGTGACGGTCTTGAATTCTCAGCAGTTCAGCACCCATTTGTTCCCAACGACCGCTTTCTTGCCAAAGTTCCGCTGGCTGGACAAAGGGCATAAGAATTTCCTGAGCGTTAATTCTTTGCATCTCTTCCCGCACTATTGCTTCGACTTTCTGGAGCACTCGAAACCCTAGTGGCAACCAGGTGAAAATACCTGCGTTCAGTTGTCGTAGAAAACCTGCTCTCAACAAAAGTCGTTGGCTCGCAACGTCTGTGCGCGCTGGATCATCCCGTAAGGTAGGTATTAGCGTATTGGAAAACCGCATAAGGAGTTAGGGTATTGTCGACAGAATCGGGAGAAGTTTAAGTTGGGTAGGGTTCAAGTCATCTTTGGTAGATGGCAACTTTGCTATTTAGGTTAACTAGATTGTGTCAGCTCCATTGTCTTGTGATGTGAAATTGCAACTGAAAGCAGTTATAGAGGGAGCTGATTTAGACCGTTCGCTTGCATTTAGAGATTTCGCTTAGGGAAAGGTACCTAGCGATCGATGCCAAATCATAGCAAGAAACAGTTGTATAACTCTATGCTGGTCATACGGTTTGGCATGCGTCTGTCGTGAGAGATAGATGCTCATAGACAGGTGGTCCATCTTTACTTAGTAATCTTTCCAACAGGATTTCCAAACTTTCAAGTACTCCTTCGACTTGCTTTTTGGATATAGGTACTACTGCATTTGATTGCAACCGGATGATCTCCGCTACTAAATCTGCCTTTCTCAATTTGTGTTTTAGAGGATTAGCTTTGGATTTCAGATGTTGCGTTTTGGACTGTGCACGTTTTGGTTGCGTGAATCTTTAGCCAGTACGATCCGGCGAGTTGATTGATTTCGTGGCTTTTGATTGAACGGGCATATGGTATTCCAGATAAAGTAGCTCTGCAACTTCAAAAGTAAAGTGAGCAGAAGCACGGAACGGCGACCCTAGATATTACAAGAAACTAGCTTTAAATCGAGATCGACTAGCTGCGGTATTCATCACAAAATTTGATGATCCGCATCGGACCGGAACATCGTCTATTCATTCAGTGATGGATTGATTTTTGCTTCTGTGGCTGTGCCTTGGTATAAAGGTAGGCAAGGATGCAGTATCAATGCCTAAAATGATTTCTTCATTTTCTTTTGTGAACCCGGAGAATTCACGTGCCAATCTATGAGTATCAATGTCGCTCTTGCGGGAATCAGATCGAAGTCCTCCAAAAAATGAGTGAGGATCCTCTGGTCACATGTGAAGAGTGCGGTGCCGATGAATTACGAAAATTAATCTCTAAAGCAGCTTTTCGATTGAAAGGTACGGGTTGGTACGAGACTGATTTCAAAGGTTCAAATAAAGCGTCTCAAAACGAGCGCGCGGGTGAATCGAAGAGCGAATCCAAGGAAAGCACTAGTAATTCTGAGAGTAAGGATTCCAGTAGTTCAAAGAAGGAAGATAAGTCGTCTAGTGGCACAAAGTCTGAGTCGAAAGCGGCGTAGACTAACTGTCACATCCTGTTGTTTACCAAACAACACCATTCAATCAGATCCTGAGTAAACCTATGCGTAGCCATTATTGTGGTGACTTAGATGAGTGCCATATAGGCACGATCGTCACGTTGACCGGCTGGGTGCATCGTCGCCGGGATCATGGAGGCGTTATCTTTCTCGACGTGAGGGATCGACAAGGCTTGGTACAGGTTGTCTACCATCCGGATTCCCCTGAGCCGTTTGCAGTCGCGGACCAGGTTCGAAGTGAATATGTCGTACAACTGCAAGGTCGCGTTCGACCTCGCGAAGACAGCGCGATTAATCCAAACCTTAAGACTGGGCGGATAGAGCTGGTAGGGCAGAAACTCGAGATAATAAATCGATCTAAAGCGCCGCCTTTCCCTCTAAACGACTACGCAAATCCGGGTGAGGAAGTCCGACTTAAGTACCGGTTCATGGACTTAAGACGACCACAAATGCAGGAACGCCTACAAACTCGATCGAAGATCACCAGCTTCATTAGACGTTTTCTCGAGAGAGAGTCCTTTATTGACGTTGAGACACCTACGTTAACGAAATCTACCCCCGAAGGTGCAAGAGATTACCTAGTTCCCAGTAGGCTACATCCAGGAAAGTTCTTTGCTCTTCCTCAATCACCGCAACTCTTTAAACAGCTCTTGATGATGTCGGGAATCGACCGATACTACCAGATCGCGCGCTGTTATCGAGACGAAGACTTAAGACACGATCGACAACCTGAATTCACGCAGATTGACATTGAGGCATCTTTTGTATCCGCTGATGAAATTCGAGAGCTGACGGAGAAGATGTTACGTTATGTCTTCATGGAAGTTGGTTCAATCAATTTAGGTGAGATTCCTGTCTTGACCCATAAGGAAGCAACTCAACGATTTGGAACGGACCGACCTGACCTGAGAAATCCACTTGAGCTAGTGGATGTGGATTCTTTGGTGGTTGAATCTGGTTTCGAGGTATTCAAGCGTGCTGCTGTAGACGATCAATCTAGAGTAGCGGCATTACTCGTGCCAAATGCAGCGAACAAAATGAGCCGAAGGCAATTGGACGGTTGCGTCAAGTATGTACAAGAACTTGGTGGTAAAGGCCTTGCCTATATCAAAGTCAATGATTCGGGTGCGGGCCTATCTGGTTTACAGTCGCCGATACTGAAGTTTTTAATTGAAGACGAAGTGCATTCAATCTTGCAGGAAGTTAAAGCAAAAACCGGAGACATCGTTTTCTTTGGAGCCGACGATAGAAAAGTGGTCAATGAAACTCTAGGAGTATTCAGAAACTACATAGCTGATCTGCTGGAGATAACCAAGGATGGCTACCAAGCATGTTGGGTAGTTGACTTCCCGATGTTCGAAATCACAGCTGACGGAAATCTTGCTCCAGAACATCACCCATTTGCTCAGCCACAATGTAGCGCTGATGAGTTAATCGAGAACCCAAGAGATGCGAAAGCGCACGCTTACGATATCGTGATCAATGGATATGAGATTGGGGGTGGCTCCTTGCGTAACCATGACTCGTCTGTGCAGCGTGCCGTATTTAAAGCATTGAATATGGGCCAAGAAGCGGAGGTCAAGTTCAAGTTCCTACTTGAAGCACTGGACCTGGGATGTCCTCCACACGGTGGCATAGCATTAGGATTAGACAGGTTAGTCATGATCCTAACAGGCTCAGAATCTATCAGGGATGTCATTGCATTTCCTAAGACTCAATCCTCTGCCTGTCCTCTCACAGATGCTCCCAGCGAAGTGGATTTCCATCAATTGCGTGAACTCAGGATAGACCTGAAAAGCTCATAATGGCAGGCCACTCAAAATGGGCAAACATCAAGCATCGGAAAGCCCGACAGGATGCTAAGCGGGCCAAGATTTGGACCAAAGTCATACGCGAAATCACGGTAGCCGCAAGACTAGGTGGTGGGAGCATTGAAGACAACCCTCGCCTGCGTTTGGCAGTTGACAATGCTCTGACATCGAATATGCCGCGCGATACGATTGAACGAGCTATTGAACGCGGCGCAGGAGGTGGCGAAGGCGCAACGGTTGAGGAAGTCTCGTACGAAGGCTATGGACCTGGCGGTGTTGCGATCTTTGTCGAGACTATGACAGACAACCGTAATCGAACAGTTGCATCAATACGGCATTTATTTTCCAAACACAACGGAAATCTAGGCACTGATGGTTCTGTCGCCTATTTATTCGATAAACGCGGAATCATCCAAGTTGAGCATTGCGATGACGAAGATGCATTGTTAGAAATCGCCCTTGATAGCGGTGCGGAAGATGTCGAAAACGATGATGAGGGTGCAACTACGATCCTGACTCTAGTTGAGGACTTTACATCGGTAATAAATGCACTGAGGGACGCGGAGATTCAGCTAACGTCAAGTGAAATAGCGATGATCCCGAATACCAGCGTACCTTGCGATGAAGATACCACAGAAAAAGTTCAGACCTTGCTGGAAGCTTTTGAAGATCTGGACGATGTGCAGAACGTGTATTCCAACGGCGAATTTACGTTTTCGCCGGATTCCTCATGACACAGGTGCTGGGAATCGACCCCGGCTCTCGAACCATGGGTTACGGTATAGTAAAGTTGGTGCAAAATCAACCTCAATTTGTCGTTTGTGGGTGCCTAAATCTTGGTAGTAAGTCTTTGCCCGATAGACTAGTGGACATTTTCCATTGCGTCTCTGATTTGGTGAAGAACTACCAGATTGATTCATTCGGCATTGAAAATGTTTTTGTCTCAAAAAACACCCGTTCCGCACTTGTACTTGGACATGCGCGAGGGAGTGCTATCGTTGCCGCAAGACTTGACAGTATTCCAATTTTTGAGTTTTCGCCGCGTGAAATCAAGCAGGCAATCACCGGAACTGGTTCCGCAACGAAGGAACAGGTTCAATATATGGTAAAAACTCTTCTGCACCTAGAACACACACCTCCATCTGATGCTGCGGATGCCCTCGCAGTCGCCATGACGACAATAACTCACATGTCTAGTCCATCTGAACTAACAAGCTAGCGTTAGCAGCACATCAAAGGCATGATTGGATCGTTAAAAGGTGAGGTACTGCACAAAGATCTGACTACGTTAATCCTTGATGTGCGAGGCATTGGATTTCAGGTTGTTGTCGGTGAGAGCTTGACATCTGTAGTTACCGTTGGTCAAGATTTATTACTTCATACCCATCTTCTAGTGAAGCAGGACGGATTGGATTTGTATGGGTTTGAATCACTATTAGTGCGCGATTTATTCCGTAAACTTATGCAGGTTAGCGGTGTCGGCGGCAAGAACGCGCTATCTCTGGTCGATCATTTAGGTGCGTCGGAGATTGTGTTTAGCATTCAAGGCGGCGATGCCAAAGTACTCGCACAAGCTCCAGGGATTGGCATGCGAGTTGCAAGTCGAATCATCAATGATCTAGACGGAAAACTTGATGATCTTCAAATTGGTGACGGATTACCAGAAGCGAACGACGTGAAGATCAAACAAAACGCCATTCAAGCCTTGACCTCACTGGGTTACGATGGTCGTACAGCCGGCGCAGCCGTGAATGGCTCTTGGATAGAAGGTATGGACCTGGAAGAGCTTGTCAGACGTTCTCTGCAAAGGTTAAATATCTAATCCAGTATGAACCGCACTACGACTGACTTCAGAATCACCAGCGGTGACGTACTGCAAGAGGAAAGGGGTTTTGATCTTGCGCTTCGACCTGAAACCTTTTCAGAGTTCATTGGTCAGACTGTTATTGTGAAACAGTTAAAAATCGCAATCGAGGCCGCAAAAATTCGCGAAGAATCGCTCGAGCATGTGCTTCTCTACGGTCCTCCGGGATTAGGTAAAACGACACTTTCACGGATTATTGCTAATGAACTAAAGGTGCAGATACGGACAACCTCAGGTCCCGTGATTGAAACACGTGGAAAATTAGCTGCAGAACTGACCAATGTACAACCTCGAAGTGTCTTATTCCTGGATGAGATACATCGGCTTGATCCCTCTGTCGAAGAGATACTGTACCCAGCGATGGAGGACTTCAAGTTCGATATCTTTCTTGGAGAAGGTCCAAAGGCGCAGAGCATCCGCATGAACCTTCCACCATTCACCTTGATAGGTGCTACGAACCGATCTGGTCTTCTGACCTCACCGTTGAGAGATCGATTTGGTTTGTCATTCAGATTGGATTATTACTCAGTGACAGATCTGATCGAGGTGGTGCGTCGATCATCCAAAATGCTGGATATCGAGATCAACGAGCAGTCCGCGCATATCGTGGCTGTTCGTAGTCGAGGTACTCCTCGAGTTGCGAACCGACTCTTGAGGCGAGTACGCGACTATGCACAAGTCGAGAACGGTGGTTTGGCCACTCCCGAGGTGTGTACGCGAGCACTCGATTTGAACGGTGTTGATACTAAAGGGTTGAATACGCTGGACAGACAATACCTAGAAACGATCATGCAGAAATACCTTGGCGGACCAGTGGGTTTGAGTACTCTCTGTGGGTCCATTGGCGAAGATGCCACCACTGTTCAGGAAGTCATTGAACCGTATTTAATCCAAATAGGCTATATCAAGAAAACCACTCGCGGTCGAAGTGTCACGGAAAGAGCATGGCATCATTTCAATGTTTCGGGACCGGATGGCGGCTCAACCGATTTATTCAATTAGTAGAACTTAGATAAATGAACGATCCTCTCTCAGTATTTGCACTCTTAGCCTCGGCATCGTGGCCAGTGCTTTTGATTATGTTGGGGTTGGTGGTCGCCTCAGTAGTTTCTTGGACAATGATCGTTCAGAGATACCTTGCACTCTCTGCTACGTTTGGGGATATGACCGATTTTGAAGATCATTTCTGGAGCGGTAAGGACATACGAGAGATTTACAAGGAACTGGAATACGCGGATGACCTCACGGGTATTGAGGCTATCTTTGTGGCGGGATTTGGCGAGTACCAACGTCAGATGCAGATTTCCTCGAGCGATACCGACGCAATTATCAATGCGATTCAACGCGCGACACGAGTCGCCATGACTCGAGAAGAACTCGCACTTGAAAAGCACTTAGGTTTTTTGGCTACGTTAGGCTCGACTGCTCCTTATGTGGGTCTGTTTGGTACAGTGATTGGCATTATTAACTCCTTCCGTTCACTCGCAAATATGAGCCAGGCCACCTTGGCTTCGGTTGCGCCAGGTATCTCAGAAGCCTTATTAGCAACAGCAATCGGGTTGTTCGCAGCTATTCCAGCAGTGATAGCCTTTAACAGGTTCTCTGCTCGAGTGGAAGTGATCACCAAAGGCTACGAGTCATTTTCTGACGAATTGATTTCGACGCTTATGAATGTTGTAGGCACGCAGAGAAGCTAGATGGCCACTCGTCGCAAACCAATGTCGGAAATCAATGTAGTTCCCTACATTGACGTGATGCTGGTGTTACTCGTGATATTCATGGTTGCGGCACCACTCTTAGCACAAGGTGTTCTCATAGATTTGCCGAAAGAACCTTCTCAAGCTCTAGAGAACGCCGATGAAGAGCCACTCATCGTATCAATACGAGCAGATGGCGCGGTGTTCTTGAACATTGGCCTGTTAGAAGGGGATGAACTCGGCACGCGCGTGACACATGCAAGACTTCAGGAACAGGTAAGCAAAATAACGGCTGTTCGTCCTGCAGTTCCGATTTTCTTGGGAGCCGACAGAAATATAACCTACGAAGTCTTAGCAACAACGATGACGACTCTACAGAATGCTGGAGCTCAAAGTATTGGGCTTATGACAGAACCTCCAGAGAGTTAAGATGTCACTGCTAAAGGTCTATTCTCTCCCATTCGCAATCGCGATACTCCTACACACCTTCGTTGCGCTATTTCTGGCAACTGGATTCGGACTTTTCAATTTACTCGAGAGCGACGAATCTATTACTCCGTTTGTCATGCAGGCAAGGTTGATCGTCAAAGAGAAAAAACCAAAACCGACTCAAATCGCACCTCAAGCGATTGAAACTCAAGCGTCTGATGCAGAAGACGAGCAGAATGAGCCGGAAGACGGAATTGATGACATGACTCAGGAGGAACTTGATCGCATACAGCGCTTTGAGGAACTTCAACAGAGTATGTTGGCTGATGATATTGGGCGAGAGATTCACGAACTCGAAAGTTCGATAATTGACGATGAAATCGCATTATTCGTGCGCGGAATTTACGAGAGTGTCGTTCAAAGCTGGTCTCGGCCACCCAGTGCAACCAATGAAATGGAAGCTCGCCTATTAGTGGAGCTGTACCCTAATGGTGATTTAATTTCCGTGGGTATAGTTCAATCCAGTGGCAACGAAGCATTTGATCGTTCAGCAACTGCAGCTGTGCGCAAAGCAGTCCCGTTTCAATTACCTTCAGATGCGAATCTCTATAACAAGCGATTTCGTTCTTTCTATTTATTTTTCAAACCAACAGATCTGACCCGATGATGAAGAAGCACCTACTTTCCGTCGTAGCTCTGCTATTGAGTATTTCTGCGATTGGCTTTGAAATTACGATTGACCAAGGTCTCGACAAACTAACTCGCATGGCAGTCGTACCGTTCCAGGTAGAAGGTAATGCTGTGGACGTCTCTTCGACGATCACCAATGATTTGAGAAGCTCTGGGCAATTTGAGATGATACGGCCAGAACACATGCTCTCATTGCCGACCACCCCTGATGAGATTTCATATCGAGATTGGCGCATCCTCGAGACCGAATACGTGGTTGTCGGAAAATCCCGCGTCAACGACTTCGGTCAACTTGAGGTGGATTTCCATGTCGTGGAAGTGAATACGGAACGCCTAATTAAATCCACCCGAGTCACTGGCGCTGTTGAGCTGTTTGTAGATGTTTCGCACGCGATTTCTGATTCGATATTTGAGCATCTAACGGGCACGCAGAGTATCTTCTCAACTAAAGTCGTTTATGTCTTGGCGATAGGGCGAGCGACTCAGAATCCGATTTTCAAATTGATCAAATCTGACTGGGACGGTGGTAGACAAGAAACACTTCTCGAGACATCTCAACCATTGCTGTCACCCAATTGGTCACCAGACGGCAGGAGTGTAGCATACGTCTCATTTGAAGCAGGTGGCTCCGCCATTCATGTCATGAACCTTGACACTAGAAAAGTCGAAGTATTGGCGAGTTTTGAAGGTGTGAACAGCGCGCCGGTATACTCTCCTGACGGTAGCCAGATGGCGATGACCTTGTCGAGGAGTGGCAACCCCGAAATTTATTTAATGGACATGGAAGAGCGAACGCTTAGGCAGATTACGGATCATCATGCGATTGACACAGAATCTTCCTGGGCTTATGATGGTGAGAGTTTGCTGTTTACGTCCGACCGTAGTGGCTCTGTACAGATATACGAGGTTGAATTAGACACTTTACTAACGAAGCGTGTAACCAATCACGGTGCATACAATGCGCGACCTCGAATGTTGCCTGACAACGATCACCTCGTATTCGTGCATCGCATTGACCGTGTGTACCACATTGCGTGGCAACGTATAGGTGGTGTAACGGGTCCTAGGATTCTTTCATCTAAGGTATTAGATGAATCTCCATCAATTTCCCCCAACGGTGCAATGTTGCTGTATTCTACGAAGGAGAATGAAAGGGGTATACTTGCAATGGTATCGGTTGACGGTCGAATCGCTTTACGCTTGCCTTCAACCGAAGGGTCGGTACAGGAACCTGCATGGTCGCCATTCCTTCCATCATTTATAAACTTAGAAGACATTTAAAGTCAATTTCACGGAGAACCGAGATGAACAAAGAAAAGAGACTGTCTTGGCTAGGTGTGATAGCCTGTTGCTGTCTCCTATCCGCTTGTGCAGGTCAATTGGTTTGTGAGCCAGAGGAAATTACTGTTGTTCCAGAACCAGTTGTAGAGGAACCAATTGCGGTGATTTCGGCAGAACCCGCAACCCCAGCGAAACCCACTAGTACGTTTATCCCAAGTGATACAGGTGCTGGCAAAATCCCGGTGGACGAACGCGGTAATCCCGTTCAACCAAATGTTGCGTTTGCATTTGACGACGCAGCCTTGAATGCCTCCACTCGGAACGTTTTACAAGAGCACGCTCGATTACTGAGGGAATATAGTGATCAAAGAGTTATGGTTGAAGGGCACTGTGACGAACGGGGGTCGAGAGAATACAACCTCGCGCTAGGTGAACGCCGGGCGAATGCAGTTGTGGACTTTTTTCTGGCAAACGGAGTACGAGCAGGTCAGATTGATTCACGAAGTTTCGGTGAGGAACGTCCGATCGATCCAGGTTCTTCTGAATCTGCATGGGCGAAGAATCGTCGGGTCGAGCTGAAGTACTACTAAAGGCCATTAGGTACATCTAAAACATATCTGAACGTAGGATCCCAACTTACTCGAATCCGAAGATTGTTAGTGTCCCGGCGAGTAATTGGGTTCCTATTTTGGAGCGCCTTGGCGAGTGGTTGTTTGGCGAGTGGCCAAGAGTCAAGCCCTGAAGCAAATAGGGATCAGCCAGCTTTTTTCTTGGCTCAAGTTGATGCTTCATCCAGTTCATCTGAGGAAGAGGATACGCGGTCTCAAGCAGATGATTCCTACTTCGTACTGTTTGAGAAAATTCAGAAGAGACTGCGATCCCTAGAGTCGACCGTCTCCGGCTTACAAGGTCGCATTGAGGATTTGGAATTTCAGATCCAAGAAGCGCAACACAGCCAGCAGCGGCGGATCAGTAACATTGAGCAACGCGTCCAACAGTCGCTTGGTTCCCCTAGTGTTGCTTCACCAGTTGTATCTGACAGTACTCCCGTCGATATCGTAAATCAGACCACACCGGGTTCTGACGAGAGTTTTTATGCTCAAGGCATGAATTCACTGAAAAATGCGGATTACGAATCTTCAGTAGCCTACTTTGATCAGTTACTGAAGCAATACCCAAATAGCGAATATTCTGCAGATAGCCTATATTGGATCGGTGAAATTTACGCAAGCTTTGAGCCGCAGAATCTAGAAAGAGCTAGACAGCGTTTTGTTCAGCTTATCCGTTTGTATCCTGATCATGAACAGATTCCCAAAGCAATCTACAAGCTAGGGACTGTCTATCACCAGTTAGGGGACGACGCGCGAGCATTGGAATACTTAAACCAAGTGATCTTGGAATATGCAAGCCATGAAGTCGCTCAACTAGCTACAGAGTATGCTAGTCAAATAAAGTAAGTGGTGGGTCGTCTGGGGCTCGAACCCAGGACCAACGGCTTAAAAGGCCGGTGCTCTACCGACTGAGCTAACGACCCACGCGTGCGAATTTTAAAAGTCTTACGCCAACATATGCCACAGACGTGACAACTCCTTGTGGTTGGTGACTTCGCCAGGTTGTGTTCGGGCGTGGATGAATCAAGAGAACATTGGACTTACACGGGATGCTTAAGTTCAAGTCAAATAAGGATATAGGCGGATTATTCTTCGTCATAAAGCGAAAGCTGAGCACATCTAGCAAACTCGATTGATACTAAGCTCGATCCAATACAGGCCTCTCTCCTAATGACCGAAAGGTCAAAACGCAAATTACTCTAAATGCCAATCATTGAGGCTGTGTATCGCTCACGTAAAGGCAGGGGATCAGCTGAATTGATTTCTGAGACCTCACGCTCACTTCAACGGCATAATATTTTCAGAATAGAGCTAGAAGAGATTTGAGTTGTCGTTGTCAAAGCTGAGCAGGTCGATCCAAGGATCGGTCGCAATTATTACTGGCGCGGCGAGTGGTATGGGAAGAGCCACCGCTGAACTATTTGCCGAACAAGGTGTTCTAGTGGCGGCAACCGATGTAAATGACCTCCAGCTACGAGAAGTGCAAAAATCGATTGAACAAGAAGGTTTTGTCTGTCATGATTGGATGTTAGACGTATCAGATCTTGAGAGTATCGATCGTACCGTAAGCGAAATCGCGGACAAGCTGGGTGGAATCGACATTCTGATCAACAATGCGGGGATTGGTGGGGGAGGTCCTGTGGATGATCCTGATTACGAAACGCGATGGCAAAAGAGCTTGAACGTGATGGTGACTGGTCACATGAGAATGGTGAGAGCTGCCTTACCGCATCTAAGAAAATCTAATGCACCGAGAATCCTCAACATAGCTTCTACAGAAGGTTTGGGGGCAACGAAATTCAATACTGCTTATTCGACGGCGAAAACCGCGGCAATCGGCTTTACTCGAGCACTGGCGGTTGAATTAGGTCCAGAGGGAATCACCGTTAATTGCATATGTCCCGGTCCAATTCGCACAGGCATGACCGAGAACATCCCGGAGGAGAATAAAAAGGAATACGCACGACGTCGCGTAGCACTGAAACGCTATGCTGATCCCGAGGAAGTCGCGCAAATGAGCTTGAGTCTTTGCTTACCAGCAGCTTCATTTGTCACGGGTGTAGCTCTACCCGTTGATGGTGGACTAACGATTAAAAACGCATAGGGTTTTAGTCATGCGATGGCAGATTGGTGATGTTTCAATCACTCGAATCGTCGAGGTCACGTCGAGCAGTTTAGGGGCACATATCCTGCCTCAGGCGACACCTGACTTGATCGCTGAGATCCCTTGGATCCGTCCATTCGTCGATGAGAGAAACGCCTTGGTCATGTCGTTCCATAGTTTCCTGATCGAGACGCGGGAAACAAAGCTGTTGGTCGATACTTGCATCGGCAACGACAAGAATCTGAACTATCCAAAGTGGAATCAGATGAAATCGAGTTTCCTATCGGACCTAGAGTCTTTAGACGCCTCGACAGCTCAGATCGAGGCTGTGTTGTGTACCCACATGCACGTCGATCATGTCGGCTGGAATACACGGCTTGTAGATGGGAAGTGGCTTCCGACGTTTCCTAACGCGCGTTATCTGTATGCTCGGGATGAATGGGATCATTGGCAATATGATGAGGATGATTCGTATGGCGCAGTCATTGAAGAATCCGTCCAACCCATTTTTGATCAAGGATTAGCTCATCTAGTGGAGAGTAATTGCGAGGTTACTGACGAAATCAGTCTTTTTCCAACTCCTGGACATACGCCTGGGCATGTAAGCGTGAAAATCGATTCGCGCGGTGAAGAGGCTGTCATCACTGGCGATATATTCCACCACCCATGCCAAATGACCCATGAAGATTGGTGTGCAACGGCCGATTTAGATGAGTCGAGAGCGTTAGCTACTCGTAGTAAATTCTTAAGACAGTTTGCTGATCGTCCTGTCTTGGTACTAGGTACTCATTTCGCGGGACCGACTGCGGGTCGAATAGTGAGTGATAAGGACGCTTTCAGACTGGACTACTAATCAGCTCCTACATCTCGGTCACTGGGTAGTTTGATCAGAGCACCTTAGGATCAATCAAAGGACTCTCTCCTCCCATGCACTTACCCTGAACTGCTGAAGAATCAAGCGTTCTAGTAGATAATACGAACTTCACTCGTCACCTTCCCTAGATCTGTCCACTAAAGACATTGTTCAAGTCATGCGGCACCGGAATTACGGTGCTCTGTGGGTAGGTTCCTTGAGTGCGTCATTTGCCATGAATATGCAGCAAGTGGCACGAGGATGGTTCGTTTACGATTGGACCTCCTCAGCGGTTGATCTAGCACTGGTCACGCTTTCCTTCATGCTACCTCAGGTATTTATTGCGTTACCAGGTGGAGTTTTTGCAGACCGGCACCAGAAACGCAAAATCATCGTCGGTTCACAGCTCCTTAATTGCATCGCTACGCTCGTGATGGCTATAGTCATTTTGACCGAGCAAGTCGAGTTCTATCACTTCATCGTTTTCGGTCTGCTCAATGGCAGCATATTAGCGCTGTCATTCCCAGCACGGCACGCAATGATTCCCGATGTTGTGCCCGACTCTCTGGTTTTTTCTGCTATGGCTCTGAGTTCCACGAGCATGAATGTCGCTAGAGTTCTTGCACCTGCATTTGCAGGGTTTCTGATTGCATGGATTTCCGCGGGGGATACGAACAGTTCTTACGGTGTTGGAATTGTGTATGTCGTTATTACGAGCCTGTACTTTGTGGCGGCAGCAAGTACGCAAATCGTTTCAGTACGTGGCAAGTCCCGTCGTGATCGCTCCGCAAGGGGCGACCTTATGCAAGAGATTAATGAAGGACTCCGATTTGTTTGGCGGCAACCATCTGTTTTTGGATTGATCGTCATATCGATTATCCCGTTCTTGTTTGCGTTTCCACTTAATACGTTTCTTCCAGCATTTAATGAAGACGTTCTAGGGGGAGGACCGGAAGATCTTGGCCTGTTACTTTCGGCCCTAGGTATCGGCTCGATCGTGGGATCTTTGATGTTGGCAACCTCAGGGGACATGGAAAGGAAAGGCTTTTGGTTGTTCTGGATCTGCATCGGTTGGGGTGTAATCGTCCTTATCTTCGGCTTTGTGACCAATTTCTTTATTGCGATGATCATCATCTGTTTGGTAGGTTGGTGTTCGGCCTGGAATATGGCGATGAATCGTGCTTTGATTCAACAAAAGACCCGCCAGGACATTCTCAGTCGAGTCATGAGCATCGATATGATGTCTCACGGTTTAATGCCTTTAGGTGTGTTGCCTATTGGTTTAGTGGCAGACTATTTCGGTGTTGCGGTAGCAATCAACGTAAGTGGTTGTTTATTCATTCTGTCGGTGGCACTACTTTACGCGACAACGCCTCAAATTCGTCATCTGTTGAAACGGTACGGTTAAGATTTGCACCCGTAACTAGCTGACATACTTCATTTACTAGGAATATTCTTTTGACTACCAGAATTGGTCTTGTCTCAGACACACACATCCCAGAGAGTCAAAAGCAACTTTGGCCACAGGTCTACAAAGCATTTGAAGACGTAGATTGCATTTTCCATGGTGGCGATGTACATGATCTAGCACTACTTGATTCATTTGAAGAAATCGCACCAATTTACTGTGCAAGAGGCAACGGAGAGGATGGTACGGGTGGAAGACCAGTTCAACCAGAGGATCCAAGAGTTCGCTACTCCTGGGTGCTTGATGTTGAAGATCTTAGAGTAGGACTCACCCACTATATTTCAGTCGACGAGGGTGGTCCGAATTTCACGCTTAAAAAATCAATTGATATGTACTTTCCGGATGAAACTCTGGACGTAATCGTATTTGGCGATACGCATGTTGAATTGATAAAAACCGTGAATGGCATTTTGTGTGTTAATCCAGGGTCTCCCACGTATCCACATAATTACGACACAACTTACGGTACCTTAGGCTTTTTGGATATCGATGGCGACAGTGCATCGGCTTCGGTCTGGCAGATAACCGATTCAGGTATTGAACCATTTGATTGGGATGCCACCCCGCCCTGGCAAAAGCGATAGGTCCATCAACAGAAAAAGCGCAAGAACGATTACGTCCCTGCGCTTCAATAAATTGCGTTCTAGAGGATCGACTAGATCTTCACAGAATGTAATCTCTGCTAGACACTTTGATTTGAGCTAGTCTACATTCGTCCCATAGGGTTAATGGGTGGCCATGTGTCCTTGGTTCCAAGGATTACTTCGCCCACAGCGCTTGGATCCCACGGGCCTTGATCCTCATCCTGGAAGGCGATTTGATTGAGTTGCCATGAGAGCATGGAGACTCGATTTCCAGATACCAACCAGGTTCGTCCGGTAACTTCCTTCGCTTCGTCGCTACATAGCCAGACGACCATAGGGGAAACTCGTTCTGGTGGGAAATTGTCCTTCACCGCCTCTGGGAAAATGTCATCCGTTAATCGAGACAGGGCGGTTGGTGCCAGTACGTTCACGGTCACGCCATATCTTGCGCCTTCAAGGTAAAGGCAACGCGCCATCCCTGCAATACCTGCCTTCGCAGCACCATAGTTAGTTTGTCCGAAGTTTCCAAGGAGGCCTGACGTGGAGCTAGTGACGACAATCCTTCCGCCGTGTCCCTGGGCAAGCATCTGGTCGTAAGCTGCTTTGGTGGTGAGATAGGTTCCCTTGAGGTGAACATTAACCACAATATCCCACATGTCGTCAGTCATGTTTTTGAACGACTTATCACGTAGTATTCCAGCGTTTGCGATACAGATATCAAGCTTGCCGAACGCGTCTACGGCAGTTTGAGTCATTGCTTTGGCATCTTCGGATATCGCAACGTTACCATAGTTGGCAACGGCGTTGCCGCCTGCCGCCTTGATTTCGTTAACCACCTCATCTGCCATGCTGGTGCCGGACCCGGAACCATCTCGGGAACCGCCAAGGTCATTCACGACAACACTAGCACCTTCCTTTGCCAATAGTAGCGCGTGGGTTCGACCTAATCCTCCTCCAGCTCCTGTAACGAGTGCAACCTTGCCATCTAGTATTCCCATTGGATTTTGTTCCTCGGACTGTCAATGAATTGGGGAATACATTTTAGGTAGTGAGCACTAGTGCGGTTTAATTTGTTCGGTGACGATTTAACGAAATTACTTAACCGCCAACTGAGAGGGACACATGGACAACTTATTTGATTTTTCTGGAAAAGTGGCAATGATCACCGGCGGAAGCCGAGGGTTAGGACGTTCTATGGCATTGGCATTTGCTGAACGCGGAGCTGATGTAGTAGTCACCAGCCGCAAAATTGAAAACTGCGAAAGTGTTGCCAATGAAATCAAAGCGATGGGTAGAGACGCACTTGCCTACGCGTGTCACGTAGGACGTTGGGACGAACTAGAACAGCTCGTGGACGCTGCTTACTCAAGGTTCGGTAAAGTCGATATCCTGGTAAACAATGCCGGCATGTCTCCTCTCTATCCGAAGCTCTCAGCTGTGAGTGAGGAGCTCTTTGATAAGGTTGTAGGCGTGAACTTAAAGGGACCGTATCGACTTTCCGCATTAGTAGGAGAACGCATGGCCCAAGGAGACGGTGGTTCGATCATCAACGTTAGTAGCAATGCGGCGACCAGTCCTTCACCGAATTCCGAACCATATGGTGCCTGTAAAGCAGGTATAAATTCGCTCACTCTGTCACTTGCTCATGCGTGGGCCCCAAAAGTACGGGTAAATTGCATTCAGCCAGGGCCTTTTCTCACCGATATCTCAAAGGCGTGGGACTTGGAAGCCTTTAACCGAAGCGCGAAAACGAATATTGCGTTACAGAGGGGTGGCGAGCCGGAGGAAGTTGTGGGTGCAGCGCTCTACCTTGCCGGACCTACAGGGAGTTATACGACTGGAGCAGTGATTCGCATTGATGGGGGTAGTCGATAGCTTCGAGTGCTGGGACTACTAGTCTTCGTTAAAATCAAGTGGAGGCTGGTTCATGAAGAGCTCAATCGTGGTTTCTAAAAATTCTCTTGACACAGTAGGGTCAACAACACTTCTCCAGTTTGGCTTGAGTTTTATCTTTTCTCCATCAATAAAAATAATCTCACCTTCTGAACTGGTTTCAAACCAATCTTCGGCTTCTTGTGCAACGCTTAGGACGGCAACTTGATCCCAACTCGACCTGCCAGGAAAATCGTCCCCTCGGGCAGATAAGAACGCTTGCCTTATTGGATTGCGCGGGTCCTTATCTCCGAGGTCTGTTCCGGTAATGACATTGTGGCCAAAATCAATGACCTTGAGAGGTGTTGGCCAATTAGTCAGGACTCGTTTGGTTGTATTCAGTAAATCATGTCTTATAAAGTTGAACTGATCCCGGTGGCGTCCACCCATGACTACGATTTCTGAAACCTTGGCTTGGATTAGTTCCTTTTCGTGTGTCAACAACTGATCTAGATTCGGCAGAAACCCAACGCTGATGATGGTGATTGACCTGTCGTCATGTTTGGTGAGAATTTGCCTATAGAGCTCAAGAGCATCTTGCAC
>MPMU01000044.1 GCA_002238665.1 Gammaproteobacteria bacterium bin55
TCGAGATTTTCGATGTACCGCTGTTTGTTGCCACCATAGGGCGGATCAAGATAAACAAAATCGCCCGCCGCCGCATCTGCAGTGGTGTTTTCAAAGTCACCTGTGCGGAACTCGACACCCTTCAAGTGAGTAGTCCAACTTTGCACAATTCTTGCGAATCTTGCTGGAGCCATGCCTTTTCGTGAAAGATGGAATGAGTTATTGAAGTCTCCTTCTGAGTTGAACCGAACAATGCCATTGACACAGGTTCGCATGAGAAAGTTCAGATCTTCAGGTCGCTGCTGCTCATTGAATCGATCTCGAACGACGTAGTAATAGGCAGGGAGATCTGCTTGCAATGCCTCCCACTGCATAGCATAGTTTGTGATCAAGCGATCAGGTTCGTTACGAACAAGCAACCAAAATTCGATGAGCGGTGCATAGATATCACCAGCTACAGCACCAGGACCCCCCGAGGTGGTAGAGAAGAGCACCGCCGCCAATGAAGGGCTCATAGTATCGATTGAAACTTGGCGCGCATGCCGCAATATTCGTAGCTTGGCTCCGTTTACTTCCGGTCCACTTCAGGAGCGAGGGGATTTGCCCGCGTGCAGAATGATTCTTTCTTTCGCTATTTGTGATAGGAGGTTCTTCGAGGCCAGCTAGCGTGGCGATTTCAGTGTTGACTAGGTACCCCCATCTTTAGTCCGTTGCGAGCGGTCTCGACATATACAGGATTCGTGAGAATTATTCGACTGCGAAATCTGGTAGGAAAAGGATGGGTATTGGCTTCTACCAACATTTCTCTTTGGTGCTTCTTCCAAAGTGATTGCTTGAGATTTTCATAATCAGGAGGATCTGGGAAATTAGCCGACATGGTGGATTAGACCTCGAGCTAACGACCAATCCAATCTTCTTCGATACTTTCCATCATCTCTAATTCCCTTAAAAGATGTGAGTAATACGTCAGACGTCTTTTCTCGGAAATCATTGAGAGCTTGGTTCCACTCCCTGATGCGAACGACACCATCAACCTCTAATCTGCTGATCGCGCGACTCGTTTGTTTAATCTCGTATTTTTCGACTTCATTTGCTTCACAAAAACGAATAGAGGCCTCCCTAGTATTGTCTACTGCAAATAAACCAACATTACCGTCCGGGACGTTGAATCTAACTGACGGACCGTTTACTGTTGCTAACGGTCGTTCTTGTTTCAGTTCCCTGAGACCTCCGACATGAGTGATTCCCGACCAAACATCAATTATTCCTGCTTCGTTAGGTCCAAAAAGTGCTAAACCTACGGGGTGATCCGTATCGTCAAACATATTTCGAGTCAAGGATACAAATGACTGTAAACGATCTAGGAATAGATTGCTTGTAATAAAGGACTCAGGAATAACCGCCGCTACAAATGAACAGTTTGCCAAACACTTTTCAATGGCAAATTTGTACACATCGTCATATCTACAATGCGGGAAATCTAACCCGCGCGCGGTTGCACTATTTTTCGCCAACCAAGGGGGATTAGTAACACATACCTCGTAGCCTTTCGGGAAACAAAGTAAGGTATCTCTCTGCTTAACTTGGGTGTTCGTGGGATGAATATCAAATGATTTGAAATTTTGACAGAGCCCCATACGGCCGAGCATGGTTATGAGATTGTTAGACCCAGCAAAAGGTTCTAGTATCCGTTGCTTAGGTAATCCTGCTAACTCCGCCCAATCTAAAAACGGTTTATTTTGAAAAGGATTACCGCTTGTGTAATACTGTCCATTCGCTCGTTTTTTAAGTACGCTATCTAAGTCTTCCACTACACCGCTCCAATGCCTACTTGGGTATCAGTGATTGACTGATCGTATGTCATTCGCTTACCTACAAAATCACGCACAAATCCACCATCACAGTCTGGACGAGGGTATCAATCCAGCGGATATGGTCCAGTCCGACAAACTCATACACATAGCGGTGCAGGTGTTTAGGTGAAATATTGAGGTAAATGCCCTCAAAAAACGCTTCATCATTGTCCAGAACGACTCAATGGTACTGGTATGAGCGTTATGCTCCACGTATTCGTCGACCGAATGTTTAACCGTCCCCTGATTAAAGAATACATCAATTCTGCGATTGCCTTTATGGTCGTCCGCGTAGACGGACGATCCAGTATCAACGTCAATTAGGAGACCTCCGAGTGAGGTAATAGCCGTTGTAGCTGAGACGTGTTCTGCTCGTACTCCTCCACCTCGCTCCTTAATTTCTACAACCATGGTTTTTCCTAGCAGACCACTCCTCATATTGAGTTTCATTAACCTCGACAACACCAGGGAACTTCCTAGCTCTCTTAGTTTTTCAGTGCCACCGCGTATCGCCTGCGGCATCATCCAAGCAGCCTTGGGCTGAGATCTCTCGAAAGGTTTACCACCTCTACACTTCAGTACGGAAAATCGTTTACCTGAACAGAAAAACATTGGCGATGTTGTCCTTTGGTCCGCAGAACATATCGAGACGAAGCATGGTTTGTTTCTTTAGCATCTAAATCAAAGTCCAATTACAGACACCTGCTAATTGATAGAGTGTTGTCGTTTTAGTACTGCTTGGCGCTCTAAGTCCGAAGTTGGTGGGTCAGAACTCCATTTTCATAACATGTACAATACTACACAATTAAGTGTACAGTTATGATTACGACGCAAGATACCCATCGCGTCGGGTGGCCGTAAAGCAAATAGAGCCGTAATCATTCGCTCGGTTTCCAAGTAACCACAGATAGCGCACCAAGATTTTTAACTTACAGAGCGAAACTCTCTAGCCGTTCGGGTACGACTACTGCAAATTTGCCAGTGTGGCGGGAAGTAGAACGACAATCAGGATGGGAATTCGAGACACATGTTGAAAGTTCGTTTCGTTGATTCGTTTGAGGTCCAACGTGTTAATCTTGGTTCCAAACAGTGAAGTTAGTAGAAAGGCGATGACGTACAAAAGGCCACTAACTCATGTTGTGATTACTAAAGATTAATTGTCAGCTACAGGGACCAGTTTCGATTTACTTTCACTGCGACCTAACCAGGAACTACTACTTAAAACTCGTTGTGGATAGGCTTGTCTTGTTTGGTAGCTCTTTTCTGATAATCATCCCGCTCAGTGTAGTGGGATTATATCAATGAGGATTGTAAACACAACCCTTATTGTTCACACAGATGCTTAGTACGACAACGCTACATGACCATAGTTGTGGTAGTCGCAAAGTGTCAAGTCATACTTACCAAATTTCATTGTGAAGTACAGCTAATTGGACGAGTACCTGCAAACATATTGTTTGCAATGTTCTTTGGGATGGTCACGGAATGACTTTCACATCCTAGAACTCGGTTCGATGATGCGCCGTTGCAAACCTCAACATCACATTTCGTCCCTGCAAGATGGTAACCGGATTTAGTTTCATCGCAAGAAATATTACGAGTTTCTTTGATCGTGCTACACTGGTCCTCTTCGGGTATCTCAATTAAGCCCCCTCCACCAAGATTTGATGTGTGTCTTGTTCCACCACTAAACCTTCTGCGAGATTGAGTTCCATCTGTACCCGATAAGCTACCTTCTATGATCTCAAAACTGCCAGAGTTTGTGATTGCGAAAACATAAAGCCTATTCGAGAAGTGAAGGAAGGGTCGGTCGATCGGATCTACGCCTAAGTCTTTTACATCGACAGTCTGGAACTGCTCTGCAAAGCTCTCGTTCCATGACAAAATCTGTGCCTCTGGTATTCTCCCCGTGTTGTCTTTGGTCATTAGAACACCCTTTGTCCCAAAGCGTATCACGAATGTACATGTCCCCTCACATAGCTCTAGAGTCTCAGGAGTTTCAGAAGGAATTATATCAGACGGACTTTCTGAAAAAAGATGGAATGCAGAAAACTCAATCTGAGAGGTGAGGCCATCAGACTTCTCGGACTCTTGCGGGACGGGAATGGTAGTTTCAGCATTTGAAACCAAAGCTGTGGCTAGCAAAACTGCCGCACATAGACTTGAGATAATCAATCTGAAACTATAGAAGCCAGGCACCATTCCCGATGGAATGTAAGGCAGATTTTGCAGGTAATTTTTCATGATCAAGCCCCCACAATGAGTTGAATGATGAAATTAGAGTATACAGCCATAGTCTAATGCAAAAATATCTGACGAACAGTCCTTTCGGTGTCGGATTGGTATCAGATTGGTGTCACGAAAAATCTTTGGAAGAACCCATCAAAGAGAAGTGTGATTAATTTCTCCTTGATCGGTTGAATTCAGCTAGCAAGATCTAGACATCCCAATTGATTCCGGAAAGGCTTGGTTTGGCATGGAGGCTTCTTTTTCCACCCCTCACATAGATCTCTTCCACATCGGTGGTGGTCGTTCAAATAGCGGCTTACGCATTGCGCTTTTTTGACGTTTACTGGCTGGATTGGCGAGTCGTGCGATGACCGTGTGAAACACCGCATGGGATGAACTACGACTATGGATCTACGGCAAAATCCGATGCAAGCCAAGTTCACGTTACAACGGGCCTAGATGTCGTGAAAACCTGAACACAGGTGCTTGACATGAACCAGCTTGGAATAGTACACCGAGGGAACATCATTGGGATGCTGGTCAGCCACCGAACAGGTTTGCACAAAGCGTTCGTAGGAATCTCCGACACCAAATAAACCAGGTGGAGGCCCGACATCAAGTGCTGCGATCTTTCGTCGTCCGAAACGTTGGACTACCAGCATCTTCATCTCACGCATGAGGCGCGCAACCCGATTCTTACCCACTAGATAATCGTCTTCAACCACCCTAAAAGGAATTTGCAGTAAATACTCGACATAGCAATAGTGACACCGAGATCTTTAGCTTTCTGAGTGTAACTCTGTAGCAATTCGCGTACGACGAGCAAAAATTGCCGCGTGCCTGGTACTACTTTATGTTGTGGCTTCACCATGAACAGTCTCTAAAGAAAGACTGTCTTTGTTACAAGACTCCAGACGCTTAGATTCATTCGCAGTCCTCAATATCCTTATTTCTTGAAACCGGATTAGGTAAATGCAATCCAAGCTTGACCGGATTGCAGCTGCATGATTCCACTTATTCCTACGGCCGTACCAAGAATCATGATGAGAATTCGAGACATACGTTGAAAGTTCGTTTCGTTGATTCGCTTGAGAAGCATCGTCCCGATCTTGGTTCCAATCAGTGAAGTCAGTAGAAAGGCGATGACGTATAAAAGGCCAACTAACTCATGTAGTGGCTTCGAAAGACTAATTGTCAGCCACAGGAAATAGGCGATTTTTACTAAATGACTGATGGTTTGGGTAAACGCTTTGGTAGCAACGATCTCAAATCTCGTCAGCTTGCTAGTCTGAAAGAACACATCCAATAGAGGTCCTGAAGTACCTGCAAGCAAGGTTGCTACAGTCGTGGCGATTCCACAAATCATCGCAACGGGTTTTCGAGTTATATCCAATCCAAAGGAATTGGGAATCAACACTGGTAACCACGAGAATAGTCCGATGGCAATCAGAATGACAGGGGCGGACCAACTAATCTGCGCCCACCAGAATATGACTCCTGTCACTAGCACACCGATGAAGTAAGACGGTATGAGGTGCCACTGCACATGGTCGCGTATAAACCAGACTCTCGAACCATTAGCCATCGCTTGAATCAAGCCATGTAGGACCATGGCAGAGTAAGTCGGTAGCGTGAGGATAAGCAGTGCAAGCAACACCACACCACCAGCCATGCCAGCTATACCTGACAGGACACTTGTGACGAACACCCCGACCAATAAAAGCACTACCAACATTAGGTCAAATAGTACGATTTAGGGAGCATCGCAAAGACGAAGCGGTTACCGAAAGGACAGAATCATGCTCACTAATCTCGAAACTCTGGTTGAACTTGCAAGAACGGGAACAATGCAGGAAACAGCGACCAAATTGAAAATCTCGCAGAGTGCTGTTAGCAAAAGAATCAATGCAATTTCCAAGTACTACGATAGACAAGTGATCGAAAAACATGGGCGTAGAGTGGAATTAACCGCACATGGACAGCAGTTGGTTGATCGCGTAGGGCCATTGATTCAGGAGGTTCGCACGGTTTTTCTTGAGGACAACGCGTTGAGACAAGGGCGTATTGTCGTTGGTGTTTCGGAAGCTATTTTGTCGAGCTGGGGATCAAAAATGTTTGCGAAAATCCAGCATGAACTCCCTGAGGTCGAGTTTGAGTTTCATACCCAACGGTCGCCGGTGGTACTGGATCGCATCCGCTCTGGAGAACTCATGGTTGGGTTGTGTACGGGCTCTGCCGATGCAGAAACGGATGTTCAGTCAACTTTGGTTGGATTGGAGGAAATGGTGATCATTCCGTCTCACTCGGAGAGCGTCAACTACAAAGTAGGAGAACCGCTCGATGTGATTACGATTGAGTCGCGATCTGGAGCTTGGGCAAGTATAGAGGAGCAAATGCAGGTCTTGCAGCTCAAGCGAACTACATCGCTTGAGTCATTCTTTGCCGTGGCACAGATGGCAATTGCAGGTTTTGGTCACGGGTTGGTGCCTTACGGTGTTGCTCGCTCTCTGAATTTAACCGATCGTCAGCTAGTCAAACTCGGTGACGCCGGCTTGAATCGACCTGTTCGATTTGTCGCGCGTAAGTCAATGTATTCCCGTCCTCTGATCAAAAGCTTCTATGACCTCATCCACGGGTTTACGGCTGATGCTCTCGCTTGGAAGTAGGTCCTAGGCAACCTGCTTAAACATGCCGTCAGGTTCCTTACACCACTCTACAAGGAGTTTCGCCCACTCCAGATTGCAATTTAAGGAGGGAATCAGCGTCAATGACTCGCCTCCTAAAGAGTGCCAAAGTTCTCGATTCTTTACTCCTACATCGTAAATTGTTTCGAGATTATCGCTTACGAACGAAGGGCAGAAGATGGCCGCGTTTTTAACGCCTTGTTGGGCTAACTCAGTGAGTACGTTTTCCGTATAGGGTTGTAGCCACGCCATTCGCCCAACTCGAGACTGGAAACTGGTAGTAGATGGTCCGTCGAACACGTCTGCAAGATCGCTACTGTTTACCAAGCACTGATGCCTATAACAGGTGGATTGACACGGGTGAGGCACTTCACAACAATCTGAACTCTTCAGACAATGTGCCCGGCTTGTGTCCGCTTTTTTAATCTGTCCCACTGGTATCCCATGAAAACTGAAGATGAGATGGTCTAAATTATCTGGAAGGTGGGCAGCCAAGTGATCTCTCAGGATAGATCTATACCTCTCCTCGTTATAGAACGGCTGTAGCACCCAAATGCGCTTGTCGGTACAGACTGACTTCAACTTTTCTATGAGAGTGGTTCTGGTACTGTCTGCATGTTGAGGGTAGAGTCCCAGTAAATACACCCGATCAGACTCATATGCAAGCGCTGTTACCTGATTGATATTTGGTTCGCCGTAGCGCATAATCACATGGACATCGTCTGAAATATACCGACGCATTTCCTCCGCGAGTCGATAGGTCCAGTTAATCAACGGACTGCCATCTTCCTCCCATATGTACTGATACGCTTCCGCTGTGTACTTTGATCTAAAAGGGACGATGATCCCGTTGACCAAAAGTTCTCGCAGTGGTGAAGGAATGTCGATGACATACGGATCAGTCAAGAACTCGCGAAGGTATCTTCTCACATCCCACATTTTGGGAGATAGCGGACTGCCCAAATTGGCTAGAAGAAAAAGTGGTTTCATGCGTTGGAGCGAAGAAATCAGTAAAAAGAACAATTCACTGAGACGACGGATTGGATAATTGAAACCCTGAATATTGGTTAAAGAATGAACTTTAGCAACGACCGAACGGTCATCATTGACTATGACGCTGGTAATCTGCGTAGCGTGCAACGTGCCTGCGCGGAAGTAGGTTGCGATGCATTAATTACGGGAGACCCTGAGGTCATTCAACACAGTACTCGAATTATTTTTCCAGGAGTTGGTGCTGCTGGTGCGGCGATGCGAAGCATTCAGGCACATGGTATTGATGAAGTGCTGCTCGATAGGTATGAACAGGGCGTTCCGATACTCGGCATTTGTATGGGTCTACAGATCTCTCTGACTCACTCGGAAGAAGACGATCAAGAAACGATAGGGTTGATCGAAGGTCAAGTAAAACGTTTTCAAATCAAAGACTTGAGTTTAAAAGTTCCACACATGGGTTGGAATGAGGTTACGGTCGTCCGTCCACATCCAGTACTTGCCCACATTCATCCAGGCGATGAGTTTTATTTCGTTCATGCGTACTATCCTCATCCGAAGGACGAATCATGCGTTTATGGAATAGCCACGTATGAAACACCGTTCTGTTGTGCGGTAGGTAGAAAAAACTTTTTCGGTACCCAATTTCATCCTGAGAAAAGCGGACGGATCGGTCTTCAGCTTCTAGCAAGCTTTTTTAAATGGGACGGATCCATTGCTGAGTAAACGCGTCATTGCATGTCTAGACGTTCGGGACGGCAGACTGGCGAAGAGTGTGAAATTCGTCAATACCAAGGACATCGGTGATCCTGTCGAAAAGGCACGTCTGTACTATGAGCAAGGCCTCGATGAACTGGTTTTTTATGACATAACGGCCTCTAGTGATAAACGAAACATCATGCTAGACGTTGTTGAATCGGTGGCCAAGGAAGTGTTCATACCGTTGTCCGTAGGAGGAGGAATTCGTTCGGTACAGGATGCCACCAACCTACGGCTTGCCGGTGCCGAAAAGATCAACGTAAACTCTGCCGCTGTGCTTCGTCCTGAGCTAATATCTGAGTGTGCGTCGGCCATTGGTAATCAAAACGTGGTGCTATCGATGGACATACAGAAGGTAGAGCAATCTGAAGAAAGGCCCAGTGGCTACGAGATCGTCATCAATGGTGGGCGTACACCTACCGGACTCGACGCGTTGCAATGGGCACTAGAAGGTGAACAGCTAGGAGCAGGTGAGCTAGTCGTCAATTCCATAGATGCCGATGGTACTTTGGACGGGTACGAGATCAATCTGACTCGCATGCTTAGCGAAGCTGTAAGAATTCCGGTCATAGCGTCTGGCGGCGCTGGGAAACCTCAGCATTTGCAGGAGGTGCTTACTGAAGGTAAAGCCGACGCGGCACTAGTCGCATCAATGGTGCATTACGGAACCTATACAGTGGAAGAATTGAAAAAGTACCTGCACGAGAATGGAGTTAAAGTAAGGATGTCATGGTAGCTCAGTTTTTGGAGTTGCGAACCATCGAGTTCAAGGAAGCTAGAAATGAAAGCGATTGAAGTTGTCGATTCCCGATTAGAGTGGAAAGAGGTCCCAGGTCCAGTGCCACCTAAAGCAGACGAAATACTAATCGCCATTCACGCTACTGCGGTAAATCGAGCCGATTTATCTCAACGACAAGGTGGCTACCCACCGCCACCAGGAGCAAGTCCAATTCTTGGCCTAGAGTGCGCCGGAGAAGTACTCGAAGTCGGAGATCAAGTTTCTCAATTTCGTAGAGGGGACGCAGTCTGTGCACTGCTTGCAGGAGGAGGTTACGCAGAGCAGGTGGTTGTTCCTGCCGGACAGGTGTTGCCGATTCCACAGAGATTTAGTTTTGAGCAAGCGGCGGCAATCCCTGAAGTGTACGCGACGGCATTTTTGAATATATTCGTGGAAGCAGTAGCCAAGCCTGGAGAACGAGTATTGATACATGCTGGCGCAAGTGGTGTAGGTACCAGTGCAATTCACATGTGCCAAGCCTTCGGTAACCCGTGTTGGGTTACAGCATCAGGTGACGACAAAATTCAGTATTGTCAATCAATTGGTGCTGATGGCGGCACAGATAGACAAACTGGAGACTTTGTAGCGGAAGTCCATGAGTGGACAGGAGGTCAAGGTGTTGATGTCATCCTCGACCCGGTCGGTGGTGCTTACCTAGAACGAAATTTAAAAACGTTAAATACGGATGGACGTCTGGTCGTTATCGGCTTGATGGGTGGAGCAAATGCCGATTTACCGCTCGGTCGCATGATGGTGAAACGGCAGCGGATCATAGGTTCGACACTACGAGCAAGATCGATAGCTGCCAAAACGCAAGTAATGCAAGCTCTTCACGAAAGAGTGTGGCCTCTATTTGCAGATGGCTTGGAGCCGGACATCCACGAAATCATCGACGTTTCAGAGGCAGATCGAGCCCACCAAGTTATTGCGAGTAATCAGACGATTGGCAAAGTCGTTTTGAAAGTCCAATAACTAATCAGGCGGGTAACAGACCAAGTTCAGTCCAAATTAGCGAGCAGTTCGACTTGACGCTCGAGACTGCTCAGCTCTTCAGTGGAATCCGATAGTTTTTTCTTTTCCTTCTCAACGACATCCGCTGGAGCTTTTTCGACGAAGTTTGGGTTCTCTAGTTTTGACCCAGATTGCTTGATTGTTTTTTGGAGTCGACCAATCTCTTTATTCAATCTGTTTTTCTCTTTATCGATCTCGTCTTGGTCGAGAAACGGGACGACGATTTTCGTACCGTTATAAACATTCATTGAGCCGAGTGGAATTTCATCGCTGTCAGCGATTTGAATAATTTTGTCGATTCTCGCAAGTTTGGAGACATATTCAACGTTCCACCTCTCCCCTGAGGTGAGCTTTGAAATTGGACCCACGGTATACACCGGAATCTGTCGACTTGGTGGAATGTTGCGTTCGCCGCGGATGGCCCGTACACCCGTAATGAATCCCTTGATCCACTCCACATCCTCATACGGAGTTCCATTAGTCGGAAGTTCCGTGATTTCCGGGTACTTGGTTGTCAGGAGACTTTCGCTGGATACGTTTAGATGAACCTTTAGCTTCGTCCACAACGCTTCGGTTATGTATGGCATAACTGGATGTGTGAGTCGCAATAATGCGTCCAAGACAACGGCAAGCGTTGCTTTGGTTTGGAGTTTCTCGGACTCAGACGCGTCAGTGTCGTAGAGCACTATCTTCGAGAATTCAAGGTACCAATCACAGAATTCATGCCAAACGGTCGAATAGATTGCTTTGGCATACAAGTCAAAGCGGTACGTAGCTAGCGCTGTCTGAGTAGATTCCATTAACTGAATGAGTTTTGTGCGCATCCAGTGATCGGCTGGCGTTGCTGGGGCTACGTCTGTAATCCCTTCCAGACCTTCTAATTGGCTAACGACGTATCTAGTTGCATTCCACAGCTTGTTACAGAAATTGTTGTATGCCTCAACTTGCTTTAGATCAAAGTTGTAATTACGAGTAGGGGAAGCCATGGCTGAGAACGTCATTCGCAGCGCATCTGTACCAAAACCGGGAATCCCGTCAGGAAAATCTCGCCTGGTTTCTTTCTTAATCCGCTCAGCCATGCGCGGCTGTGTGAGATTTTGTGTGCGCTTATCGATGAGGTCTTGCAGACTTATCCCTTCAATGACATCCAGTGGGTCGAGACCATTTGCTTTTGTCTTCGACATTTTCTGACCAGATGCATCTCTGATCAGCCCCGTGATGTAGACGTTTTCGAATGGAATTTCGTCGGTGAAGTGCAAAGTCATCATGATCATCCTGGCTACCCAGAAGAAAATAATGTCGTGACCGGTAACCAGCACGTCTGTAGGGTGAAATGTGTCCAGATCGCGTGTTTTTTCGGGCCACCCAAGCGTGCCGAAGGTCCACAAAGCACTGGAAAACCATGTGTCAAGGACATCTGGATCGCGCGAGAGCTTTACATCTGAACCGAGGCCATTCTTGCTTCGAGCTTCTGCTTCAGTTCGTCCAACGACTATCTTGCCGTCGTCGGTATACCACGCAGGAATACGGTGTCCCCACCATAGTTGCCTACTGATGCTCCAATCTCTTATGTCGTTCATCCAGGCAAAGTAAACGTTTTCCCATTCTTTTGGATGAAATCGAATCTTGCCTTGTTTTACAGCATCAATTGCTGGCTCTGCCAGCGGCTTGATTTTTACCCACCACTGATACGTTAGCCGAGGTTCAACGACCGCTCCGCTACGTTCGCCAGTTGGTACTTGGTTTCGATGATCCTCAATAGCGTGTAATAGCTCTAGTTCTTCTAGATCCTTGAGGACTAACTCGCGCGCCTCAAATCGATCTAGTCCCTGGTATTTCTCCGGTACTTGGTCATTGAGAGCGGCTTTTGTGGTGAAGATATTAATGACTTCAAGGTTATGTCGTTCGCCGATCTCATAGTCATCGAAGTCGTGTGCAGGCGTGATTTTCAAACATCCTGTGCCAAATTCAACGTCTACATGTTCATCTGCAACAATAGGTATTTTTCGACCTACAAGAGGTAAGACTACGAACCCACCGATCAGATGTCTGTAGCGTTCGTCTGTTGGATTTACGGAAACTCCGGTATCTCCTAGCATGGTTTCAGGACGTGTGGTTGCTACGACAACGTAATCGTCTCCAGCGTTGCTTTTCTTACCGTCACCTAACGGATACCGAATGTGCCACAAATGACCGTCTTGCTCTTCGGTGTTTACCTCTAAATCAGAAACGGCGGTCTCTAACTGTGGGTCCCAATTCACGAGCCGTTGAGCCTTATAGATCAATCCTTCGTCGTACAGACGAACGAAAACTTCGATAACCGCTCGAGAGAAACCTTCATCAAGCGTGAAACGTTCTCTTTCCCAATCTACTGAAGCTCCTAACTTTCTTAATTGATGAGTGATCGTACCGCCAAACTTCTCGCGCCACTCCCATGCTTTTTTAACGAACTCTTCTCGACCGATTTCATCTGGTGAGATTCCTTGTGCAAGGAGACTCTCTGTAACAACCATCTGAGTCGAAATACCGGCATGGTCAGTACCTACCTGCCAAAGCGCATTGTGTCCAGACATTCGGTGATAACGAGTGAGGATGTCCATCAGTGTGGACTGGAATGCGTGACCTAAGTGAAGTGTCCCAGTGACGTTAGGTGGTGGAATGGCTATAGAGTAGGGTGTACCTTTGCCACTAGGACGAAAATGTCCTGACACTTCCCAACCTTCATACAAGCCCTTTTCGATCGCGGCTGAATCGAATGGTTGGTTTAAATCGTGTTTTGAACTCATGGTGGTGGGTGTTGGTTGGGTAGCTCTCTTAGTCACACTTAGGTAAGGTGAAATCTAAGCCTTAAATGTTTCGAGAGATCCACAGCCTGATTTTTGGTACTTGCGATATTTGATTCTTGCTTCTTCTCGATTGCTAACAGTGACAAATTCGACGATTCGGTCAAATTCACTGAAATTGTCTGGAATAACGTCAGTTAGATTCACAAGCAAGTCAAAAGTTGGTAAAGGGTCATCCAAACAAAAAATTATCGTTCTTAGATTGGGATTTGGTTTTGCACTGAATCTCCCATGAGGCAAAAACCTGTCTTTGGGATATTCCCATAAATAGTCATCAAGTTCTTTTGCCTTTTCTTCATCTGCAACGAGAATCACCGTTTTTGATCCACTTGTATACGCCTTGGCGGTGATTCGACAAGCCGTCAAATACAGTTGTTCACTATCTCCCTCTAGGAGTGTGTAAAAAGATATCCGTGTCACCTGGATTTGAGACCAATTACCGTTGATAGACTTTCAGGTAATAAAGAATAACTGAGCTACCCGTTGAGTTGACCTTTAGTCCGCTTAAGACTTTCCATGCCCGTTGCCGCAAAAAATCTTCTCTTTGAGTTGCTCTCAGTATTCGCACTGGTTTTCTCCATCCTTATTCTGGTCAGCGTCGGCGGTCGGTTTAGCGGGTATGTCGAAGAGGTCGTCAATGGGCGCATACCTATCGAATTATTATGGACTGTACTCGTCCTCCGATTGCCTGAATTTGTCGTACTGGTAATTCCGCTTGGATTGTTTCTTAGTATTGTGGTGACCTTGGGTCGTTATCACAGCGAACAGGAATTTTCAGTTCTTGTCATGGGAGGTCTTTCTCCCCTTCGACTGTTCGGTTGGCTTGCATCAATAGTCGTACCGCTAACGTTGATAGTCGCATTTTTGAGCTTTTGGGTCACTCCGGATTTTGTTGGGCAATTCGAGAAGATCATGTCGGAAACGAAAGCGAGTGACAGTATCAACCAACTACCTGCAAATGTAGTTAAGACCTTTGACAACGGGAAGAAGATGGTTTTTGTCAAGGGTATTGATACCGAGAATCACCAGTTGGACAATATCGTCTACGGGAGTGTTGACGGCCCACATCTTGAATTTGCGACGGCACAATCAATCAATATTGCTGAATACCCAGAGTTGTCCACTAGAGCGCTCTTGCTCACGAACGGTGAGTACTTGACGCTGAATCTCGAAACAGGAGACTTGCTCAATGCAGCTTTTGAAGAATTTCAGCACCGAATCGACAAAATTCCGGTTGTAGCAAAGTTCAACGAATCCAGCATTCACACGGTGAATTTGGATCTTTCAAAGCCATCTCATTTGAGTGAATTCCAATGGCGTGTTTCACTTCCGATCATGACTCTGATTGTTTCACTGTTAGGCATCGGTATCGCCAAAGTGCCACCTCGGCGCGGACGTTACAGCCAAATTGCTCCAGGATTGACTCTATTCGTCTTGTACATCGCATCGGTTGTCATCGGTAGGAACATGACTGACTGGATGCCTGCATTGGGTGCGTATGCGTTAACGATACTGCACTTGGTCTTCTTGATTTTCGGTTTAGTTCTTTTACGTAAGTCTTGGTTGCCGACATGAGAGTGCTCAGGATGGACCTTCACTTGGGTCTGGCAGTCACACAGGCAAGTCTGCTGGTTCTAGTTGTTTTTCTTGTAGTTTCGTTGATTTTTGCTTATATAGGCGAATCCGTGAATTCCGACCTTCCTGCCGTCGTGAACCTGAGAACAGCGATTGAGCTGCTACCTCAACAAGCTCAAGTTATTTTGCCATTCGCGATTTTTATAGGGACCTTGATCGGTATTGGTAATCTGGCCAATGCCAATGAGCTCACAGTATTTCGAACATCAGGCGTGTCTCAGTTGAGGCTGTTTATAACCATAGGTTCAACGATGCTGGTGTTGTACGTCATTTGTGTCGCCGCAGTGGAAGGTTATGTGGCATTGACTCAGTCGGATCGTTCACACGAAAGTAGCGGCGAATCAATTCTTAGAAGCAATGAGTGGATTGAAGAGGGAGGGTCCTTCACCTTCACCAGTGAAATTTCAGATCAAGGTGAGCTCCGGAACTTAACTCAGTTCATTGTGCCGGAAGGTGAGGGTCCGATGAAAATTCGCAGAGCTAATACTGCGCGATACGACGAGACTAGCGGTATTTGGCGGCTTTCTGGTGTGGTGGAGTATTCTCATGGAAGCAAAGTAGAGTCTAGAGGTGAAGGTAGCTTGATCTGGAATTCTCGCTTGACACCTGACTATTTTGTCTCAAAAGCATCCGTGAAAGCAAAGGAAATGAGTATTCTTGCGCTCCTTCACCATGTCTCTTTGTTGGATTCGGTCGGAGTTAGTAATCGGCAACTCGTGAATGAATACTGGGTTCGAGTTTACCGTGTATTCACATTAATTGGGCTTGGTTTATTAGCACTTGCTTTTGTACTCAGTGCGTCGAGACAGACAGCGATTGGTACTCGTATCGCGATGGGTCTGCTGATTGGGTTGACTTTCCATCTAGTTCAAGACTTTACAGCGCCAATCAGTCTGGTCTTACCTATTCACCCGGTCATCAACATGTCGGTGCCGGTGATTGTGCTTTTTGGTAGCTCAATCTACTTACTGCACCGTTCCAAATAGGGCCACATTTAAGTCGCAAGCTAGCTCTTCATCGAACCTTGTTTGCGCGGACGATTTGACTATTTGAGAAAATGTCCGACCAGGACCGACGATCCTTGTCAATGTAGATCCAAAGAAATCCCAAACCAACGCAGGCTAGGCCAAGCATCCCGCCGATAAAACGAAGGAACGCATGACGGAGCGTGAATCGTACTTCACATTGAATTTGCAGTCGCCACGCAACCATACCGGCGGTCTGTCCACGAGCGATCCAGAAATACGTAAAAAACACGAAAGACTCGATAAATAGCAAACTCTGAACCCAGGCACCGACGACATAGTCTTGAATCAAGGTGACGAGTAAAACGATGGTAAGAATCCAGATTCCTAACAAGATCAGAGTATCGTAGATGATCGAAAGCAGACGATAACGAAACGCCGCAGGCTTCAAAATCTGGTCGGTTTCAGGTGATTCTGACTCCTGATGTTTGTTGTCTGTGTCCGTCAATCAATTACTTCCCAATGGTCTTTTTTGATAATTTACCGACTTAGAACGTATTAGAAAGGAGAGGTCGTCTTAGACGGCCGATTAGTGAGAGAATCAATTATGAGTACTTTGGTAAATCGAAACGGCTTGCAGATAGATAAGGTTCTAGACGACTTTATCGCGCAGGAGGCATTGCCGGGAACAAATGTAAACAGTGACGAGTTTTGGACGGGCTTCGCGAAGATCGTTTCGGAATTCACTCCTAGGAATACCGAGCTGCTTTCTTTTAGAGATGAGTTACAGTCTCAAATCGACAGCTGGCATCTCGAACAACGCGGTAAATCGATCGAATTAGAGACGTATAAAGCGTTCCTACGAAGCATCGGTTATATACGACCTGAACCTGAGCAGGATTTTGAAATTGATACTGCGAATGTAGATTCGGAGATTGCAACGATTGCTGGACCTCAGCTCGTAGTACCGGTCCTAAATGCACGTTTTGCACTAAATGCGGCAAATGCACGTTGGGGTAGCGCGTACGATGCGTTCTATGGTACGGACCTATTACCCGAAGGCCCGGGCACTGAAAAGGGCGACAGTTACAATCCAGGTCGAGGGGCTATCGTCATTGATCGTGTGGCAGAGGAGCTAGATGCCATCGTACCTCTCGAGGATGCATCTCATAAAGATGTGACCTCCTATCGTCTTGGTCAAGAGGGGGATAAATCTGTTGTAGAGATTCAGGTCGGCGACCGTACGTCAAACCTCCGAAATCCCGATCAGTTTGTTGGATTCAATTCAGGTGATGCAAGTGAACCTAGTTCTATATTGTTTAAAAACAATGGATTACATGTAGAAATTCAGATTGATCGTACACACGATGTAGGCTCAGTGCATCCTGCGGGAGTTAAGGATGTGGTCTTTGAATCTGCGATCACGACCATTCAAGATTGCGAGGATTCCGTCGCGGCAGTCGATGCTGAAGACAAGACCGCGGTATATCGTAATTGGCTTGGACTGATGAAAGGAGATCTTTCTGAATCGTTTGAGAAAGGTGGCGAAACCGTTCATCGAGTCTTAAATGAAGACCGGTCCTATACAGCACCAGATGGCTCTTCATTTACTCTACCAGGACGCAGTCTATTGCTGGTAAGGAACGTCGGTCTACTTATGAAGAACGATGCGATCCTGTTGCCAGATGGGTCTGAGATATTCGAAGGCATCATGGATGCGGTTATCACCTCACTGTGTTCCGTTCACGACGTAAAAGGCGAAGGTTCGCTACGAAATAGTCGCGCAGGAAGTATTTACATCGTCAAGCCGAAACTACATGGACCAGACGAAACACAGTTCACCTGTGATTTATTCAATGCAGTCGAAGATATGCTAGGTCTGGACCGGCATACGATCAAAATTGGGGTTATGGATGAAGAAAGACGCACGAGTCTAAATCTCAGGCAGTGTATTCAGATCGCAAAATCACGCATCGTATTCATAAATACAGGATTCCTAGATAGGACCGGTGACGAGATTCATACCAGTATGAGGGCAGGTGTCATGTTGCGTAAGGAATCCATGAAACAAGCAGAGTGGATTCTTGCTTACGAAGATCGGAATGTGGACAACGGCATCAAGACTGGATTTCCAGGGAAAGCTCAGATCGGTAAAGGTATGTGGCCTAAGCCTGATGAAATGAAAGAAATGATGGTGGCTAAAGTCGGTCACCCAACAGCGGGTGCGAGCTGTGCTTGGGTACCCTCACCTACGGCTGCTACATTGCATGCTCTGCACTATCACAGCATAAGTGTTGCATCTAGACAGGAAGCCCTGAAATCTCGCGATATTGCACCTATGGACAGTATCTTGACCATCCCTCTGTCAGCGGGTGAAAACCTATCAGCAGAAGAGGTCCAAAACGAGCTCGATAACAACGTACAGGGTATTTTGGGCTATGTCGTGCGTTGGGTGGATCAGGGTATTGGATGTTCTAAAGTTCCAGACATAAACAACGTCGGTCTGATGGAAGATCGCGCAACCTGCCGAATTTCAAGTCAACACATCACAAATTGGTTGCTCCATGGCATGGTGTCGGAAGAACAGGTGAGACAATCTCTTGAACGCATGGCTACAGTCGTTGATGAACAGAACAGCGGGGACGACGAGTATGAGAATATGTCACCGAACTTCACAGATAGCATTGCATTCCAAGCTGCGGGTGATCTGATTTTCGAAGGATTGGTACAGCCGAATGGCTACACTGAACCTATTCTTCACCAACGTCGCAAGGAAGTCAAGGCACGAGCAAGTGCGTAAGGCGAGGATGGGGTAGATACATGGACTTGACTGGAGATTGGCAAAATCAGAACGGCTCGATTTTGCGGATTCAATCTGTCGTAAAGAGCTTGGTAACCGGTCTGTTTAGATCGGCAAAAGGTCGTGCAGCTGAGGAGGAGATTTATTCCGTCATTGGCTGTCTGAATGGCGATTTGATCACACTGACCGTGGATTTTCGAAATGAAAATGGAAATTTAGGGTCAATCGCTAATTTCACGGGCCGAATTGAAGATGGGTCAAAAATCCATACGATCTGGGTATTGGCTCGAGCATTTTCGGATGCTGAAGGTAAGAAACCGACCGAGCTCTGGAACACCTTTCTAGTGAATCACGACGTATTTACGAAAATCACCTAAACACCAAAATTCTGGGCTTATATACATGACTACACGGAGTATTTTGACATTACTCACAGTTATGTAAATAAGTTCGTGAGTTCGCAGGTAGGCACAACATTAGGAAGTTCGATACCCTCGTTCAAATGGAAGATTTAGTGCGTAATTTTGGAGTAGTAAGGCGATAACTTGACAAACGACCTCGTTAATTACTAGAAATACAACCTGAAAGATATACAAACTAAGATTTGCTAGCATGAAGCGAAAAGCAAACACCCTCAGCCTTTGGACCTGACCGAAATGTTCCCTAGTCAAGCGAATGCCATTCGGTATATAGAGCAGGTTCGTTGGGGTAATTTTCCTTGTTGTGTCCTGTGTGGTAGCGAGACGAAGATTCTCCTCCCAAGAAGCTGGGTGAATACTGGTGTGGTCATTGCCGTCAATACTTCAATGCAGGGACTGGGGCGGCGCCGATGGAGCTCAACAAGATTGATCCTAGAAAATGGATTTACTCGGCTTATCTGCTGATGCCCTCTCGCAAGTGCATTAGTGCCAAATAATTGAGACACGAACTATCCATCAGCTACAAGGCCGCGTGGTACATGCTACATAGGCTGCGGGTCGCCTGTGGTAGTTTGGTGTCGGCTTTTCAAGGTGAAGTTGAAATAGACGAGACTCATTTGTGTGGCAAGGAATCGAATACGCAATAATCAAAGAAGCCCAAACAAGGCTGGGGTGTAGCAGGAATGCAGGCTGTAGTAGGCATGCGAGAAAGAGAGGGGGTACTACCCCTGTTAGACCAACTGATCGAGAAGTGATGCACGAGTTCATTCAAGATAGAGTTGATAGCTCAGCCACGATTTACACTGATGAGTATAGATCCTATGTCGGGGTGTTAGAGAAACACCAAACGGTGAAGCACAATGATAAGGAATTTGTATATGATATGGCTTATACCAACAGCATTGAATCAGTGTGGACTTAATTGAAACGAGGTTACAATGGAACCTATCACAACTGGTCAGAGAAACTCTGCAGGGCCTATGTGGATGGATTTACTTTCCGTTTGAATGAAGGCAATGTGCGGTTGGACACCCAGGTCCGGCTTGATTGCTTATTTGGTTTGATGGTAGGGAAGACAATTACTTATAAAGAGCTGACAGGGCAGGACGAATAAACATGGCTAGCCGTAAAAACTGGGAAGATAGCGATATATTTATCGAAGATAATCTGTACGTTATGAGGGGAATGAATTCCGGTCATATAGACCTGATTTACCTTGACCCCCCTTTCAATAGCAAACACAACTACGCTGCACCTATAGGTAGCAAGGCTGCGGGGGCTGCATTTAAAGACACTTGGACGCTACGGGATGTGGATGATGCTTGGCACGGCTATATAGCGGACAAGCATCCTGCGCTCTACTCGGTAATTGAGACTAGTGGTCAAGTAAATGGCGACAGCGATAAGTCATATCTTATTTATATGGCCATTCGGATTCTCGAAATGAAACGCTTGTTGAAACCAACAGGATCCATTTATCTGCATTGTGACCCGACTATGTCACACTATCTCAAAATGGTTATGGACGCGATATTTGGCAAGGCGAATTTCAGGAACGAGATTATTTGGTGTTATTCAACGAGCGGAAGAAGCAAAAAGTTCTTTGCAAAAAAACACGATGTAGTTTTTTTGTACGCATTGTCAAATGAAGCGTGGAAAGATTATCGAATTCCTGTTTCACAAAAATACTTAGACAGCCACTTTAGGCAAGTAGATTCTCAAGGTCGACGATGTCGTATACGCGTAGATGCAGGTAAAAAACGTATTTACTACCCAGACGAAGGAATGATTTGTAACGACTGGTGGACAGATATTTCGTATGTAAATTCAATGGCAAAAGAACGAACTGGATACCCCACACAGAAACCACTTCCTCTTCTTAGACGGATTATTGAGGCCAGTACGAAAAGGGGGGATGTCGTATTCGATCCTTTCTGCGGGTGTGCGACTTCTAGTGTCGCAGCACAAGAACTGGGTCGTAACTGGGTAGCCTGTGACATTAGCCCAATGGCGGGTGAGCTTGTGGTCAAGCGAATGGAAAAAGAATTAGGAATGTTCTATGAGGGGAATATAAGGACAGATTTACCGACACGTACCACGAATGATCTTACCGACGAAGAAAACGAAATATTTGGCGATGCCAAAATTGAACGTTACAACTCACTAACGAACAAGTACACCCTATTCGGTAAACAAGATGGAAAATGCAACGGGTGCGGTCTTAGAATGGAGTTTAAACTCTTTGAAGTAGACCACATCATTCCTCAAGATCAAAACGGTTCAAACCACATAAGTAATCTCCAGCTTCTTTGTGGCCCCTGTAATAAAAGCAAAGGTGCCCGGCCTATGGATGTGTTTATGGCTCAAAAACGAGCCGAACTCGAAGAGCAGTTAAAACTTCATGATAGTCTGTCAAAGAAAAAATAGTGCACCCGGACACGAACGACAGAAAGAAAAAGTAACTAGACAAGGCATTGAAAGCACTAGTTGACCTAGGCTCTGTAGATCGAGAAGAACCACCTTTTACCAAGCAAGACCTTGACCGCAAGTTCCGTATGCAAGAGAGCGAATCAAGACCGATCAACCCGATATATTCATAGGTGTCACCGACCGAGTAGACATTCCACAACGCACTGACTTAGGCAAGTTACCACCCTACAACTCTCCAATGAATAAGAAAATCCTTTACAGTGAACAAGGGGGGAACTGTAATGGATGTGACGAACACTTTAAAATTCAAAATTTGACCGTTGACCACATTATCCCTCCAACCAAAGGCGGCACTCCTCACATTGAAAATTTACAGCTTTTGTGTGGTTTCTGCAACTCTGTGAGAGGAGAGGTAATCGCACACAAGAATATCTGCTTACAAGACTGGCTGGGAGGAAGGTCAAAACGAAAATAACTGAAAGTGTGAACGCTAATGCCTAAAAAATGAAATTATGGTCGACCGCGCAAACCCTTCCCAGATCGCATTGACGCGTCTCCGCAAGAATTCTTAGACGCTATCTTTGAGTTAGCTGACGAGAAGCTTCAAAAGCGACCTAAGAAACCGACCTAAATTTTTGAATGACTGTGGAGTCATGTATTTAAGCACCAAAATTTACCTTCACAAATGATCTGCCTGAGTGGCGAAATTGGTATACGCGCTAGATTCAAAATCTAGTGGTGGTAACACCGTGAGAGTTCGAGTCTCTCCTCAGGCACCATGTTTATTCGTCGTATTTTTCGAGCAGAACAGGGCGAATGACATTAGTCCAAATCTCATATCCCGCGGCGTTCATATGTAGTCCGTCCTCAACAAAAATGTCGTCTTTGACTTCACCTGTGGATTGCAGCATAGGCGACGCAATATCGAAGTAGTGGACATTTTCGTGTTGCTTTGAAAGTTCGAACAACTGTTCGTTCACTGCTTGCATAGTTTCCCACATTGTAGCTCGGGCGATGGAGGGTTTAACCGCTATGAGGTATATGTCGACTTTATCTAATGATTCATTTAAGTGTTCAATGAAACTCACATACTCAGGAATAATCTCATCGACTGATTTTCCCGCAGCAACATCGTTGTCTCCTTCGTATACCACGACAGCTTTTGGCTGGTAATTGGTCACGATACGGTCTCGATACATATTCAGTTCGTGCATCTGAGAGCCACCGAAGCCACGATTAATGACGTTGAGGGGTACCATATCTTCGGATAACGTACGCCAATAGACGATACTTGAACTTCCTACAAACAAAATTGCGTTTTTCGGAGGCGGATTTTCACTATCCGCTGTTTCAAATGCCTGAATCGTATTCTCCCAACGATCCTGACCAAAGGCAAGATTTCCTAGGAGAAGTGCTGTAAGCGTGATCGCCCAATACATTGAATCTTGAATTTTCTTGATAGTCAAAATTGTTCCTCAGCTTGTTCGTATTAACGTAGTCAAGCACTAATAGTAATTGCACTGGTACGCCTAAAAGGGATTTACATGAATAAGCAGTCGTGGCAACGCAAGGATTTCGATTTCGAGCTTCCTTCAGGTCTCATTGCACAAGAACCACTAACGCAGCGTACCGATAGCCGTCTTCTTGTTCTGCGACAGAATGAAATAGAGCACAAACACTTTTTCGAGATTGGCGAGTTTTTGACTGCTGGCGATACATTGGTTATCAACGATACCAGAGTCATTCAAGCGCGTTTACAAGCGAAAAAAGACTCTGGTGGTCAAGCAGAAATCCTCGTGGAACGGATAATTGACGAGCATTCCGCGCTCTGTCAGGTCAGGGTGAGCAAACCATTGAAGAAGAGTCGTTTACTTCATATCGGAAGCCAGAATCTTGAAGTTCTAGGTAGAGACGGAGAGTTTTACGTTCTCAAATTTCCATACCTGATCTATGACTTTCTCGAGGAACACGGTAGTACGCCTTTGCCGCCTTATATTCGACGGAAAACATCTAAAGCAGATGAAGAGCGCTATCAGACTGTTTACTCAAACAAGAGGGGAGCGGTTGCCGCACCTACAGCGGGGCTACACTTCAGCACGGAATTATTGAGTGCCTTGCAAGAGTCGGGGATACAAATCAGTAAGGTGACACTTCATGTCGGTGCTGGTACGTTTCAACCAGTTCGTGTTGAAGATTTGAGTCTTCACGAAATGCACTCCGAGTACTATGAAATTCCCAAAGACACAATCGACGCGATCAG
>MPMU01000045.1 GCA_002238665.1 Gammaproteobacteria bacterium bin55
AGCCGTTGTCTGCTGGAACCGCCCACAACACGGTCGCTGTAGTGCTGGTGGGGCCACCCAATAGAATTAGGCCCGACACCGCGTCGGGTGGCGACTGCGGCGTGCCCGTCTGTGAGGCCGACCAGACACCGTAGCCGTTGCCGGTCTGGGACTGGCCATCCGTCGCCCGCACCTGTACATGGTATGCCTTCCAGTTCGTCAAGCCCGTGATGTCCGCCGAGGTACCAGTGCCCGTAGGGGAGTTCGTCACCCACCCCGTAGACGGGTCGTTCGGGGTCGTGGCGGTCCGGTTAAGCGCTGCCGTTTCCTTGTAGCGTAACTGGTAACCCGTCACCGGCCCCTCAGGCTTGCTCCACGACGCTGTTAGCTTACCTGTTCCCGATGCCAGCGAAAGCCCCGTCGGTGCCGCTGGCGGGTCGTTGTCCAAAATCGTGAACGAGACACGGTAGCGGGGGAGCCAACCCTGTAGCCCGTACCCGCGTTAATCCTGACGGTGTACTTCTCGTGCACCTCGTTCAGCCTGTCGTTGACAGGCAGGGCAAGGACAATCTCTGGAAACCCGCCGGCAGCGGCCGAGAAGGTCGTGGCGTAGCCGGTCTGCAGGTCGTCTGTTAGGCTGGCAGGATTGTTGCTACCAGGCGCATAGGTCACCGTGCCGCTAATAGCTTGTGAGACTGGTTCGGATTTGAGACGAATCTGCCGAGTGCGCGTAGTACTCTCGGCCTCACTGACGGTGGCCGACGGCCATTTGAGAATAATCGCCGGCGTTCCCGAGCTGAACACCCACGGGCCAGCACCATTGTCGTTCTTCGCCCGCACCCGTACCCGGACTCTGATGCCGTTCTTCAGCGAACTGATTGCGTGAATAGGCAGAGTACCGCTATGGTTATCATTTGTCCATGCGGTGGCGGGTTGGTTGAGCGGCGACGGGTTGTAGTGCACATCGTAGCCAGTCACCACCTCGCCCAAGGGACCGTCCCATCGCAGTTCCAGCTTTCCGTCGCCGGGTGTGACGATTAGATTCGTCTGAGCTGAGGGGACCTGCGCCTGCACAGGCGCAACGTGGAATAGCGACGCCGTACCGAGCAGCAGCGCAACAGCGGGAATCAGACCACTTAGGCGCGCACGGGCGAACCGCGCGACGCGGCTCAAGACTGCGCGGGACTCTGCCGGCGTCGAGGAAGTCAGTATCGGGAGGGCCGGTCTGCACACGCTGGACTCACGCCAACCGCACATCTTGGTATTGAGCCAAGTATATCAATGGGACAATCGCTACCCAGGGCACCAGTCAGGTTGCTCAAGTGGATTGCGATCGCACCTCTCATTGCCACACCAAACCCAACCAACGCCTCAATTCGTTCACACGAAGCATCATGACTGTCTTCTTGTTATTCAATCTAACATGCGTCTGCAAGCATACGACACAACACGTACTCATGGAATTTTAAAAGACTGTTTTTTCTATGACTATCTGATGTCTGGCGGCGGGTGTCTCCCATGGTGAGGCGCGCAGCACCACCGACCGCTCTACCTTTGCTACCTTTGATCCCTGACGCGTTGATTGAATGTAAAACGACATGTACCTTCCAGATTGTAAAGTGCCAAGGCTTGGTCTTGAGTCCGTGGCAGTAACCGCTATCAAGAGGCTCAGAAGACTGTGTTCAACACACGCACACGTTTACGCTAATTGTCAAACGACAATCAAGATAAAAACTCAGCGACAATCAAGGCAAGAATCGGTGAGGCCTAAAGCCGCGCTACGTGATCGCGACGGAATTGCCTAAGGTGTGACATCCTCATTAGGAAATACATCTATGCCTGACAAACACATTACCGATCGTCAAGTGAGACTTTACATGCAGAACAGAAAACAAGAGTGGAGCTGCTTCTCGTGTTGCTCTTTTAGTCGTTCAACGCAAACAACAAAGCTGCAACAGCAAAAATAAACATGGTTCTTGTAAAAACAATGCGGGATCTAGGAGCATTTTTTATGCGTTCCCAATAACCCTTCCAAAACTCAATCCAAAACAGATGAGCCAGAGGGCCAGCAACCGTAATACCTATGAAGATCGAGACACTAAGCTGGATCGGAAATGACAGAGGTGCTGAAATTATTTCGAACCATGCATAATTACACAACGACACTACAAAGGAAGAAGCTACGAATACCACAACGGTTAGAATTATCTTTTTCGGACTATACATTTTAACTAGCAAGCCAATGTGTTTATAAATACAATTACGCCAAAGACACCTGCAACCACGCCGTAGATTACTCCGACAGGACTTAATCCCGCAATCACAGCGATCCACCCGTACCAGAGCGCTTGAGTCCCGAGAACAATCCCTATCGCATCAGAGTAAGAACAGTAGCAATTGTTTTTAGCATTACCTTTACACTTATCTACGTTGTCAGGAATCCCGTCTCCGTCTGCATCTTCGATCGTGACGTATCCGCGCGATTGTAAGAACGTAACAGCTTCGTTAATCGATCCCCACTCTGCATGGTGCACTTCGTAGAGTGGTGTTCCTAATTCGTCTGTTGGAATTTGGTTACCAAATTTATCTTCAATAGTAGCTACCACCGCCTCCAGTCCTTGGTATTGAGCCATCCGGACAACGTGCATGCAATTTTACTCCTACGTCAAAAACAGCCCACGAAGGTGAAAATTGAATACTTGGCATGGAACCGAATACCATGAAGAAAATACTGCTGCCAAACAACACATTAGTTACAAATTTACGCATAAGAACCTCCTATTTAGTTAGTGAGTTTTACTTGAAATACCAGTTGCCTATTATAGATCAAAGCCTAAATGTCAAGCTTTTTTAAAAAAGATCGCTCATTTAGATTTACTTGTGTTTATTGTTTTGTAGATGGTGCCGTTTTGGAGGTGTTCGCGATTCGATTTGTCAAGCCAGGTTAGGTAATATGAAAGATAGGCGGTCGACACGCATCGAGCTCGTCCATTCACCTAAATATTCATGGTTTGATGAAACTGTTGACCCGTGCCAGGCTCAGTTGCTGAACTTCGTTGGTGTATTCATCCATGTATGGAATCGACTTTTCCTTGTTCCTCACCTCAATGTGATGCAGGTTGTTGTGGAACGCAGCCCGTTGATAATTTGAACGTCCATCCGAGCACAGCACAGATGCTCCCTCAATATGCCCGTTTAAGGCATGTTCCATTTGCATCCGAGTTCTTCCTTGCCTTTAATTCAAGAGTTGCAGACTTAATAATCAGTCGACTTGACCTTGAGTGTCAGGTGACGCGTGTGTAGAAGTAGATTAATCTCCTCAAAACCCATCAGAATTGCGATGGTCTTGTATAGAAAGCCCTGATTCAGGATTCAGACATTCCTGTTGAAGCATGGATTACAGACAAGATAGTCGATTCAACTCTTTTCTAGATTCTTCACTGGGTAGCGTGGAAATAGGATCGTTCATCTTCAGGAAGTTGCAGTGGATTATTTGCAGAGTATATCCTACGAGTACGTCAACAAAGAAGATACTCCCAATTCGGTTTACGAGCGAAGTTATCTCTCTTTGTCAATTGATCTAGTGCTCTCCTAAGCCAGAAAACCGCTTCAACTGGTGAATTGAAAAAAACGAAATAGCCATGTACTAATGTTCAACATTGTTTTCATGTTGAATGAAGACCGATTCCAAACCAAGCCGCTTAACGCGGTTTCTTTTTGTGCCATCTGCTTGATGAGTCTCTGCCTGAGTGCAGACACTCGAACAGAGAGAGACATTCTCCAAAACGTGATTGACGAAATTGCGGAATTAGAAGCGCTAGTCAGTCAGGCAGAGGAACTTCAGAACCCCAATGATCGAATTCGGTTTCGATACGACTGGCTCCGACAGGATTTACAGAAGGTTCAGCAAGGAATCAATTCGTACATAACCGAGTACAACCAGACACCACGGTCATTCAAACCACTACAAGGCGATTACACCCAATGAACAATCAACAAAGTCTTGCTTTCCAGGCTGCTTCCGGAATCACTCCAGAGACGATGCTTCTTGCCATTGCATCCGCAGTGATCCTGATCGCGTTGGTTTGGGTGATTTGGATGGCTTTTGGCAATTTTCAAGCCTGGTTTGAAGGAGGCATCACGCTCTTTGACGTTCTTTGGCTAACCATACGTGCGAGCATCGTGCTCCTCGTACTCGGGTTTTATCTGCGCTAATCAAAAGAGGATTTTATGTTGGATTTATTTTTTACGACCTTGCAGTTTGTCGTGCCAGAGTTAAACGATTTACTAATACAAGCACTGCCTACTCAAACACCTCCAAGTACCGCTCCAGCTAGTGGCGATTGGATTGGGTTGATTCAAGGGTATATCAAGGATGGGGCTACCCTGATGGGATTAGCAATCTCCACGATAGGTTTCCTCTGGGTTTCGTATATCGGCTTTGCTAAGTTCAATGAAGCGCGTCAAGGAAAAGCAGAATGGGCTGAAGTTGGTGTATTCGCTATCGTGGGTGCAGTCATCCTGATCTTTGCCAGCTACCTGCTAACCGAAGCCGCAGGGATTATCTAATGACCTCAGAATCTCTTGAACGTACGGCGGACACCGGCTTACTACCCGATCGACTGAATAGCGAACCTGCTGTTTTCAAAGGCTGTTCTATACCTGAACTTACCGCAATTGCCATCATCTCGTCTGCGTTTTGGTTGCCTATGGGACTACTTGTCGCTACTCTATTTGGAGCAGTCACTATGAGTTTCGGAATTGCTGGCATAGGAGTCGTTGCTTCAACGGTGGTACTTGCGAGTGTCTTCAGACGCGTAAAGAAAAACAAACCTGACGGCTACTACATGCTTCGAGTTCGATTTTGGTTAGCCGACCGAAATATCCGCCGGTCTTCAATCATTCGAAGATCCGGTGTTTGGGACCTCGGTCGATCGTGAAATGGGGCGATTTCAAAATGCATTGGACGATAGCCGTGCACACATCAGATCGCTGTGGATCGTGATCTCACTCTTGGTATTGATTATTCTGGTGCTAGGGATTGGATTGTTGCGAGCACCCTCTCATATGACTGTACATATCCCTCCGGATCTTAGATCCGGCGCAACAATCGGAGGTAATGATCCCGGCGCGGCGAACGTCTATGCGTTCGCATCCTACATCTTCAAGCAACTTCATCGTTGGGAAGACGATGGAAGCAAAGACTTTAGCCAACAGATTTACGCCCTCTCTGCTTATTTGACACCTCGTTATAGAAACCAGCTACTTGCTGCGTTGGAGGAGAAAGCAAAACGTGGTGAATTAGCACTTAGGGAGAGAGGGCTTCAGGAGATAGCAGGACAGGGTTACGAAGAACGACGGGTTGACCTAGTGTCGGACGACGTGTGGATTGTCTGGCTGGACATGCGACTTGCTGAATCGGTACAGGGTGTGCCAGTCAAGGAGAAACACATTCGATATCCAATAAGAGTTATTCGCTACGAAGTAGATGTGGAATCAAATCCGTGGGGACTGGCTCTCGACGGCTACGAAGGTTCAGGACCGCAAGAGCTTGACCAGATCGACGGCGAATATCACATTAAGACGAGTGACCTATGAGACGATTTGAACAGACTAAACGGAACATCGTGAAGTATCTGCATTTTCATTTAGGAGTGATTGTCTGTGTGTTGGCAATCCTATTCCCGTCCCAATCGAGATCCGAAAACTTCGATGTACTGGAACTCATCTATTCCGACTCACCAATACCGATTTACGTTCAAGTTGGTGTGCCATTTGAATTACGGTTTGAAAGCCACATGGAATTTGGCATACCAACCTCACTGAGTGAGCTACTTTCGGTCGAGAATATCTCTTCAACCGTATATCTAACAGCGCTTCAGCCCTTTCCCAAAACTCGACTCGTAGTCAAGCAAGTCGGTGCCACTCAGTCAATTGTGCTGAACCTTGAAGCTGGCTATGAGGAAACGGAGTTTCAAACCGTTGCCATCAAGCGATCAAAACGGCCTCAACAACCAAGTCTCCTACTCTCATATTCGCCGGTAGAGCTGACTCGATTCGCAGCAAAGCAGGTGTTTGCACCGAAACGGCTGTTACCTGGACTCAAGGGACTCGTACGAGTCCGGCTAGAAAGTACCTCACCGAGATTGAGTAGAGACCCGGAAGTCGAGAGTAAACCAATTGTTTCATGGCGCTCAGATGAACACTATGTCACGGCTGTGATGCTGAAAAACTCAGGTAATGTGTCGAAAGCGCTAGAACCACGCACGTTAAAAGGGACCTGGGTGACCTCAACCTTTCACCATAGCCGGTTACTACCTCAAGGCAAGAAAGGATATTCGAGCGTCGTCTATCTCGTATCTGAACTGCCCTACGATCAAGCACTGGTTCACTAAATGCTAAAAAATCTTCGCTTGCCGAAACCGGTCTTGATACTGATTACAGTGTCAACTCTCTTAATTTTGATCTTCATTTCACTCAAATCATGCTCTAGTAACAATGACGAAGGAGTATGGTTGGAGTCCTTACCTCAGACACCCAATCCAGATGGCGACTCACCGGCAGACACGATAAAAACTCTAACTGCATCAGTATCTGCGCTCCTAGACGATGTCCGCTCTTTAAGGCAAGATACTCAGGAAACACAGAAACATAATCAAGGTCTGATAGATCGAATCGTCCATCTTGAACGTGATCTGTCAAGCAAGCTTGATCGTGAGTTATCCAATCGAAGTCAAGCAGACGCACGGATTCAAGGTCAACAACGAGAGAAAATCGAACAGTTAGAGAACCGAATCCTTAATCTCACTGAAGACATTGCAAAGAACAGGGGAAGATTCTCCGTAGCTGGTAAGACGAACCAGTCTTCAGCAGTGAATGAGGTAAACCAATATCGGTGGCATGCGCCCCTAGCAGGAACTGCAGCCGCAGAGCAGTCGATTTCGAGTGCGGAATCGGTCTATACCATACCTAAAAACGCGGTGCTAGTCGGATCGACGACACTGACAGCCCTCATCGGTCGCGTCCCAGTCGAGGATCGAGTGAGAGATCCTATGCCATTCAAAGTAATCACCGGAAACGACAACCTCGCCGCAAATGGACATACGATCCCCAACTTGCGTGGCACGGTCTGGAGTGGAAAAGCCATTGGAGACTGGACGTTATCGTGCGTGACCGGTTCACTCACTTCCGTGACGTTCATTTTTGACGATGGCACCATTCGAACGATTGACGGCGAAAGTACCAACTCTTTGGGCTGGATTTCCGATGCTTACGGTGTCCCTTGTCTACCAGGCAACCGAGTATCCAATTTCAAACCATTGATTGCCGCTCACTTAGCGTCTGGTGCGATCACAGGTGCAGCCAACGCCGCGGCACTCGCCGAGACCGAACGAAGTTCCAACACACTAGGAGGAGTAAATTCGGCAGTAACCGGTGACATAGCCAAGTTCATGATCGGTAAATCCATTGCACAGTCCTCTCAATCCATGACCGCCTGGCTCAACGAAAGATCTAGACAGGAGTTCGATGCAGTGCTAGTCAACGCAGGTCAAGACATCGTACTCCACATTGATCAAGAACTCCACATTGACTACCACCCTACAGGAAGAAAACTCACCCATGCAAAAAATCAAAATACTCAGTTTGCTGGTCTTGACTAGCTTCTCTTTGTTGGGGTGTGCCTTGCAAAATGCGCCCACCATGCAACAGCACGGACGCACCACCTTGGAAATCTACCAAGACCATATGACTGATCCGAAAAATGCAGATGTCATGTCTTCTAGTGAGCTGAATATAGTCTTAGATCAATCTGACCCGTTCACCAGACGGTCGCTACCTGAAGACACGCCAGGCTTCCTAAGCAACCCTACCTTACATATGTACGTATATCCTCATCTAGCCACTAAGGATCAAGTACCGATTCCTGGATACTGGACTGTGTTCCAACTCTACGAGAAGAATCACTATGCACTCCCTGGCGAACGGTAAAAACACAACCTGGTGAGTATCGCAAAGTTATTTGGTTTAAGTAAGACCGGTAGTACGGACCTGTCGTCACCAAGGCATTCAACGAACCCCTTAAAGCAAGCGGAAATGCGGGAAATCTATCAGCGACCGGAGTCGTTTACGCAGTTTCTCCCGTGGGTTGATTTCAATGCAGAATCAAAATCGTTTGTACTAGACGACGGTCAGAGTCTTGGAGCGGTCCTGGAAATAACTCCAATAGGCACTGAGTCTATGGCACTCGGTGATTTAACTGCTGTAAGAAACGCAGTACAGGTTGCTCTGGCAGATTCTCTACCTGAAGACGAGCAAAATCCTTGGGTTCTGCAGATCTACCTGAAGGACGATCAGGATCTGACTGACTTCAAAAAGGAAGTCTCTGAATACGGTCGAACAGGCGTGCTTGACACTCCCTACTCCACTTACTTTAGGTCAATCTTTGAAGACCATATCGATCAACTTTCCAAATCAGAAGGTCTGTTTCAAGACCAGACAATCTCTGGAAGTGCCTGGCGAGGACAAATTCGCAGAACCTACGCAGTGTTGACACACCGGATAGTAAACAGTTCAAGAAAGTCCTTCACGCAATCCCTTGAGGAACAGTTTGAATCTGTTGTCGCACAATTTCAGACCGCTCTAAAGGTAGCCGGTATCAATTCAAAGCCGATGGATGCCAAGAGATTCATGCAATGGATGGTTCCCTGGTTCAATCCACTGCCTCAAGGATCAATCGATAGTCGGCAACTTGCTGAGGACACCTACCGAGACTACTGTGCAGATCCCGCCTATGGATTTGATTTTGCAGAACAGTTGGTCGTATCCCAACCTCGAAGCGACCAAACGACTGGTCAGTGGTTTTTCGATGAATTGCCGCATGAAATAGTCACCGTGCAATCGCTTCGTCGCGCACCAGCAATCGGACACTTCACCGCAGAACGAACCCAAGGCGACAACATCTATGCGCTTTTTGATCGCATGCCTGAACATACGATTCTGGCTCTCACCATCTTGATCCAACCACAACAGTTACTTACAGATCGAATCGCCAGAGTCAAACGAGCGTCGGTCGGAGACTCCGCCGACGCCTTGCTCACCAAGGAAGACGCCGTTAGTTGCGAACGGGAAATCGCCAAAGGCAACAAACTGTTTCCGACGATTCTGTCGTTCTATCTCAGAGGGGATGGACCTCTCGATCTCCAGCGCAAAGTAAACCAAACCTACGCTCTACTACTTCCGAATGGTTTTCAGCCGATTACGCGGGAAGCTGACCTACTGAAACTTGACAGTTACATTCGGAATCTACCCATGGTTTACCAACCTCAGTTAGACAAGCAAACGCGTAGATCACGATTGATGTTCTCAAGTCATGTGGCAAATTTACTTCCTGTGTATGGCCGTTCTCGAGGGACTGGAAATAGTGGCCTGGTGTTCTTCAATCGAGGTGCAGAACCACTGGTGTTTGATCCCCTACATTCAGAGGATCGAAAGAAAAACGGACACATGCTTATTCTCGGTCCGACAGGTGCAGGAAAGTCGGCTATGCTCGTCTATCTACTTCAACAGATGATGGCTAGACAGAAGCCACGAATATTCTTGATCGAGGCGGGTGGTTCATTCAAATTGTTGGGTGAGCACTTCGCAGATCTTGGATTATCAGTCGACCAGATTACTCTGCAGGCGAATGCAGACGTGAGCCTGCCACCCTTTCAAGACGCTATTCACTTATTGGAAACTGAAACCTCGGGACACGAGGATACGGAAGAGGCTGTTGCGCGAGATCGACTAGGTGAGATGGAAATCATTGCACGAGTTATGGTCACCGGCGGCGATGCCAAAGAATCTGAACGACTCACAAGATCAGACTTAATGCTGATTCGCAACGCGATTCTGAATGCTGCAAGAACCGCTAAGAACAATAAGAAACAGGAAGTACTTACCGAGCATGTTGCCGCTGAACTCAAGATCCTAAGTCAATCCAAAGAACTTCCTGAGTCCAGGCGAATACGTGCTATGGACATGTTTGAGAGCATGTCATTATTCTGCTCAGGAGTCGCTGGCCACTTCTTCAATCGACCTGGTAAACCTTGGACCGACAAAGATGTCACCATCTTGGAGATGGGTCTGTTAGCCCGCGAAGGCTATGGCGACCAACTAACGGTAGCGTACTTATCAATCATGTCGCATATCAATGATCTAGTCGAACGTAAGCAGCACGATGAACGACCGACATTGGTAGTCACGGACGAAGGTCACATCATTACCACGCACCCTCTCCTGGCAAACTACGTCGTGAAGATCACAAAGATGTGGCGGAAGTACGGCGCTTGGTTCTGGATCGCGACACAGAACCTTGCAGATTTTCCCAATGAAAGTCAGCGGATGCTTAACATGATTGAGTGGTGGATGTGCTTGGTTTTGCCAAAGGAAGAAATTGAGCAGGTTGCTCGTTTCCGCGAGTTAACTGATGCTCAACGTCGATTACTTCAGTCAGCAAAGAAAGAACCTGGTAAGTACGTAGAAGGCGTTATCTTCTCAGATAAGCTGGAAACGCTCTTCCGAAGTGTTCCTCCCCCGCTAACGCTTGCTCTTGCGATGAGTGAAAAGCACGAGAAAGCTGAACGCCGAAAAATCATGCGTGAACAGCAATGCTCTGAGTACCAAGCGGCCTGCATAGTAGCAGAACGACTGAAACAACGTCGTACCAATACCTAAATCCTCAGAATTCTTGAGTCTTGCGAACACTGAATTATCAATTAAAAGTCCTATGTGAGCACAATCGAGACGGCTCCTATGGAAACAAGCAAAAACGTCTGAAATCACTTCAGAAAATTGCAAACGACCTGCATGCAATGGGTTACGTACATATGAATGCTCATTCACTCAAACGCAAGCATGTCTTAGCGCTCGTGGAAAAGTGGCAAAGAAGCAAACTCTCTCCGCGTTCTCAAGCCAACAATCTAGCTTTTATCCGTTGGTGGGCGAAAAAAGTTGGCCGTTCGCATGTCATGTATCGCACAAACCTAGAGTATGGGATCCGTGGTACTTCGCTCAGATCGAAGCAATCCAAAGCATGGACAATGACCCCTGACCAACTGAAGCAGATTACCGACCCGCATATCAAACTGAGCCTACGAATGCAACAGGCTTTTGGATTAAGAAGAGAAGAATCTCTCAAGTTTCAAGCTACCTATGCTGACCACACCGACTACATTGATTTGAAGGGAAGTTGGACTAAAGGCGGTCGTCCGCGACAGGTACCACTGACCTCTATAAGTCAAAGACCGTTATTAGACGAAGTGGCTGAATTAACTGGAGACGGTTCTCTCATTCCTAGCCACCTTAGTTATGTCCAGCAAGTAAATAGATATGTAAAGGCTATTGATAGGGCGGGCATGAGAAATACGCATGGTTTGAGACATGCTTATGCCCAACAACGCTACCTCATGCTCACCGGATGGCCGTGCCCGTATCAAGGTGGCAAATCGCCAGATGAAATGACCCCTGAGGAATTTGAAATAGATCAGACTGCCAGGCTTGAGGTTAGCCATGAATTAGGACATGGCCGCGTTGGGATCACGGCTGTATATATAGGTTAGGTGCACCTGGACTGTCCGGTGCGTAATTCCGAACGCGCTACCTGCCTCTATATCCCAAGTAATGACGACGCAACACTACGCTTCCCCACTGTTAAAATCGTAGGTTAACCCCACAGACGACAATTCGTTCTATCGTCGTGAAGCATCCACAAACTGCCCGTAAGAAGATGGACACGCTCCTATGAATCGACGCGTCAATAATAGGCTCCATGTCCGAGGACTTGCGTGCTACCCAAACTTAACATCAGTACTGGCGTCCAACCAAGCGCGGTACGGTCACTGTTGTAGGCAACCTAGCCCACGACCTCGCCCCCGGAACGTGAGGTAGCATCAAACGGCTCGCTGGGTTGACGAACTGAGGGAGCATTATGGAATACGCCATCGTTATTGAGCAGACAACGCGGAACTTCTCCGCTTACGCGCCTGACCTTCCCGGATGCGTCGCTACGGGAGCTACGCGGGACGAAGCAATCCACGAAATGCGGTTCGCTATTGAGTTCCATATCGAGAGCTTGCGAGAACACAGCGAGCCCGTGCCGAATCCAAGTTGCATCACGGCGATCGTCGACGTTGTGGTACCCGACTGACGCCGTGAGATCCGACTTCATCATGACAGTCCCCCCTTCTTGCCAACACAAATATCCGCGCTGATTGACGCAACCTCCCGTTCAGGGAGGTGGTAGGACTCAATTGCTTGTCATCTTCAAGCGCGTTTTTACTAGCCACACATTGACATGGCATTGCTAATCCCGGTTCTCAGTCTGTCAGAGACTGCCATCCTCGCCTGTACATCGACAACTTACCTTTACACCTTTTCCGTTTCTCTCATTCCTAGCTCTCTTTGCTACCGATGTTAGTTCCAACTAAAACTGACCCACATTTTCCAAGTTCGAAATGCTAGTTTTTCTGATTTATTTTCTCACATGTCTGCCCAATTCTTGCATTGGTGTAGAAGCAGGAAGGAGCGTAGCGACTGACGGCTTCAAACAGCACAACGTCGTGAACTCTAGCGAGGTCTAGACCTACGAGGCAAAAGCCTGACAGCGGCCCAAAATCTATGAACACAGGAACGTGTCCCTCTCAAATGAGGAATACGTGAACGAGTACGTCGGCCCCAACTGCATTGAGTCATTCTGGACCATAAAACACTCACTTGTCCTACAAGACCCTGACCGGCTAAGGGCGTCGAAGCTTTTGGAAATACAACGCGAGCTGACAGGTGAGTAACCGCGGAGTATTACCCGTGGACACGCTGAAGAACTCCATCCCACAACCTAAGTGAAGGAAGAAGATCAATGTCGTGGACATCAGGAAGCCAGTTACAAGCCATGCGCAAAGTAATCCGCTTTTTTTAAATCAGAGAGATGTCAAGCCGGCCTCTAGGTAAATCTAGGTAAAGAGACTGTTGAAAAAGTCGCTCTTGAAGTAATTCTCGGTTAAATGGTCGATCGCAAATCGTTATATATCGATCTCTTATACTGAATTCCATTTCGGAATTTTCGTGAGTATCCGCGTTTTTCAACAGACTCTAAATCTAGGTAAAATAGTTAATCTTCAGACTAAGAAACTCCCATGACCTATTCATTAGAAGAAGCTTTGTCCTCCAATACAACGCCTTCGTTGGATTGGCATGTTAAGACTGAACATGACCGTTTGGTCAAATTTGTTGAGAGTGATTCTACGACTGACTTGCAGGGGTTGACTTCTATACAAGCCTTTGGACTCAGTCTAAAACACTTGCTCAATCACTACATACAGTGGTTCAAAGCCGAAAGTACTGCATCTAGCCATTGCTTTGATTCTGATCTCAAGATTGTCGAGATACTTGAATCCACGGAACAGACGGCGAAGGAAATGACCGATCTTTACAACAAATTCTTACACTGCCATGGTTCTTCTTCCAAAAATCAATCCTTTATTTTGAAGGTACGAGAAATACAGGATGACCTCATGGATCTGCGTAAAATGCTTCAAGAATTTAGGTGGATGATTTTGGTTCATGATGGTTCACTTGCAAGTCCAAGCGGTAGATTTGCCACGAGCGGCGAGGAATTTCACGCGGCTATGGCAAATGATTAAGTCCGATATTCGCACCTTAAAATTTTGTCGTAGTGAAATTCCTAACACAAGATTTTATTGGAAACAATACAAGAGATTACCGCACCGAATTCAAGAGGAAGTTAAAGCAGTATTTGAAGAGTTGCTTACTGGCTCGCTTTCCATCGGAAGACGTCCCAAGAAATTTCGATCCCAAGACAACAATAATCAATTTGAACTCAGATTAAACCTGCAGTACCGATTGATCGTTGAAGTATTCAAGATGTGTTGCAATAATGAACAGTATTCATTCATGCCTATCTCTGTAGGATCTCACGAGATAGTCGATACTTAGATTCTCCAATACGCGAAACAAAGACTGGTTGGGTGGAGACATGCTTATGCACCACAAGTCTACCTCATGGTCACCGGATGCCCCGGAATCAAGGTGGCAAACTATGAATGAAATGAATTCTGACGAGATTGAACGAACCTAGGCTACCAAGCTAGAGGTTAACCAGTAACCAGGAATTGGAAGAGTTGAAATTATAGCTCTGTATGTTTGGCGAGTTCATTTCATACCTAGGCTTACGGAGGGTTTTAGAGCACCGTCACCCGTCACCGAAAATCGACTTGACCTTGTCAGGTTAGTCGCTCAATCTAATACATCCAGTAGCAACATCTAGGACATGCTCTAGACACAATGGCTTTTTAGATATTGTTTCGTATTGTGTCGTATAGGGCATCGATTTTTCGACTACTCTCTTTGTGTACAACTAATCACTTAGCGGTAACCCCATCAATTTTGTACTCCAATCCCAACTACCTTCTCGGAACTTCACAGAGAAAAGGTGTACTTACCCGACGGAAGGATACTGTATGAACTGCTGTACGAGAATCATCACCATGAACCAAGTTTCCGTCGAGATTACACTTGGTATGACCAGACATTGATTGCTTTCACGAAGGAAGCGCTGTGCCAACCTCACAGTATCCAGAACATGTTCCTCGTTCTCTACGAGCGGGAGGGAGTGCCGTGTCCATATCGGACTCCGATAGGAACATGGACCTTGAAATCCAGTCAAGGGGTGTTAAGGAAATGACACACACCATGGAAATTTCGACAAGAACACCAAGTCCCGGCCGACTTGCACTAGCACCGACAGTGAGAGCGCATTATGGGAACAACTGTACCGGTCCTTTGAACTACATGAATCGATGTCTTGCCTACTGGTATGGATTTCGCTCCTATACCCAGCCTTCAGAATACGAACTTATCCCCGGCGCACCAGGCGAAGGCGGCGGCGTTGTTATTCCCACGGAGGAATCTGTAAAAATGTCCAGAGACGCTTGCCCTAGCAGTTCAGGTGGTGGTGGCCCTGGAGGCTGTGGTAAAGTTGATACCATACCTGCTTATACGTTAGACGATGTGCCTGTAGTAGAAGCAGGTGTAGAGCGACAATCAAGAAGAGAGTGAAGCGACAATCTGGATGAGAATGCGTCGCGACTTTAATGATACGTAATTGGAGGCGAACGAGGCAAGGGGTGTTCATACCGCCATTGCCAGATCATGCTTGGGAGTTGTGTCACGTGTTGTTTTCCTGAACCTATTTGTTGGTTGATGAGTCACTATCTGGCAACTTGCCTGGGATGTTGTCTAGCGTGGTTCGAGAAGCGCTGCGGGCGAGTTGGGATTCCAGTGCGGTGCGGCGCGTCGATAGCTCTCGACGTTGAGTTCAAAGATAGTGGCGCGATGCACGAGCCGGTCAATGGCAGCCAGGCTCATGGACTGTTCGGGGAAGATCGAAACCCACTCGCCGAATGGCTGGTTGGTGGTGATGAGCAGAGAACGGTTTTCGTAGCGTGAACTGATCAGTTCAAACAGCACGCTGGTTTCGGCCTGGTCCTTACGCACATAGGCGATGTCGTCGAGGATGAGCAGGTCGTACTTGTCGAGTTTGCGGATCTCGGCCTCAAGCATCAGTTCGTACAGGCTTTCCTCTCCGCTTCTCTGGGTAAGGTGCTGGAAGACATGGAAGCGGTTCAGAAATAGTTTGAGGGGACATGTCCGCGCTGTTCGGGAAAGATATGCGCTTCGAGTGTCGGCACACGCATAAGATTCTTTCTCGGCTGGGTTTTCTGCAGGAGAAATTCAACGCATGGTGGTGCGACGGGTGCGGGTATCGACTTCGCCCGCGCGAGTGCGAGCTGGGAATCAATCGCGGTCTCCTTTCGACGCGCGGGATGCAGTGTGTGATGGGAGAGATAGGCGCTCAGTGCCCATTCTGCGCTTGGCATATCGGTCCGATCACCGCGTTTACATTGAAGGCCTTCGTAAGCGATCTGAGCCAATTCCGCAACGGCCGGGAGTTCGCAGCGTGGATCGGTCTGACACCACGTCAAGACAGCACCGGCGGTCGCGAGCAACTCGGTGGCATCACCACGATGGGGCAAAAGGATCTGTGCTTCGTACTAGTGCAGGGAGCGATGTCCTTGTATTATCACAAGCAGAAAAATTTCAAAGAACTTTCCCCTCAGTTACAACACATGATCACAACCGAAAAGCCCAAGGTCATCTGCTTGACGTGGGCGAACAAGACTGCATGTGTGCTTTGGGCACTAGCAGTGAAAGGTGAAGACGACAGGTGGGCATCAGCATCATGAAGTCTGAGACGAAGAGACCATTGACCACACAAGTCACATGAAAACCTAACAGATCACTTGAGAAGGACGATGAATGGAGCAAGGACCAAGATCGACAAGACACAGCCGGCGAACCCATCATACGCTATGTACCTTGAAGTACGCACTCTAGAACGGGTCCGGCTGTCGTATAACCTTGCGGGCTCGTGGTCACGTCGCGTGACAGGACCGTATTCAAGAATGCCGAACATAAGACTGTAACCGATCAAATGCCACTCTCCAATCACCATAATTCTCAAGTTGAAACAGAGCGGGTCCACATACGTGTATTCTTGTCATGATGTCACCTTGCTATTTGTGGACATCGTACACGAAGCCTTCGCCTTTCCAGACTGAAAACGCCAACAATGCCGGATCCGTAGTGGAGCAAAGAATGCTCCCAGTTCGTAATGTTTGCAGTTAATCAGTCACAAATATCGAGAATCTGAGAACTGACATGAAGCAACCCATACCTAGAATTGGCTAACTTTGGCCTGACTTGAAACACTCTAGTCCAACACCCCTCTGAACAGTCAATCTTCAGGGCAGGTGTTTGTTTTGATGCCTTTCTACCTAAATCATGGATATTGAATGAATGAAAATTATCTAAAGCTCGTCTCTCTGTTAAAAGAGCTGTTTCAGCTTAACCAACCTGATCTTGACTTTGGGTTATACAGATTGATGCACGCGAAAAGTGTTGAAATTACGGACTTCCTCAACGAAGATCTACTTCCGCAAGTAAAGCGGGCATTTGAACGATACAAGTCTAGTGACCAAGGAAAAATACAAGAGGAACTAGACCGGGAGCTCGAAGTTGCACGCAAACACACCAAAAATCCTGAAGACTCAAGTGTTGTTAGGACGCTAAGAGCCAAGCTTGAAGAGGTAGCGAATATAAGTGCACTGGAAAATAATGTCTACGAACATTTGCTTAAGTTTTTCCAGCGTTATTACGAGGATGGAGAATTTCTACGCAAGCGAGTCTACAAGCATGGCGTTTATTCTATCCCTTACGAAGGTGAGGAAGTCACTCTGCACTGGGCCAACAAAGATCAGTACTACATCAAATCTAGTGAGCATTTGAAGAGTTACACATTTCGTTTGAGTACTGACAAGAAAGGGACGACAATGCGAGTACATTTTCAAGTTTCGAATATTTCACCGGGTGAGAAAGGAAACGTTAAGGAACCAGAAGAGGGAAATCGTGTATTTATTCTTGCTACTGAGGATTCTGAAAAGGATGTAGTAACTCTTGTTGAAGGGGACCAAAACCGGGACCTTACTATCCATTTTGAGTATCGTCGGGCGACGTTGAATGACTGGTCGTTCCGCAAGCATGGTACGTCAAAAAAGACACCAAAACAGGAAGATTTGATTACACTGGCTGTCGATCGTATTCTTGCTAATGATGATCCTAGATTATTAGAATGGATTAGTGCATTAGGTACTCCTCACACCTTGGCAACCGGCGAAATTTCAGGGTATAGCACACTCGAAGCGAATCTCCGACGTTTCACTGCTCGCAAAACACACGACTACTTTATCCATAAAGATCTTGGGACTTTTCTTAGTCGAGAGCTGGACTTCTACGTAAAGAACGAAGTAATTCATCTCGACGACATAGAGAATGAAACGACGCACCGAATCGAGAAGCACATTTCGAAGATAAAAGTCTTCCGTGTTATTGCTGGAAAGATCATAGATTTCTTGGCACAACTCGAGAATTTTCAAAAAAAGCTCTGGCTGAAGAAACCATTCGTATTAGAGACGCAATACTGCATAACCTTGGATCAAATCCCCAACGAGTTCTACGAGGAGATTGCGAACAACGAGTTACAGATTCAGGAGTGGAATTCCATGTACGGCACGAGCCTACATCATGGGTCGAGTTCGTTAGCGTATATGGGCAAAAATAAGCGCCTCCCAATTGACACGAAGCACTTTAGTGCTGAGTTTACAGCCCGGTTGGTTGCAACATTTAAAGACATAGATAACCTTTGCTGTGGCATTCTTGTACACTGTGACAACTGGCAAGCTCTCAATCTTCTCCAAGACCGCTATGAAGGCAAGGTTCAATGTACTTATATAGATCCTCCATTTAATACTGACACGTCTCAATTTCTGTTCAAAGATGAGTATCGAACCTCATCTTGGGTCTCAATGATGCATGATCGTATTCAAGCAAGCAAGAGTTTTTTGACGCAAGATGGGTCTTTTTATTTACATCTAGATCACAATTCCGTCCATTTTGCAAGAATGATCATGGACGACATTTTCGGTGCGGAGAATATACTAAACGAGATCATTTGGCGAATTGGATGGGTATCAGGTTACAAAACGGCAGCATCCCGATTTGTGCGGAACCACGAAACAATTTTGTTATACGGAAACGACGCGCAACCATTGTTCCAAAAAGTTCAGGCAAAAATTCCTTACGTCAGTTTCGACAAGAAACTAATGAGAAATGTAATTGAGGATATTTCTCAAACTTGGAACTTACCCAAAGAATCAAAAGACTCAATACGAGTTGTTGCTCGTACCTCTGAAGGAAAGAACTTTCGCACAGGAATTAAATCTAAGAAAGGAAGTTACATGGAATTGCAGTGATTATGAGGCTCTGGATTCCAACAAGATCAAACGGAACCGAGCGGAATACACACCAAATGGTTCCGAAATTACCCAAAAACCAGAACAATTACTGGAACGCATCCTGAAAGTGTCTTCACGTCCAGATGACCTAGTCTTAGATTACTTTGCGGGATCGGGTACGACGGCGTCTGTTGCGCTAAAAATGGGAAGAAAGTTCATCGCCGTAGAGCATCAAGACTATTTCGACAGTGACATAGTCTGGCGAATCAAGAAAACCCTTAATGGTCATTCCGTAGGAATTAGTCGTAATGTAGAGTATAATGGGGGGGGGGTTAGTAAAATATATTCGGTTAGAGTCATATGAGGATACTCTTCAAAATTTAGAAACGGACCTGACCGATCAACAAGAATCTGTACTCACTTCTAAAGAAGCAGGAGTCGAAGGAGGATTCAAGGAGCGATATTTCCTTCGGTATCTACTAGATGTCGAGACGCGCAACAGCCAGTCATTGCTAAATCTACGTTCTTTTTCGGATCCGGGAAAGTACAAGCTCAGCATAAATCGCACCGGAACCCACGAAAAGTCCGAAATCAATGTCGATTTATTAGAGACTTTCAATTGGTTAATAGGACTTAAAACCAATCGCGTGACAAAACCTCAGAGCTACTTTGCGTCGTTCAAACGTGATTCGGAGAATCGACTGCGTCTCAAGGGTCAGATGAGACAGGGTAAGAATGGTGATTTCTGGTTTCGTACAGTAACCGGCGTGCTCCCCGATGGTCGTCAGACATTAGTTATCTGGAGAAAACTAAACGGCAATCTTGAACAAGATAATCTAGTACTTGATACATGGTTTTCCACACAGGGCTACCTAAGCAGAGATACTGCCATAGATCTAATCTACGTAAATGGTGATAACAACCTGAAAAACCTGAAGACTGACAAGGAGCATTGGAATGTACGCCTTATTGAAGAGGATTTCATGCATCTAATGTTCCAGAAGGACCATGGGTAATGTCATCTCGTACAAAAAACAGGTTGCAAGTCCCATTCTCTCAAAAGCTGGTTATTCAACAGTGGCTGATGTCGTTGTTCAAAGTAAAAGATTTCAATGAACTAGCACTTCAATTGAAGCTAGTGAACCGTGAGGGAATAGATGAACACAACACTCACCATTTCTATTACGTGCTAGCTACATATTTAGACAACCCCAAGGTACTTCCAAGTGAACTGCTACTTGAATACGACCAGAACATCGTTCGCCACACACATAAACTCAATGAAGAGCGGGACCTAAGAGGCGAGGCTACAATTGTTTGGAAACACTTTCAGTACCTAGGTTTGCTCTTCTGTGAGATCTATCTAGATTTCTATTTCAACAATCCAGAAGCGTTACTCCAAGAATTAAACCAGCAAGTAAAAAACTGCAACACACGATTGCCGGAATCCGAAGAAATTCCATTGTTCAACATGGAAGAGGATGCATGGACACAGCTTAATAAGCTTGCAATCTGGATGGCCACTGGCAGTGGAAAAACACTGATAATGCATGTTAATGTTCTGCAATACCAACACTACCACGCAAAGCACGGAAATAACGAGGAACTAAACCGCATACTGTTGTTAACTCCCAATGAAGGACTATCAAAACAGCATCTTGAAGAATTCAGAAAAGCAAACATTGACGCAGTTTTCTTTAGCAAGAGTACCCCTTCATTCCATGGGCGCAAATCAATAGAAATATTAGAGATCACTCGACTACGAGATGAGATGGGTGATAAGACTGTTGCAGTTGAAGCCTTTGAAGGGAATAACCTCGTTTTTGTAGATGAAGGACATCGAGGCACTAGCTCAGGAAGAGAAGGAGCGTGGATGCGACATCGCGATGCATTATGTGAGAAAGGTTTTTCATTTGAGTACTCTGCTACCTTTGGTCAAGCGCTCAAAGGTAATCCTGAATTAACAGAAATGTATGCCAAAAGTACACTCTTTGACTACTCTTACCGCTATTTCTATGAGGATGGGTTTGGCAAGGATTACCTAATTTTCAATATTGATCGTAGTTCACACGAGAATCAGCAAGACCTATATCTGGTTGCTTGTTTACTCACCTTTTTTGAGCAACAACGACTATATAAGGAATTCAAAGACGACTGTCGCGTGTTCAATATTGAGAAGCCCCTTTGGATTTTTGTAGGCGGACGTGTCGTTAAGAAATGGTCAGCAGAGGACGCATCCGATATCGTCAGTATCTTGCTGTTCATAGACCGTTATGCAAAAAACCAATCTGGCAGGAGCCTTCAGCTCATTCGAGAAATCCTAGACCAAGGAATTAGAGATTCAACAGGTAAGAATCTGTTTGAAGGCCGATTCCAGCATCTGGGTAAGTCTGGTCTTTCCCCCGAGAAGATATTCTACGAGAGTCTGAAAGTAATCTTCAATGCTCCCAGTGGAGGAAGATTGTATCTAGAAAACTTAAGAGGTGTCACAGGTGAAATATCTTTGCGACTGGGCGCAGACAACGATCCATTCGGTGTAATTAATGTTGGAGATTCCAACAGACTTTTGAAGTTGTGTGAGAACCATTCTTTTAACACTGGAGAGCATGAATTCTCTGATTCTCTTTTTCAAGAGATAAACAAAAAAAATTCAAATATCAATTTACTGATAGGCTCAAGGAAGTTCACTGAGGGGTGGAATAGCTGGCGCGTTTCTACCATGGGTCTAATGAACATAGGAAAAACTGAGGGCACTCAGATTCTGCAACTCTTCGGTCGAGGCATAAGGCTTAAAGGGTATGGTCACAGCCTTAAGAGAAGTAGAGCGGGTCTCCCAGATGGGGTTCAGCCACCAATTTACATTGACCTGCTTGAGACTCTTGGAATTTTCGGTTTAAATGCTGATTACATGGCACAGTTCCGAGAGTATCTAGAAGAAGAAGGGTTATCCACAAATAACTGCCAAACTGAGTTTGTACTTCCGACTATAACGAACTTGGGGAAACAGAAACTCAAGACTATACAGCTCAAGAAAACCATTAATGGTGTCCCAACTAAATTCGGTGACGCATTCCGCAAACTTGGTCCTATTCCAACACTCGCACCTCCTGACTCCGTCGTTGACGGTGAGAGACGTTTTCTTTTGGAGAATCCGGTGATACTGAATTGGTACCCAAAAATAAAGGCCATGAAGTCAAAAGGGCTAGAAATCAAGGAAAGTAACGAGGAGTTAAACTGCACCCATTTCAGCAGAAGCCAGATCGCATTTCTTGATCTGCGTTGGCTTTACTTTGAACTCGAACGATATAAAACCGAGCGCGGGTGGCACAACTTGAGCATCTCAATGCAAGGAATCGACAAACTCCTCCGTTCCACCGATTGGTATAGGTTGTTCATCCCTGAGTATGAACTCATTCCGGACGACTACGAGAAAGTGAAAAGATGGCAGGAAATTGCGCTGACACTACTCAAAAAGTACACCCACCGTTACTACACCTACAGGAAGCACCAATGGGAAGAACCTTACCTTGAATATATCGATTTGGATAGTAACGATACGAACTTAATCGGCGAGTATCGTGTATTGATTGATAGATCAAAGGATGAAGTCAAAACCAAGCTAATAGAACTCAAAGAATTAATTCAGAGCGGAAGACTTAAGCAGTGGGAGTTCCAAGATATCCATGCAATAGATTTCTCGCAGCATCTCTATAGACCTTTACTCTTCTTAAACCAAAGAACAGACGTCCAGGTCAGTCCTGTGCCGCTGAATCAGAGTGAACACCAATTTGTAGAGGATTTAAAGAGGTTCTACGAAACGGAATCTGAGTTCTTTAAGACCCGTGAACTTTACTTAATCAGAAACCAGAGTCGAGGTCGAGGTATAGGTTTTTTCGAGGCTGGTAACTTTCACCCAGACTTCATTCTGTGGGTGTTAACGGATGTTCAACAAACAGTCATATTTGTGGATCCTAAGGGTACGCGAAACTTGGGCTTTGATGACCCAAAGGTCCTTTTCTACAAGACTATAAAGGAAATTGAACAACGATTAGGTGATCCAAACGTGCGTTTAGAGTCATATATTGTTTCAAACACACCGTTCATACAAATGCAGGGACTTTGGGGTAAGGACAAACGAGAAATGACATCTCGCCACATCCTGTTCCAAGAAGATGACAAGAATATGTACGTAAAGTCCATGTTGATTCCTTCATCTGATAACGCGTCGTGACCATGAACTATTGGATGATAGCTTACTAACTATGCTTGATGTTTGATCTATACAACAACGAGTTTAACGATATCTGAACAGATTAGGCTGTGACAGATAGCCTTTGAACCCGCGGTACCAGATTGAATTTTCTTGATGACGGTTGCTCAACAATTCTTTGAGTTGCCAAATCGATGTAAGTCTGTTCGATGTCGTACCCAATGCAGTTTCGATTTAGTCGCAATGCTGCTAGGGCGGTCTGGCCACTACCTAGAAATGGATCCAGCACCCAATCATCTTGTTGTGAATAGAGCAACACCAACCTGCGAACTAACTCCTCCGGGTAGGCACAAGGATGGTTTATCGATTTTGGTGGAACCGGTGCTATGTGCCATATGTTGTTGGCGATATCACGTTTATAGAGTTCGTCGATAGGCACCTCATTCAACATCCCACGACGAAATTCACCCGGCTTGCGGAAAACCAATATGTACTCAGTCATTATGTTCGGGTAGAAGTACCCG
>MPMU01000046.1 GCA_002238665.1 Gammaproteobacteria bacterium bin55
TTCACGGTCCCTGATGAGGCGGCGAGAATCAGCTCGTCTACGAATTATTTGGACTTTGGACAGAAGGCATTGAGACATTCACGCATCACCGCAATGCATGGTCTAAATTACGCCGACATTGTTTTTTGTTTGTAATGCATGTAAGGGATCACTTGATCATCGGTAATACGTTTGCCTTGTATTGATGTCCGTCCTTCTGATAGACTCCACACTTTACACAATTCCGTCACGATCAGGTAGAGCGTCTATCGGTTTCACCGGTTCTGGCCTTGCTTTGGTCGGGTAAGGCTCTCGCTCCCACGGCAAGAACCGGTGGCTTTCTCATTTTGATTGACGCTGAGATTTTATCTTGATTGTCGTTTGACAGCCTTGAAGGTTTTCCAAACGTTACATGCCGGTTCACCACAGACAATAAAAAGCTAGGCAAATTTGCAACTGCCTAGTATGTCAATCCTCACACTCCAGTCTAATCGGGTCAAGATCAGGGTATTTTCACAAATGTTCATTATTTGTTGAAATGTTTTACTAGTTAGAGATATTTCCCAATATTCATATATCGAATAGAACTATTGACTAAACTTAGTAATGTAATGGAGGATATACAAATAGAGGTTTCCTATGGACAATAAATTTTTAACTCAAGCACCGCGTCAACAGCAGCGATTGAACCCAGATGCGGTCCCCAACTACAAGATTTTTTCTCTACGCCTTAACGAATGGGAATACGAGAGATTGTCTACTGCAGCTTCTGAGACTGGTCGAACCAAGCAAAGTTTCGTTCGATGGGCGATCCGTAAACAAGCAGAGCAGGAGCTTTAATCAACTCTATTAGTTAGTTCCTGTCCAAAAATACTGACAGGCGCAAGGGAGATAGCGGATCATCTGTGGGGATTTTCGAATTTCGCCAGTGTGGCTCAGGCCTAGAAACGCTGGGCCACGAACACCCTGCGTAGCTACCAGGAACCCTTGAAAAAGGTGGCGCAGATGGTCCTCAAGCACTTGAACGATCGCGGTGACGGATTCAACCAGGGTTGACCAACGCACACGCTGAGTCATTGAACGCGAAGATTCAGAAAATCAAGCGGATGGCATACGGTTACCGCAATATGGAGACGTTCAAGAACGCCATTGACTTCCATTTTGGCGGTCTGTCGATGTATCTTGAAACACCTTCAACCAACACAAAGAAGCGTGGATCCAAAAAGCTTTAGTTAGTTGGATCGCCATCTAATTCACATTAGTGGGATTGTATAAACAGGTAAGGTGACTGTGCTATTCAATTGTCATTGAACAGCACAATCGCCTTGGGTTATGTTTACGAGAGTCTAGTTTGACCCGGGCTTGAACCTAAGAGACACAGAAATTAAATCGTTGATATCATCGGATGAAAATCTTCTTAAATAAGAGATCTTCCAACCGATTGTACCCAATTTAGATGATAACCCTATACCTGCGATGGGATCAACTTCAACTGCCTTGAACGAATCCGACTGGCCCTGAATCCTCGTGGACCCTTTAGAAATCGAACGTACTGCACCAACTGTGGCTAACACTGATATTCGGTCACTGAGAGTGAATTTCCTCTCAGCATGCACTGAACTCCAGAACGTTGTAGCGGAAATACTATCTATCAAGTTCGTGCTAGTCCTATAAACCTCTAGAACTTCGCGGCGTTTAGACTGATACCCAATTCCAAGCAACCAATTGTCCGTAAAGTGAATATTGACACCTATGTGAGGCGCTACAACAGTTTCCTCTGTTTCGTACGTATCAATCTCCTGACCTAGTGCTGAAAGTACATCACTGGTTTCCAGATTATTTAGGAAACCAGAATACCCAACATCTAACGACATTGTTAAACGAGCATCGGAATCTGCGAGAGCTGAGTGTGCTGATACGAGTACACTCAAAAGTAAAACGGTAATACGCATTTTCATTCTCCTGAAATGAAGTGCAAAAGTAAGTACGGAAAAACCACCTTTAAGAAAGTGAAATACAATCGATGCGAATCAAGCACCAGGGTCATTGTTCTCGGCTTCCGAGAAAGGTATGGTTGACGGATACATATGAATAGTTTGAACATCTTGGCTTCCGTCGGGAAGATCACATGTAGTTCTTATCTCCAGAAAATCGATGAAATTTACTGTAACCTCCCACTCAAAATCCCCTCCAGCAGCCAAACAATCCGCTTCAGCTTGGTCTAGCTTATTCATTGCATGAACTACCGCACCGACCAAAAGGATTGCGACAGCAAAAAACCAGAACCCCGATACTCTTCCCGATGGTAAGGAAGAGAGTTTTTCAAATAATTTCTCAAGATGACTCCTCAAATATGTGAATGACGAAATTTGAAAATACGGTTCGAGTTTATTGCCTATTTATCCTTCTGACTGTCCTTTGGTGTCAATGTGGTACCACATCAATACCATATCGACACCATTCGGATGTCTGAATCTACGGGTTTCGGCAGTTCGAATCAACATCACGGATTCGAGTAGCTCATGGGTGTACGACAAATCTTGATTTCATAAATTTCTTCAGATCAACTTTGCATTTTTGTCGCTTGGGCCAGTAAACTGCTCATTGACTGCTCTACAGTCAAAGTGCATGGCTACGGAACTTATTCGAGCCGGTAGATTTTCACAAGGAACTGGATCGAAGACATGGATTGGATTGAGAGACTGTTGAAACAGTCACTTTTAAAGGAATTCTCGGTTGAATTACCTATCTAAAAACGATATATATCCAATAGATATACTGATTTCCATTTCGGACTTTTCGTGAAAATCCACGTTTTTCAACAGACTCTTAACCAAATATTGCGTCGGCCGCGTCGTGCCGAACTGGCGGCTGCGATTGCTCAGCGCGACGCGGAAATCGATTGCTTGCGGACGCGTCTCGCTGGCGCTGGCGGGCTCGCGGTCACGTCGCTTGACAGAACCGCATTCAAGAAGCCGAACATAAGACTGTAACTGATCAAATGCCACTATCCAATCACAATAATTCTCAAGTTGAAACGGAGCGGGTCCACATAAGCGTACGCGACCCCGAATTTGCAGAAAATAACTGACATTTCTTATTATTCCTAAAGTTCTGGATTCATTTCCCATTTCTCTTGGATGGTCAAAGAATAATTTAGTGTGCAATCGTATGCAAATCTCAACGCTTGAATTCCCAAAGCAAGCAAACATTAATTAAGGTAAATTTGTGGACCGTGTTCCTGTGAAACCCCACGTACTACGGTGGGCTCGAGAACGCTCAGGTATCCGTTATGAGAATTTGACAAGACGGTTTAAGAAGCTTCCTGAGTGGGAAGAGGGGAAGACATCTCCTACGCGTAAGCAGTTGCATTCCTTTGCCGATGCAGTTCATGTCCCATATGGGTATCTCTTTTTAAGAGAACCACCGGAGGAATCAATTCCAATTCCCGATTTTCGAACTGTTGAAGGACAACCCGTTAAGAAACCGAGTCCGAATCTGTTAGAGACCATTTATGTTTGTGAAGAACGGCAGGACTGGTATCGAGAGTACATGATCAATTCAGGTAGATCTCACCTAGATTTCGTGGGTACCGCTTCCATTGAGAGTAGCACCAAGCAGGTAGCCTCTGCTATAACGGATAGATTGGGATTTGCTCCTTTTGAACTTAACGAAAAGGCAACCATCGATTCATCTTGCAGTCAGTTCATCCGACATATTGAAGAGATCGGCGTACTCGTGATGGTCAGCGGCGTTGCCGGTAATAACAATCACCGACGACTGGACACTAAGGAATTTAGAGGATTCGCTCTAGCAGATGACTATGCGCCACTAATCTTTGTAAATGGTACGGATGCCAAAGTAGCGCAAATGTTCACCCTGAGTCACGAACTTGCACATATTTGGTTGGGCGAATCTGCTCTATCTAATGTCGATGTCACGGTCACTAACCATGGTTCTAGACAAGAGGAGGTCTGGTGTAACAAAGTGGCAGCAGATTTCTTGGTACCTTTAAAGGTCCTTAGAGACAAACTACATCGCAACATAGATCCCTCACATCAGTTAGATAGGCTTACGAGTATTTTCAAAGTGAGTAAGTTGGTAATTCTGAGGCGATTACTTGATGCGCAGATCATTGACCGCGGCTTCTTTAACAGTGCGTGGGCAAGTGAGATGAGTCATACTGCGACCGAGAAGCGAGTTGCTAGAGGTGGTGGAAATTTCCATCGCACAGTGTTGACACGCGCAAGTCCAACCTTTGCCAGAGCTCTCGTTGAAAGCACGCTAGAAGGCAACACACTTCATAGAGACGCTCTGGACATGTTAGAACTGCCTAAATTGGAGACGTTCAAGAAATTTGTAGATTTTCTCCACAAAACATGACGGTCTATGGATTGGATTCAAACGTCTTTATTGGGGCCAAGGAACTCTTTTATGGTTTTGATTTGTGTCCAGGTTTTTGGGAGTGGTTGATTCTTCAGAATGCGCGCGGAGTGGTCAAGAGCATTCACGAGGTGAAAGTGGAGATAAACAAGAAATCAGATGAGCTCACCAACTGGGTAAACCAGAGGGATGACACCTTCTTCATAGATTTAGATGAGTCAGTTAAAGATGCACATGAAGAGGTAATAGAGTGGGTGGCTCAGCAAGCGTTCACTGACGGGGCCCGTTTCAAATTTTCGAGAGGTGCGGATCCTTGGCTTATCGCGCATGCATCAGTTTATGATTGGGTTGTTGTCAGTCTGGAAACCAATACAACTGGGAGGAAGAAGGTGAAAATTCCGCACGTTTGCAAGGCACTGAACATCAAATATATGACTCCTTTTGAGATGCTAAAGAAAGAAGGCGTTCGGTTTGTGCTAGATTCTCAAGGTACAAGCTATTAACTGTAATTTGGACAGTGTTTTGTGGTTGAAAAAAAAACTGAAGGTATGTACAGTTTAATCAAGTGGGACTTAGCTTTTTTAAGGGGTGTTTCACGTGAAACACCCCCATTTTTCCGCTAAAGAAGCTAAATCTGCCTATCGATTGCAGGTAAGAACAGTAATCGAAATTTGGTTGATTTATTCTTGGGAGAGGCTTGTTTCGTCAAGTGCATCGTCCTGATTACTTGATGGTTTTAAATATCCCTCAAAACGAATCAAAAAATCTCCGTCGAAGTACAAAGAGACCACTCGACGTACTGGTTGAGTACGTTCGATTGAAAATGTGTGGATGTAATCCCATCTTGTTTGGTCAAATGAATTGAGTGCTAATGGTTGACCCATGACGTAGATCACTTGCTCTTTGGTCATGCCAGGTTTGAGCTTGTCGATCATTTTTTGAGTGACCAAATTGCCTTGCTGAACGTCGATCCTGTGCAGTTTCACTAGATCGCAGCCAGTCAATGACGCACCTATACAGCAAGTTAGCAGTAGCCATGAGACTTGCTTGAACACCTTCTTCATGCGCGAATTAGACACCCTACTAACAGATAAATCGTTTTTTTAGATGATTGTTGACCAGCAAAGGTTGCAGGTCAATTGCGGTTTGCGTTGTGAATTATGAGCTAACCGTCAGTTGTTGCTTCTTGCAGAAGAATCTTGGCGTATTCTCGGGAGTCTCTATTCACTTCCTTTCCCCCTACCATTCGTGCCAACTCTTCGATGCGGTTCCGTGCGTCCAACTCAACTATTTCAACATCTTGCGTGGTTGATTTCTGTACCTGAAGGTGGGATTGTCCTAGTGCTGCGACTTGTGGAGCATGGGTCACACATACGACCTGAGTTTCTTCACTTAATCTCCGAAGCATGCGCCCGACAGTTCCTGCCGTCGTTCCTCCCAATCCTATGTCCGCTTCGTCGAGGATTAAACAAGGGAGCCGAGAAGCCTTAGAAACAACGATTAATATCGCTAGGCTGATTCTCGACAGTTCTCCACCCGAAGCAGTATGTCTTAACGAAGTAACGTCATACTTGCTGTTGGGAGACACTAGAAACTCGATCCTCTCCAAACCTCGGGAGTGTTCCGCTAGCCGAAAGTCGATTTCGAACTTCACGTCTTGCATACCCAAGGACTTCAACGAGTGAATAATTTCGGTACAAAACGGTTTACTCATTTGCCTACGTTGGTTTGACAGTTGCTTGGCGGTGTTTTCGAAAGCTAGTCGAGTACTTGCTACTTTGTTTTTTAACGCATCTAGATCTTGCTCGCCAACTACTAGCTGACTTAATTCTTCTTTTAGTTCTGCATATTGTGCGTTGAGCTCTTGGGGGTGTACCTTGTGCTTTCGTGCGACCTCGTGGATCTGATCTAGCCGTGCAGAAATCTCTTCAATGGGCACATCTTGGTCTTGTAGATGCTGACCGTACCTTTGAAGGCTATCTCTTCCTTCGTCGAGGTTTATTTCGACTGTCTCGAGAAATTCTCGAGAGGACTTTAGGTCAGAGTCCTCGTCATCAATTTGCATAAGTAGCGAACGCACTCTGCTGAGTAGAGGAGAAATTTCACTTTCTAACTCATTTTGAATCGTTGCGACTGTCCCCTTGGTTTCTTCGAGATTACTTAAACGTTTGAAAAGTAGAGAGCACTCGTCAAACTCGTTTTCAGCTAGGTTTAATTCGTCGAGTTCACTTACTTGATAGGTCAATAAATCCTTACGATCAGTACTTTCCTGCACAGATTTTTGCGCAGTTTCGAACTCGGACTTAGCATTTACCCATTCTTGGTATTCATTTTGAACAGAATCTGCTAGTTTGGTAGCCCCGGCAAAGTCGTCTAGCCAATGAAGCTGGCTTGAAGTATCTAGTAATCGCTGTTGTGCAAACTGACCATGGATCTCTACAAGAGGCTGACACAGTTCCCGAAGTAGTGTGAGATTGACTGGTATGGAGTTGATCCATGCGCGTGAACGGCCATCTGCGTTTGCTACTCGTCGCACTAGACAGTACGAAGCATCTGAGTCATCTAGTAGCTCGTTGTCATGGAGGAGCTTATTGCAACTTTCTAGTCCTGTTAAGTCAAACTCCGCGGTAACCTCACAGCTCGCAGCACCGGGTCTGATTTGATTCTTTGATGCCCTCTCACCGAGGACAAGACCCAGTGCGTCAAGTAGGATGGACTTGCCTGCACCAGATTCACCGGTGATTACGGTCAATCCTCGTCCGAGAGAGACATTCAGCTCTGCTACTAAGGCGAAATTTCGCACCGTGAGGTTTAGTAGCATAATTTCTTAGTTATTCCAGAGTTGCAAGACACATATCGAATTTAACTACGGATTTCATTTAAAAATTTAAGAGTATGGCTAAGTCCCCACGGTATCGAGCGAGACGACAAAGTCTCAGTGACCGGGCTCAAGTGTTGTTCAAGCAGCTTGTTGAAGATTTCCTTCGTGATGGACAGCCGGTAGGTTCTGGAAAGTTAGTAAAGACATCGGGTCTGGATGTGAGTTCGGCAACCGTCCGTAACATCATGGTGGATCTAGAGTCTCAGGGTTTGGTCAGTTCGCCCCACACTTCTGCGGGAAGAATGCCTACTCAACTGGGTTTGAGATTATTCGTTGACAGCTTAATATCTGTGCAGCCACTGGGGCAGGAATTAGTCGAAAAACTTCATACATCTTTCGCTGACGGTTATTCGCCCATGGAGCTGGTCGAAACGGCCTCTAACTTGCTGTCCGAAATTTCACAGTTGGCCGGCTTGGTGACCACGCCAGATCCGGAGCAGGATGAACTTCGACAGATTGAGTTTCTGAAACTTGCTGGAAAGCAAGTGCTCGTAATCTTGGTGGTGAATGAAAAGGAAGTTCAAAATCGCGTTATAGAGACTGAGCGGAATTATTCTGCCACCGAATTGCAACAGGCTGCGAACTACATCAATCAGGAATTTGGCGGATCATCATTACGATCAGTGCGCCAAGGCGTGCTCGATAGTATGCGGAGTGACCAATTTCGAATGAATGAACTGCTACAAACAGCTGTGGATGTTGCTTCCAAGACCTTTGAACGAGAATCTGAGCACGATTTCGTACTTTCTGGCGAGCGAAATCTTGTGAATTTAATGTCTTCTTCCGAGGAAATTCAGACAATACTGGATGCCTTGTCCAGTAAGAGTGCGATCATTCACCTCCTGGATGAGTGCATTGGCAGCGAGGGGGTGAAACTCTACATCGGGCAGGAGTCCGGTTACGACCTCTTAGGGGAGTACAGCATAATCACCGCACCGTACGAGATTGATGGCACGATAGCAGGAGTTCTTGGTGTCGTCGGTCCAACGCGGATGTCGTATCAGAGAGTCATTCCTCTCGTGGACATCACCGCTCGATTACTTGGGAGCGCTATGGACCATGCGAACTAAGCCGCAGATCAAGGTGCTCTAAGCCGCTTCATTTTCAAGGCAATTCTGAGTATTTGCAATCGAGAGATACTCAACAGGTTGAAATCCATCCAAATGTACCCATAACCTAATTCAAAGAGAATATTCAATTACCATGGCGGATACTGATCAGGAACAGCTAAGCCCCTTTGATGAGCTTACCAATCAAATAAACACACACATCGACGAACTTGAGAATATTGCTCGCGAACTTACGCAGCGTCAGGAGCAGTTTTATGTTCGCGCCATCAGGCGAGGTTATCGAGTAAATCCAGCCCAACTTCGAAGTAGCGCACAGCTTGAAAATGCCATTGAGGGTCTGAGAGATAAGCTGCAGTCTGCTACCACTGGGTTGAAACAGAGAGTTCAGGTAGAGCGTGAATTGTCGACTATTCAATTGAAGTCCGCACAGGAAGGTCAATTGCGTGCCGTTGCGGAAGCCGAGAACACTCGACAGCGGATGAAGCGTGAGGAAAAGAACATTCAACGCCGAGCTATTCGTCCGATCGCTCAGAATCTCATGACGGCTGCAGACAATTTCGATAAGACTTCCGATTCCATGGATGGTCTTCGTGAGAGAGAAGATCTCAAGAACTTCACAGACGGTGTGGACCTTTCGATCACAGCCTTTAAAGATGCCTTAAAGCGATCTGGCATTGAAGCTTTTGGTGAGCAAGATGTTGACTTTGATCCCGAAATTCACGAGGCGATCGCGATAGTGCCGACCCCTGGCCTGGAGACTGAAAAGGTGATCCTTGTACAAAGAACCGGGTATCGATGGAACGAGGACCTACTTCGCGCCGCACAGGTGATCGTTGGCAAACCAATTGAAGAGTCAACCAAACAGGAAAAAAGCTCTTGAAAAAATCTCAATCAGAACCACATCTGATATATAGGGAAAAACTCACAACAGTAGTTGGATGAATAGGAGTTAAAGAATGGGAAGAACGATAGGAATTGACTTAGGTACGACAAATTCCTGTGTAGCGATTATGGAAGGCTCTGAGGCCAAGGTCATTGAGAATTCCGAAGGTGACCGTACAACCCCGTCCATCGTTGCATACAGCGAATCTGGTGAAACATTGGTTGGCCAAAGCGCTAAACGTCAGGCAGTCACGAATCCAGACAATACTCTGTTCGCGATTAAACGCTTGATCGGTAGGAAATTTTCTGATGATGTAGTACAACGCGACGTGAAAATGGTGCCGTACAAGATCGTTGCAGCAAAAAACGGGGACGCTTGGGTCAATATACGAGGGCATGAGTATGCACCTCCACAGATCTCAGCAGATGTTCTCCGCAAAATGAAAAGTACCGCGGAAGACTATTTAGGTGAAAGCGTCAGTGAAGCAGTTATCACCGTACCAGCGTATTTTGACGATTCACAGCGACAGGCTACCAAAGATGCTGGACGGATCGCTGGTTTAGAGGTCAAGCGAATCGTCAACGAACCGACTGCCGCTGCACTTGCATATGGTGTTGATCACGAGCGAGGCGACCAGAAAATCGCTGTTTATGACCTTGGCGGTGGAACGTTTGACGTTTCGATCATTGAGATTGCAGATCTGGATGGTGAAAAGCAGTTCGAGGTTTTGTCCACGAATGGTGACACGTTTCTCGGTGGCGAAGATTTCGATCTCCGAATCATTGATTACCTAGCCGACGAGTTCAAGTCTCAGAATCAAGTTGACTTACACAACGATCCACTAGCGCTCCAGAGGCTCAAGGAAGCCGCCGAAAAAGCCAAGATTGAGTTGTCCTCCGCACAAGAGACAGACATCAATCTTCCATATATCACTGCAGATCAAACAGGTCCGAAGCACCTGGTGCTTAAGTTGACTCGCGCTAAGTTGCAGTCTTTGGTCGAAGATTTAGTTGACAGAACCATTGAGCCATGTCGCATTGCTTTGCAAGACGCGGGCTTGACCCAATCCGAAGTTAATGAAGTCATTCTTGTCGGTGGACAAACCCGAATGCCGCTGGTACAAGAAAAGGTCAAGCAGTTTTTCAATCGTGAGCCTCGAAGGGATGTGAATCCAGATGAAGCGATTGCCATCGGAGCTGCGATTCAGGCTGGCGTTTTAAGTGGAGATGTGAAGGATGTTCTACTCCTTGATGTCACTCCTCTGACGTTAGGCATTGAGACACTCGGTGGTGTCATGAGTCCGCTGGTTGAGAAAAATACCACTATCCCTGCGAAACAACAGCAAGTCTTTTCAACAGCTGACGATAACCAGGGTGCAGTAACCATCCATGTATTACAAGGTGAGCGAAAGCAAGCTGCACACAACAAGACATTAGGTCGGTTTGATTTGGCGGATATTCCCCCAGCACCGCGAGGTATCCCTCAGATCGAGGTAACTTTTGACATTGATGCCAACGGTATTTTGAATGTCTCTGCAAAGGACAAAGCGACCGGGCGTGAGCAGTCGATTGTGATTAAGGCTTCGAGTGGTCTGGACCAATCTGAGATTGATCAAATGATTTCTGATGCCGAAGCCAATGCAGCTGCCGACGATCGATTCCAGGAATTAGCAGGTCTTCGCAATCAGGCAGATGCCATGATTCATTCAACCAACAAGATGGTGAGTGATATGGGCGATAAAGTCTCACCTGAAGATAAATCGAAGATCGAATCTGCTGTTAAAGACTTGGAAGCAGTCAAGGATTCAGAGGATCCAGACGAAATCAAGCGAAAGTTGGAAGCACTCACCGTTGCTTCTTCGCCAGTGGTCGAAAAGGCTTACACAGATGCAGGCCCTTCAAGTGCGGGTGCTCAGGGTGGTCCTGGCGCACCAGGTGCTGGACCTGAATCGGATGGTCCGGTGGACGCAGAATTTGAAGATGTGACAGAGGACAAGAAGCCTTAGTCAGTCAATTTCCAAGTAACATTTTTCACTTCATTGTATGCAGGACGCTCCGTAGAGCGTTCTGCATCTTTTTACGCACTCCTGTACACCAACAACCCTGGTACCGTTCAATCAAGAAAGCAGTCAATCTGAATTTTCATAAAAGAACCAACGACATAACACAACTGCACGATCAGCGACATGGATAAAAGGGATTATTACGAGGTATTAGGCGTTGATCGCGATGCCGATAGTGCCGATGTCAAGCAGTCCTATCGTCGATTGGCGATGAAATATCACCCGGACCGAAATTCAGCCGAGGATGCACAGGATAAGTTTCGAGAAGCGAGCGAAGCGTATGAAGTCCTTAGTAATGCTGAGAAGCGATCTGCATATGATCGGTTCGGTCATGCCGGGGTAGACAACTCCAATGGTTTCACCTTTACTCAAGGTGGCGAGTTCGACGATATATTCGGTGACTTGAACGATGTATTTTCGAGCTTCTTTGGAGGTCGGAGCAGTCGACGGCGAAATCCTAACGCCCCACGGCAAGGTCGCGACCTACAGTACACCATGCAAATCGATCTAGCCCAAGCAGTGGGCGGTGATTCGATATCGATAAAGGTTCCAGTACTGCAGACATGTGAGGACTGCAATGGCTCTGGAGCGGCGAAAGGCACTTCAAAGAGTACTTGTACTCACTGTAGAGGAACAGGTCAGATGACTTCCAATCGAGGATTTCTGACTCTCAGCCAAACGTGTCATCACTGCAATGGAACTGGCGAAGTCATCAAGACTCCGTGCCGTACTTGTGGTGGGGTAGGGCGTGTCGAACGTGAACGAACACTGTCGGTAAAGGTTCCTCCAGGTGTGGAAGAAGATACTCAGCTAGCTTTAAGAGGTAAGGGTGAGTCAGGCATAAACGGTGGTCCTCCAGGCGATTTGTTTGTTGTTTTCAACATTCGCGATCACCCGATCTTTCAACGACAGGGTACAAATCTGTACTGTGAGGTTCCGGTCTCGTTCACGCAGGCCGCACTTGGTGCGGAAATCGATATCCCTACGCTAGACGGAGAAGACAAGCTCAAAATATCTGCCGGTACACAAACTGGTTCGACTTTTAGATTGAGGGGGCAAGGGGTGACATCAATCAAGGCGAGACACAGTGGGAAAGGTGATTTAATCGTTAGAGTCGTCGTTGAAACACCCGTCAAGCTCTCAGATGAACAGAAAGACCTGCTTTATCAGTTTCAGGAAACGCTTGATGAGCGACGAACTGAGCATTCTCCCAAAGGTTCCAAGTGGTTTTCCGCGTTCTCTGACTTTTTTGAAAACATAGCCAACAAATAGTAGCTTCTCATGATTAACGTGGCAATCGCTGGAGTTTCCGGCCAGATGGGTCTCACTTTGGTGAAATTGTTCACCGAAGCGGAAGACACCAATGTGGTCGATGGCTTTGAAGGTCCAGGACATCCAGCGTTAGGTCAGGATGCAGGCGTGTTGGCAGGTGTCGGTGAAATTGGTGTGCCAGTTGAGGAAGCATCGGATTACACTGTAGGTCGATTGTACGAAGTCGGGAGGGAACCGCACATCTTGGTGGATTTCAGTATTCCACAGATGACGGTACCGTTTGCCGAAGTAGCCGCCAATGAGGGAACCGGATTGGTCATCGGAACCACGGGTCAGAGCGCCGGAGATCTAGCTCGGTTGGAAGAAATTGGCACTCAAATCCCATTTATCCGGTCGCCGAATATGAGCGTTGGCGTCAATATTGCGTTCAAGTTGATCGATATGGCTACACGGGCAATGGGAGAAGAATCTGATATTGAGATCTACGAAATGCACCACAAGCTAAAGATTGATTCACCTTCAGGAACAGCCGTGCGAATCGGTGAAATCGTCGCTGAGGCTCGTGGAGACGATCTGAATGAGGTTGCTCTGTACGGTCGAGAAGGGAACACAGGACGTAGAATTCCCGGCTCAATTGGCTTTCACTCAGCTCGCGGTGGAGATGTCGTTGGAGAACACACAGTCACTTTCGCGGGATTAGGGGAACGAATTGAAATTACTCACCGTGCGCAATCTAGAGTGAACTTTGCATCGGGCGCAGTTCGTGCGGCTCGATTTATCTACTCGAAGTTGCGAAACGGCTACGTTGGTTCGTATGACATGGACCAGGTTCTAGGGTTGGATTAGACCTAACCGTGAGAGAGACTTCAATCGAAATTCTCTCCAATTCATAATTTTTTTCTTTGTTTTGACTGCATCGGTATATCTACGCATGGATCGATATGACGGGTAAGGCTCTTCTCGCGTTAGCAGATGGATCCGTTTTTCACGGGCGTAGTATCGGTGTTGCGGGGCACCGAAGTGGCGAAGTGGTGTTCAATACGGCCATGACTGGATATCAGGAAATACTTACTGATCCTTCCTACGCCAAACAACTGGTGACTCTGACATACCCACATATCGGAAACTACGGTACCAACTCGGACGACGTTGAATCCGAACGAGTCTGGGCAGAAGGTTTGATTATTAGAGACAAACCCAATCGGGCGAGCAACTATCGATCGGAGTGGTCATTGGATGTTTACTTAAAGGCGAACGATGTAGTCGCAATAAGTGATATCGACACACGTCGATTGACACGCCTTATCACCAGCAAGGGAGCAATGTCAGCTTGTATTCTCGCAGGCGAAAATCCTGACGAAGATGTTGCCCTCGGCCTTGCCCGAGCATTCGGTGGTTTGCAGGGTTTAGATTTGGCGCGTGAGGTGACCAGAAAAGAAAAACAACACTGGGAAGGTGGTGGCTGGTTGCCAAATGTAGGTTACCGAAAGACCGAAAAGAACTATCTCAGGGTGGTAGCGTACGACTTCGGTGTAAAGAACAACATTCTGCGATGTCTGACTGATCGAGGCTGCGAGGTGATTGTGGTACCAGCGCAAACATCTGCCGAGGATGCCCTTGCGCTGAAACCCGATGGTATTTTCTACTCGAACGGCCCAGGTGATCCAGAACCCTGTGAGTATGCCATTCAAGCTTGCAGGATTTTTTTAGATAAAAAAGTTCCTCTGTTCGGAATTTGTCTAGGTCATCAGATACTGGCTTTGGCGAGTGGTGCCAAGACAATCAAGATGCCATTTGGACACCATGGTGCGAATCACCCAGTCAAGGAAATGGATTCAGGACGAGTACTTATCACTAGCCAAAATCATGGGTTTGCCGTGGATGGCGACTCGTTACCTGATCACCTAAGACTGACGCATATCTCACTATTCGACCAATCTGTTCAAGGTATCCATCACACCGAAGGTCCCGCGTTCGGTTTTCAAGGTCATCCAGAAGCAAGTCCTGGACCTCAGGATTGCCGACCACTGTTCGACCACTTTATTGACCTAATGAACCAATCGAAGACCGATGCCTAGAAGAAGCGATATACAGTCAATTTTGATTCTTGGTGCAGGACCCATTGTCATCGGTCAGGCATGTGAATTTGACTATTCAGGTGCCCAGGCTTGTAAAGCCCTGAGACAGGACGGCTTCCGAGTCATTCTCGTGAACTCAAATCCGGCTACGATCATGACAGATCCGAAATTGGCGGATGCGACGTATATCGAGCCAGTGGAGTGGAAGACAGTCGCTAGCATCATCGAACGTGAACAGCCAGACGCGCTATTGCCTACGATGGGTGGTCAGACCGCGCTGAACTGTGCATTGGATCTGGGCAAACACGGTGTCTTGCAGAAGTACTCGGTCGAGTTAATAGGCGCAAGTCGAGAGGCTATTGATAAAGCCGAAGACCGCGAGCTATTCGATAGAGCGATGCAAAAAATCGGTTTGGAAACAGCCAATTCCGGTATTGCACATACGCTAGAACAAGCTATCGAAGTATTAGAGAAACGAAAAATAGGCTTCCCTTGCATTGTTCGACCTTCCTTTACGTTAGGTGGAACCGGCGGTGGTATCGCTTACAACATGGACGAGTACAAGGAGATTTGTCGCCACGGGTTAGACGAATCGCCAACCAACGAGCTTCTTATAGATGAATCTCTGCTCGGATGGAAAGAGTTTGAGATGGAAGTCGTTCGCGACAAGAACGACAATTGCATCATCGTCTGCTCAATTGAAAATGTAGATGCGATGGGTGTACACACTGGTGACTCCATTACGGTTGCGCCGGCGCAGACATTGACGGATAAGGAGTACCAACAGATGCGCGATGCATCGATAGCTGTACTTCGAGAGATTGGTGTAGAGACAGGCGGGTCCAATGTGCAATTCGCAAAGGATCCAAATTCAGATCGTCTCATTGTTGTGGAGATGAATCCGCGGGTATCGCGATCTTCTGCACTGGCGTCAAAAGCAACCGGTTTTCCTATCGCAAAAATCGCTGCAAAGCTTGCGGTCGGGTACACACTGGATGAACTTAGCAATGAAATGACGCGGGTGACTCCAGCTTCGTTTGAACCTGCGATCGATTATGTGGTTACGAAATTCCCTCGTTTTACGTTCGAGAAATTTGGGCAAGCTGAGGACAAACTGACTACTCAGATGAAGTCGGTCGGTGAGGTCATGTCGATCGGTCGGACGTTTAAAGAGTCATTTCAAAAAGGCCTCCGTTCGCTGGAGACGGGACTTACCGGGATGGATCCAATCATCTCCGTAGAAGATCGAGAAGATCAGATGCGTCTGACTTCCAATCTCATTCAGCCGGGGTCGAAACGAATTCAGTACATTGCAGATGCTTTTCGACATGGTATGTCCCTGGATGAGGTCTATCAAGATTCACAAATCGATCCATGGTTTTTGTCTCAGATTCAAGAACTGGTGCAGACTGAACAAGCACTAGCCGGTAGAACCTTTGAGTCCCTTTCGACCGAGGAATTACGCGAACTGAAGCGTGACGGCTTTTCTGATGCAAGGATCAGTAAGCTGATTGACGCACCGGAATCTACTATTCGTGAACGGAGACTGGCAGAGGGTTTAACTCCAGTATTCAAGCGAGTAGACACCTGTGCGGGAGAATTTCCGTCCCAAACCGCATATATGTACTCGACTTACGAGGAAGAATGTGAGTCTCTGCCGACAGACCGAAAGAAAATCATGGTATTGGGCGGCGGCCCGAACCGAATCGGACAGGGGATCGAATTCGACTATTGTTGCGTGCACGCAGCCCTGGCTATGCAGGAAGATGGTTACGAAACTATCATGGTCAACTGCAATCCGGAAACGGTATCCACTGACTACGATACTTCCGATCGACTGTATTTTGAACCCATTACATTAGAAGATGTACTGGCCATCGTTGACATCGAGCAACCCGATGGGGTCATCGTTCAGTTTGGCGGACAGACTCCGCTCAAACTGGTTGAGCAACTTGCGGCGCACGGCGTGAGAATCATCGGCACCAGTTCAGAGGCGATCAATCGCGCTGAAGACCGAGAGTTATTTCAACAGACCATAGTCAAATTAGGGTTGCGCCAACCTCGTAACCAGACCGTGAGTTCAATTGATGAGGGTGTGGTTGAAGCCGAAAAAATTGGATACCCGCTGGTGTTAAGACCATCCTATGTATTGGGTGGAAGAGCGATGGAAATCGTTTACAACGAACGTGAGCTTCGTACTTACTTGGCGACAGCGCTCTCAGAATCGAATCAATCGCCGGTGTTACTAGATCAGTTTCTTGACCGGGCGATCGAAGTCGATGTGGATGTCGTTTCGGACGGAGAGAATGTACTTATTGGCGCTATCATGCAACACATTGAGCAGGCTGGCGTGCATTCTGGGGATTCCGCATGTTCATTACCTCCTTACGACCTAGCTGACACCATTCAAGATGAGATCAGAGAGCAGGTCAAAGCACTCGCTCTGGAATTAAAAGTGATCGGGTTAATGAATGTGCAATTAGCCGTTCAACAGGAAAAAATCTACGTGTTGGAAGTCAATCCTCGGGCGTCTCGAACAGTTCCGTTCGTTTCCAAGTGTATTGGTACCTCCATCGCGCAGGTCGCAGCTCGATGCATGATTGGAAAGACACTCACACAGCAAGGAATTACTAAGGAAGTCATCCCCAAACACACGTCTGTTAAAGAATCCGTGTTCCCTTTCATCAAGTTCCCTGGAGTAGATCCGATTTTGGGACCAGAGATGAAATCTACCGGTGAGGTTATGGGCGTTGGCGAGACCTTTGTAGAGGCATTTGCAAAAGCCACGCTTGCTGGCGGCGACATCTTGCCTACTGAGGGATTGGCGTTTGTCAGTGTCAAGGAATCGGACCGACCTTTTGTTTCAGAGATTGGCAAGCTACTTGATGAACTGGGCTTTCAGCTCGTAGCGACCCGGGGTACTGCATCAGTACTCCGCGATGCAGGTTTACCTGTTGAGGTGGTCAATAAGGTGACTGAAGGTCGCCCAGATGTGACCGATTTAATCCTGAATCGAGATGTGGTGTTGATTATCAACACTACCGAAGGAAAGCAATCAATACTCGATTCCGCGGAAATACGAAAACTAGCATTAAGGAATAAGATTAGTTATACGACAACGCTGGATGCTGGCAAAGCTATGTGTCAAGCAATCAGTTTTGGTGAACCGAGAACGGTTCGTCGTTTGCAGGAACTTCACAAAGAGGTTGAATTGTGGCAACACCAATGACGCCAGTAGGACAGCAGCAACTCCGTGCTGAACTTAACAGGCTCCATGAGGAGAGAGTAGAGCTTTCTCAAGTGATTGGCGAGGCAATCAAACAAGGCGATCTCCGGGAGAATGCGGACTATCACGCAGCCAAAGATCAGCAGGGACTGGTAGAGGCTCGCATTCGTCAGATCGAAAGTAAGTTATCCGACGCACAGATTATTGACGTGAAACGCTTGCCAAATCAAGGGCGTGTCATCTTTGGTAGTACTGTGACATTATTAGATTGTGATAACAATGAGGATGTCATGTACCAGTTGGTAGGTGATGACGAAGCAGATTTATCGTTGAATAAGATCGCCATTTCTTCTCCGATTGCACGTGCTCTGATCGGACAGGAATTGGAACACATGATCGAGTTGCAGACACCGAATGGGTCGCACTCCTACCAGATTAAGAAGATTGAATTACTGGGTTAGGGCGAGCGGCTACGCGCTCGGTTGAATCTACTTTTATTGCACCGAATAAACACTAGAAGCAACTCCCGTAGGGGAGTTTGCTTGTCACAATTAGGTGTGGTGATCGGGTTAGTTCGAGACGAAACCAGGCAAACTCGGAGATTCTGCAACCATCACGCCGTCCGGTGAATCTATGAGTATGAGAACAGAAACTTGAACTCCTATACTCCTGAACATATAATCTTGAAGTCCCGTGAGGATTTGTGGATAAGGGCAATACACGGGACCAACTGGTTAGTACAACGAATATCGAAAAGCGGTTAAGCTTGATATTCCATTGAATTTTTGACAATAGACCCCATCTAACTATATGTGGTGTCTATCCCTTAAATTAGAAAAGCAAAACTGAAGAGAAACTCATTTTGAGTAACATGGCCAAGAACCTGTTGTTATGGTTAGTCGTAGCACTGGTATTACTCACACTATTCACCAATTTCACGAGGTCAGACGACCCGAATAAGGCGAGTTATACCGAGTTTATTAGTGAGGTAGATCGTGATCGATTAAGCCAGGTTACGTTTGAAGGTGACACCATCACTGGTTTACGCAAGGATGGCACGAAATTCACAACCATCAAGCCATCCATCCCAGATAACAAACTTTTAGACGATTTGTTGGCCAAGAACGTTGATGTAGCGTTTACCGAACCCTCTTCAGGTGGCATTTGGTTGCAGGTACTGATTAGCTTGTTACCGATGATCTTCATTATTGCGTTCTTTGCGCTGATGGCTCGCCAGATGCAAGGCATGAGTGGACGAGGCGGTCCGCTTGCTTTTGGAAAAAGTAAGGCAAAGCTATTGTCCGAAGATGCGATCAAGATCACCTTTGAAGATGTCGCTGGCGTAGACGAAGCCAAAGAAGAAGTTCAGGAGCTCGTTGAGTTTCTCGTCGATCCGCAGAAGTTTCAGAAACTAGGTGGGCGTATTCCACGCGGTACATTATTGGTGGGATCCCCAGGTACCGGAAAGACTCTGCTGGCAAAAGCGATTGCTGGAGAGGCGAAAGTGCCTTTCTTCTCCATTTCTGGTTCTGATTTCGTCGAAATGTTTGTCGGCGTAGGCGCATCCCGTGTACGGGACATGTTTGAGGAAGCGAAAAAGAATGCTCCATGCATCATCTTCATTGATGAAATTGATGCGGTTGGTAGACACCGCGGTGCGGGTCTAGGTAATGGTCATGACGAACGCGAGCAAACTCTCAACCAGTTGTTGGTAGAAATGGACGGTTTCGAAGGAAGTGTGGGAGTCATCGTGATTGCGGCTACTAACAGACCGGATGTACTTGATCCTGCACTCACGAGACCCGGTAGATTTGACCGCCAAGTGGTGGTTCCCCTTCCGGATATTCGTGGTCGAGAACAGATTTTGAAAGTACATATGCGTCGAGTTCCGCTAGGTGAAGACGTAGATCCAAGTCTTCTTGCTCGAGGCACGCCTGGATTTTCCGGTGCTGACCTAGAAAACATTGTCAACGAAGCTGCGCTATTTGCGGCAAGATCAAGTCAACGTGTGGTCAAGATGACCCATTTTGAGTTAGCTAAAGACAAAATCATGATGGGCGCAGAGCGCAAATCTATGGTTATGTCCGATAAGGAGAAGAAGAACACGGCTTACCACGAAGCTGGTCATGCTATTGTGGGCTACTCCCTGCCAGATCATGACATGCTCTATAAGATCACGGTAGTTCCCAGAGGAAGAGCGCTCGGAGTCACGACTTTCTTACCTTCCGAGGATCGATATTCCTTGAGTCGACGCGCGGTCGAATCTCAAATCTGTTCACTCTTTGGTGGACGCGTAGCTGAAGAAATGATTCACGGCATGGAAGGAGTGACGACTGGTGCTTCCAATGACATTGAGCGCGCGACTGAACTTGCTCGCAAAATGGTCACTCAATGGGGGTTCTCAGAGTCACTTGGTCCACTGCAGTACGATGAGGGCGATGGTGAAGTGTTTTTAGGCATGTCCGCAGGATCTCAAGCCAAGACGTTGTCGCCTGAAACTCATGAGAAAATTGATAAGGAAGTTCGGAGCATTATTGATCGGAACTATTCAAAGGCAACTGAAATTCTCAAGGAACATGAGGATAAATTGCATGTGATGGCTGACGCGCTTGTGGAATATGAGACGCTCACACCAGAGCAAGTTGGCGACATCATGGCAGGTGGAAAACCACGTGCGCCGGAAGTCAGTCCAGATCCTAGCCCTTCTGATCCGAAAGATCCTGTGACGGATCCGAAGAAAAATCCTGGTAGTGGCCCATTTCCTCGCCCAGCTGAGGATAGCTGATCAAGGTCTAGCGCCAGAATCGCACCGATTAGAGGCATCCTTTTGCCCCTATTTGGTACTGATGGGGTACGCGGTGTTTACGGTGAGCATCCCATCACCGAAGCTTTCTGTGATGAGCTGATACATGCGGTAATCACAACTTCCTCAGAGTTAGGCCTGAGGCCGAGACGAGTGCTACTAGGTAGCGATACCAGACCAAGCCGAGAGAAGCTGGTGTCAAGTTTCGTAGATGCATTCTCACTTCGTGGCATTGATGTGATGGCATTAGGCGTGGTTCCGTCTCCTCTGTTGGCTTACTCGGTAGCAAATTCATCTTATGACCTGGGACTCATGGTCACAGCTTCTCACAATCCGTCCTCTGACAACGGATTCAAGTTTTTCAACGCAGAAGGTCGGAAGTTTCCAGTAATCTGGGAAGAACGCGTAGAGCGCCATTTAGGTGCAAATGATCGCTCATCTCAACAAAATCTTGTTGTGGGTTCGATGAAAGAAATCGACTCAGGACTATTCGAAAAGTACAGAATGGCCTGTGCCAAAGTACTTAGAGAGATCGAGGTCAATTACGAATTAACAATCGTTGTCGATTGTGCAAACGGTGCATGGTCTGAAACTGCACCAGCACTCTTGTCAGCCATGGGTTTTCACGTGATCCCAGTGGGTCAATTCGATAAGAGCAATCAGATTAATGATGGATGTGGTTCTACGTCTCCGCGTTTCATTCGAGATCAAGTACTAATGAGAAACGCAGATCTTGGTATTGCTTTTGATGGGGACGGCGACCGACTCATCATGGTAGATCATCTGGGTAATACGGTGAATGGTGATCAAATTCTCTACCTCCTGGCGAAAGACGCGAAAGAACGCGGTGAAGATGTTCCAGGCGTTGTAGGTACAGTCATGACTAACGGTGCTCTGAATCAAGTGTTACAGGAACAAGGAATTTCGTTCTCGCGCACAGCAGTTGGCGATCGAAACGTCATGGAAGAAATGGAAGCGAGAGGTTGGCATCTAGGTGGTGAGACATCAGGTCACGTGATCAACTCACGTCTATCCCCGGCTGGAGATGGATTGTTCACGGCAATTCAGGTATTGGCCACTATTTGCAGAACGAAGCGTGCTTTAAACGAATTGCTAGGAGAATTCGTTCTATTTGATCAAGTACACGACTCTGTGGTCATAGACGACACATCCTCGGCTCTGGAAGACCCGAGTGTACAGGCAATCATTGAGAAAATTCGTTCACGTGACGATGTATCTCAGGTTGTCGTTCGACCTTCTGGAACTGAGCCAGTGGTACGAATTATGGTAGAGGGTGTGCAGCTCAATAAAGTCAAGGCATATGTTGAGTCTATCAGAAGGTCATTGGTAAAAGCGAGTACCTAATAGAACAGGTTTGGAGTAGCGGTGTCTAAAATTCGCTTCCGCCCTCCCGTCGAATGAGGATTTGGAATGGGTCGCAGGCCACTAGTGGCAGCAAACTGGAAACTGAACGGTTCCATCGGTTTGTGCAAACAGTATGCCGAGAAATTGTCCAACGCCCCTCAAATTGACTGCTGGGTATTTCCTTCAGCTGTACATGTAAGTACGTTAGCCAAAATGTTTAAAGAGTCTGCTGCAAATGTCCGCGTAGGTGTTCAGAACATCTATACGGAACCGACCGGCGCGTTCACTGGCGAGAATTCTGCGGAGTTAGCAAGAGACGTGGGTGCGACCACTGCGATCGTAGGCCACTCGGAGAGAAGGATTCACTTCATGGAATCGTCCCAAGGTGTTGCGCACAAAACGGCGCAAGCATTGGATGCAGAGCTTACACCTATCATTTGTGTGGGTGAGCAGCTGGATGATCGAGACGAAGGACAGGCTGAGGAAGTCGTGGAAGAGCAACTTGAGGCGGTTAATTCCCACTGTTCTACCGCCGTGTGGCAGCACGTCACAGTTGCTTATGAACCAGTCTGGGCGATTGGTAGCGGTATCGCCGCGACTCCAGAACAAGCCCAGGAAATGCATAACAGAATACGAGTAATGATTAAAAATTGGAACGAACCAGCCAGTAAGGCAATCCGTTTACTGTACGGGGGAAGCGTGAACTCTCGCAATGCTGGTGAATTGATCTCGCAACCAGATATAGACGGATTCTTGGTAGGGGGTGCGTCGTTGGATATTGATTCCTTCGGGGACATCGTGGAACAAGCACGGATCGGAGACGCATTATGATTGAGACCATCCTGATAATTTTTCTCATCTTGGATGCGGTGGCGCTGGGATTTTTGATCCTAATCCAACAGAGTAAAGGTGCGGATGTAGGTGCGGCGTTTGGGAGTGGCAGTGCTAATACATTGTTTGGTCCTACAGGTGGCTCATCCTTTCTTGTAAAAATGACCACGATCTTGGCGGTCGTGTTCTTCGTGCTGACTTTCGGTCTAGCATACTTAGCTAGCGAGCGAGCGGCGGAATTGAGAGGTTATGACTTTGTAGACGATACGGACGATACTGAGATTCCTGATGTAGGCATCACGGA
>MPMU01000183.1 GCA_002238665.1 Gammaproteobacteria bacterium bin55
CATGACTGAGGATGCTGTTCGACTCAGTGTTAAGTGCTAGTAAGTCTTTCCAATGCTCTGCTTCAGCAGAATTCGCTGACCTGTTCTCAGCGATGTCAATTGACCTGTAAGCTCCTGGGATGTCTCCATGTAGGTAATCAACATTCGCTAACCGAATACCAACATTTAGCGAGCGAGGACGCAACAAAGCCCAGTGAAATAGCAACTCTTTTGCTTCCCGATACCAACCTGCATGGGTGTAGAGATCAGCTAGTGTGGATAACGCCACACTATTGGGAAAGTCCGATACCAATCCTTCCAAATCGTCTTTGAAGATTTCCAGATTCTTGTGTTGTCTTAATTCACTCCATAGTTCATCAAGCAGTGGTCCGGCCTCAGTCGGTTCAAACATTTCTCTCGAGTCATACAAGTACCCATCGCCTCTTTGATTCAGCTGTGCAAGTAGCTGACTTGACGATACCAAACGCGCATTAGCCGGAATTTGATTCAGAAGTTCGAGCGCAAGTGTGTCGTTTCGATCATGAAAAGCAGTCAGTGCTTTCAGATAGACTTGATAATCATCGGGATATTCACCAACGGTAAAGGACCTAAGCGTATTTAGGTCGTAAAGCTCTTCGCGAATCGTCGACGCCATTTCCGTGCGAAATGACTCCCATTCGTTTGGTTGTACTCGAATTTCAACAGTCCAAACTTCCTTCCATGCGGACTGAGTCATGTTCACAAGTCTCATCTGCACATCAAGAGAACCATTATCTTGAGTAGCCGAAAACGTCCCATCGACGAAATGGCTTGCACCAAGCTCCTCTGTGACACCTTTGAAATCTCTCTTTACATCAAAAACATCCACTGAAGATTGGAAATCAATCACCTTAACGTCGCGGCTCAAGCTCAGTTCGTTACGAATATCAGCCGGAAGACCGATTTTCAAGTGACGAGGTATCTCTTCGTTACCCCCGAATGGCAACACCGCCAAGTAAAGTTGCTTCGGTGCCGAAGTGGGCAGGAAGACA
>MPMU01000047.1 GCA_002238665.1 Gammaproteobacteria bacterium bin55
AATTCAGCGTTGCCACATAAGGCTTCGAGTCTGGTATTGACGATATGCGCCTGTCCCCATTGGGGTGCGAGTTCCAGAGCATCTTTCAAGACTACCAGACCTGCTTCACAGTCACCCTTCCGTACTTGGGCAAGAGCGGCCCAATATGCCAAGTATGGGTTTTCAGACATACTTGCTCGTAGTTTCAGGAATTCCTCCGCTGCCTGCTCAAATCGTCGAGATTTCATTAATAGATTCGCTTGCCAGATATGAACTTGAGATTGGTACTCAAGGTCGAGTGACTTTTGCGAATAAGTCAATCCAAGAGTTGGGTCCGAATCCGCGATCGCTTGTGCAAAAATGAACCAACCTCGAGGTGATTCTGGAAATTCTTGAACAGCCGTCTCGATGATTGATTGCAATTCCTCCGTCGCACCACTGAACAGCAGCATATTTGCGAAGTCAAGAATCGTCGTTTCATCTCTAGCCCCCATATCGATGGCTAGTCTGTAGGCACCGATGGCATCCTGATGCTCACCACGTTCCCAAGCTTTTTGCCCTATACTCCTGAAAAAAGCAGGATTCAAGCTGTATTGAGCTACTTCTTGTAAGAAGCGATCATCAATCAAAGGAGCTCGTTCATTACGCCTCTCGAGCCAAACCGTAGCCTGCTCTGATTTTCCCAGTTGTTTATAAATCCGACTGATTCGAAAAGCAACCTGGCCCGCGGTCGAATCTAGTTCCCAGGCCTCTAAGAGCAATTTGAGTGCTTTATCAAGCTCACTTTCAGCAAGGAATGTGTCTGCCAGTCGCACCTTGGCAGCGGCATGGTCAGCTTCAAGCTCCAACACCTTTTCAAAGGCAATTCTTGCAGAGGAAACTTGCCCATTAAGGTGCAGTGCTTCGCCATAACGAAACCACATCAAGGGATCTTCAGAGGCTGACTCAAGGATTAGCGCGTAGTCAGCTAGTGCCTCCCGAATTAAGCCCAGTTCATTCAGAGAAATAGCTCTGAAGTAGAGCCATTCAAGTCGTTCGTCAAGTTCGTAAGCATGTGTGAACACTTCAACTGCAGATCCATAAATGCCGTGTGCTTGCAGTACCTTACCGAGTTGACCAACTTCCTCGGACTGTGATACTGAAGATTGTTCGTCTACTGACTCGTTGATAGAGTGGACTGCATCTTCTATGACTGAAAGTAATGGTTCCTGAATGCCCGTGGTATCGACCATCAAGGAAGCGGCACTTAAAGACCAACAGGTAATGCCGATTAAGGCGAAACCGAAGAGGGGCTGAAAAACCTTCAAAGGATCAATCGACTGTTCGTACCAATTGATGGTATTGATTTGGAATTAACTTTTCAAAGCGTTCCTTAGCTCCGTCGAGCCAAGTCACTTCAACGGTCTGAGCAGATTGGTTCGTGCCTAATCCGAATAACACACGTGGATCTTTGGCAGAACCATAGCTGCCATCCGTATGAACTCGCCTTAACTGAACTGACTCTTGGATTAGACGAACCATTGCGTTGTTCACGTTCCTAGTTTTGTGGTCTACCAGTTCAACGCCTAACCACATGCCTCGTTGGGTGTCGTTCAAAGTGGACTCATTCAAATATATTGTTAGTCGACCATCGTTGTTATTGATCACCGCATCTGAATCGCCATCGTTATCCAAATCACCAAGGGCTAAACCTCTACTTACCTGGTGGTTCTTGAACGCAGTTCCGCCATCCACTTCTAGGAAATCTCCATCTCCTGAGTTGACCATTAATTGATTGGATTGTCTGAGCGGCACCGCAATTCCGTCAGCAATCTGACTTTCAATCATCGATACAGAACCATTAGCCACGAGTAAATCTAAGTCGCCATCTGACTCTACATCAAACCATTCGGCACCAAAACCAGTATTCGGTAAACTCGGTGTCGACAGACCGGAAAGCGAAGTTCGATCCTCGAAACCTAGCTCGTCTTGGTTGCGGTAAAGCGTGTTACTCTCCTTGATATCGTGCGTTACATAGAGATCGAAATCGTCATCTAGATCGTAGTCACCCACTGCAATACCCATACTGGCCTCGCGTCGACCGTCGCCATTGACGGCAACCCCTTCCATCAAGCCGTTTTCCTTAAATACACCTTCTCCTTGATTGATCCACAAAAAATTTTCGCCCATATCGTTCGCGACGTAGATATCCAACAATCCGTCGTTGTTAAGGTCTACCGATACAACGCCCATGCCCGGCTTGGCTACCGACGAAATCCCTGACTGCTCCGTGTAATCAATAAATTTGCCATCCCCGTTGTTTAGGTACAAGCGATCTTCCACTGGAGAAAAATTGCTTGGCGCGCAATAGGACAGTCGTGTAGATAGACGCCGACAAGGTCTATAGGAATCGAACTCCGGAAAATTGAGGTAGTTCGCGACATAAAGATCCAAGAGTCCATCATCGTTGTAGTCACCAAAGCTTGCGGAAATCGACCAAGTCTCTTCTCCAAAATCAGACTCGTCGGAAATATCCACAAACACGCCATCTACATTTTCCAAGAGCTGATTCTTACCAAAATTGGCCAGAAATACATCCACATCGCCATCGCTATCTATATCCCCAGTTGCGATTCCCATTCCATATTGAGTGGCAATTGAAGCGATTCCGGTGGCTTCAGTCAAATCCTCAAATTTAAGTTCACCTTCAACGCTGGTGTTTCTGTAGATTCTGTCACTAGGTAATAATCCACTGCGATCCCGCAACGGTCCTCCTTGTATGGCGTAGATGTCCAGCTTGCCGTCATTGTCGTAATCCAAGACACCCACTCCAGCTCCTGTGATTTCAACTGTCCATAGTTCACCTTCCCTACCACTTAAATGAGTAAATTCAACTCCACTCTCTTTAGCTACTTCTCGAAGATGGGGTTCGCTCCAGCACTCGTTGGAAAGTAGACACAACACACTCAGTACAAGCGAGATAAATCGATTCTTCGTGTGTCGTGATTCGCAAACCCGTGTAGCTACTCGATCAGCTTTCAAACTCACATTTGAGAATCTAGTTGGTCTCTTCAATAGATGTACCTTGACCACGGACTAACACAATTTCCTGGTTCACTTCAAAAGATCCGAAGTTCTCTTTCAATCCGTCCAGCCAGTGCACCACGACACTCTCGATATCCAGTACTTTCCCTAGTCCGAAATGTACCGACGGATCATTCGATGCTAAATAACTTCCAGATGTCTTCGCCACACCTGTGAGCATTTTGTCTGCCAGAGTTGTTTTCACTACCGCACCAATGGCCGGTTGATTGCCTTTTAAGACGGGTCGAACCCGAATCCAATGGTTCCTATTCGCGACCACATTCTTAAGTAAATAGACATTGTTGTCTCTATTTACCACGACAAGATCTAAGCCCCCGTCGTTATCTAAATCCGCTACCGCAGTACCCCTACTGGTGTGAATGAGTGGTTCGCTGACTCCTCCTGGAGGAGGAACCATGCTAAATCGAAATCTGCCATCCTGATCGAGCCCCTGGAAGAGCGTGTTGGGTTCTTTAAATGGATCATCGGGAGACGCAGCTACTCCGTCCACTTTGCCATTCGCTTGGTACATGTCCACGAATCCGTCATTGTCAAAATCAGCTAACACGACTCCAAATCGAGTATAGCGTCGACTACCAACACCTAGGCCAAACCTGCTAGTAACATCTAAGTAATAGGTACCTTCGTTTTGGTGAAATGAGTCCGTTTGGCCTTCAAAATTGACGACTACAACATCGAAATCACCATCGTGATCAATGTCAGCCGTATCAATACCCATCCCAGCCTTGGGGAATCCGTGGTCGTCTACCGCGGAACCCCATGAAGTTGCTTGATTTAGGAATTTGAAACTTGATTGCTGTAACCAGAGTTGATTGACCATTGTGTCATTCGCAACGAACACATCGATCGTGCCAGACAGATCGAAATCGGCCGTTACTATCCCAAGACCCGGTCCGAAATCTGTGGTTAATCCGGCTTCAAGAGTTATGTCATTGAATGTTCCATCGCCATTGTTTTGATAAAGGCGATCCTGTGCCTCACTTTGATAGCTGGTGGGCAGACAGTAGGTGAGCTGCCCCTTGGAAGAACACGCCAACTCAGACTCTGGCGACCAATCTATGTAATTACTGACATAGATATCTAGGTGTCCATCTGTGTTGAAGTCAACGAAGGAGGCAGCAGTACTCCAACTTGAGTCTCCTACCTTTGCCTGTTCAGTGACATCATGGAATACACCGTTGCCATCATTAGACAGTAGCTTATTGGGACCAACATTGGTTAGATAGAGATCCAGATCGCCGTCGTTGTCATAGTCCCCGGCATACGCTCCCATACCGTAACTTCGATCCACCGCATCACCAATCTGCTCTGCCTTGGTGAATTTCAGATTACCTTCGTTAAAGTACAGTTCATTAGGTGGTATCGGCTCTGTTGTATTCAATCTGCCGATATCGAGATTAAAACCGGCCTGCACAAAATACAGATCAAGGCTTGAATCTCCATTGAAATCAGCAATGGCTACACCACCGCCGACTATTTCTGGTAGAAGAGGACGCTCTCCATAACCAGATACAAATTGAAAGCTGATACCACTTGTGGAAGCGGTATTTTCAAACCAAGGAGGAGGAGCTGAGAGCGTTTCTTGGGACTCGCAGCTAGCAAGCAGTGTGGTTACGACAACGAGAATAGCGATATGTGCAATACATCGCAACTGTTGTCGATGGTGAGACATGCTGGTTATTCAGACTTTGGAATCGGGTAGTGAAACCGACTCGAAACAAACCGTAAACACATCTCAGTGTGCTTACGGTTTAACGTGACATCTAAATGTTGGCTTACCTAGGAATTTCTTGATGACGAGGTTATCCACCTCCACCGCCGCCTCCGCCGCCTCCGCCGCCAGCACCACCACCGCCGCCACCACCTCCGGAAGCTCCACCTCCGCCACCAAATCCGGCGCCAGAGTTGCCTATTCCGTTGATCTGGTTATATGAATCAAGCCCGGCAATGTCGTCACCGAGTAAGCCTTGATCTCGAAGCAAGTCTTCTTCCTCAAATCTGCAACTCATACGCTTGATGTGTGAACCAGCCGTAAATGCCTCTGCGCATACCATTCCCGTGGCTTCCGCACCATAGTTCTTGACATACAGGTCACGTACTTTATTCACTAGAGCAAGTTGCTCAGTTGACAGAGGTTTAATGAAGTTATTCCAATAGTTCACATGCTCCACCTTTGCAGGTTTAGAAGCAGCGACTCCTAGCCAACCTACCGCTGCCGTCTTGTCAATCTCTGTTTTACCATGTCCTTTTTCGTAGATGTTGCCAAGCCTTGCTTGAGAATCCTTGAAGCCTCTCTCTGCAGCGAATTTCAGATGCGGAAACGCCTCATCATATTGTTTCTTTCGATATAAGGACCCGCCTTTGGCATTGGCGGTATAGGCATCCAATATCTCTTTGGCTCGCTCGGTCTGCCTTTCTTGCTCGACCGTCACGATCTCATCGGAAATGACTCGTTCTGTTGCATCTTCTGAAGCAGAAACGTAAGTAGCACAGCATAGGATTAATGTGGAAACGATTCCTCCAAGGGTAATTCTCATTGCGAAGTCTCGTGATCGACATGATTTACTCATAAGGTTAACTACTGATTGGGATTTGGGTAGTTACATTTTAAAAGATGTAGCGTTTTACGAAGAAGCTGCGAACAACCTACGAACTAAAAAACAGTATGTGGACTCTTACTCACAGCACTAGGACACTCTAGTTCTCATCAAGTAAAATTGGTACAAGAAACTTCAATTCTTACTTTGCTAAGATTACTGTTAGCAGTAACTAGCAATTGTTACACCACGGATCTCATCCTCGAGGTCTCCGCATTGCCAATCACCCTCCCTACTCCCTGTTGCTGTCTTTTGTAGGACACTAATGTGATCAATCTCTCTGAACTCAAACAAATACCGGTTGAAGAGCTCATCCAAATGGCCGAGAACGTCGGCGTTGAAAACGTCGGTAGAGCTCCACGCCAAGAGGTGATAACTTCCATATTGCGGAAGGAATCAAAACGCGGGGAACCAATCTTTGCGGACGGTACACTAGAAATACTCCCAGAGGGATTTGGATTTCTTCGCTCACCGTTCTCGAGCTACCTCGCAGGTCCCGACGATATATACGTGTCTCAGTCGCAAATCCGTAGATTCAATTTACGGACGGGTGATAGCATTTCCGGTAAGGTCAGACAACCACGGAACGGTGAACGCTACTTCGCGTTGATGAAAGTTGACAATATCAACTTCAGTGAGGTCACCCAGCAAAAACGAAACCGTGCGTTCCTTTATGAGAACCTTACGCCTCTATTTCCCAACGAGCGCTACAAACTAGAACGCGGCAATGGAAGCACAGAAGACCTTTCCGGTCGCTTAGTGGACTTCATCGCACCAATCGGTATGGGTCAACGTGCTTTGATCGTCTCTCCGCCAAAGGCTGGTAAGACACTGATGCTTCAGGCAATCGCACAGGCGATTACGGCGAATAATCCTGAAGTCACTTTAATCGTTCTGCTAATTGACGAACGCCCTGAGGAAGTGACGGAGATGCAAAGGCTCGTACAAGGCGAAGTCGTTGCGAGCACATTCGATGAGCCGCCTACCCGTCATGTTCAAGTCGCAGAGATGGTTATCGCCAAGGCCAAACGACAGGTCGAGTTAAAGAAAAACGTGGTAATCCTTCTTGACTCTATTACCCGGCTTGCTAGAGCCTATAACACCACTGTGAAATCAAGCGGTAAAGTGCTTACCGGTGGTGTCGATGCACATGCTCTAGAGCGTCCAAAACGATTTTTTGGTGCTGCTAGGAACATCGAAGAAGGTGGAAGTCTTACCATCGTAGCTACCGCCTTGGTCGAGACCGGTTCTCGTATGGACGAAGTGATTTACGAAGAATTCAAGGGTACAGGTAATCAGGAACTGCACCTTGAACGGCGCATGGCTGAAAAGCGCATCTATCCAGCAATCAACATTCGCAGGTCCGGAACGCGACGCGAAGAGCTACTCATGGATGATCAAGAACGCCAGAAAGTCTGGATCCTTCGGAAGATCATTGATGAAATGGATGACGACGAAGCCCTCGAATGGGTGCTGAACCGTCTTAAAGAAACCAAGACCAACGAAGAGTTTTTCGCGGCCATGCGCTTCTAAAGCGCGGATACACTCTAAAAGGAGTGTCTCATGATCGATCAGGTGACCTTTCAGTAGTCAACCGATCTTATCGGGGACTAGGTCTCTCAGCTCGCCGCTTAGTTTCGCCGCCTAATTTCCAGCATTAACTATCGGTTGCGAACCTCTCTCGCTACACAGTACAACGAGCAGGTTACTCACCATCGCTGCTTTCTGTTGCCCTTCAAGCGTGATGATTTCGCGCTTCTCCAACTCATCAATGGCGCTCTGAACCATGGACACCGCACCTTCCACTATCAATGATCGTGCCTCAACAATCGCGCCTGCTTGCTGACGTTGTAGCATTGCAGATGCAATCTCTGGTGCATACGCTAGATGGGTAATACGAGCTTCTAGTACTTCAAGACCAGCCTTGTGAAGACGACCTTGAATTTCATCTTTTAGTCGCTCTGCGATAACCTCAATGTCGCCACGCAAGGAGATTTCACCTTCGGTTTGAGAGTCATATCGGTACTGAGACGCGAGATTTCTTATCGCAGATTCGCTCTGAACGCGCATGAAATGGTGGTAGTCATCCACTTCAAATACAGCTTCTGCCGCATCGACAACCTTCCACACGACAACCGCTGCAATTTCAATGGGATTCCCTGATGAGTCATTGACCTTGGAATGATCAGTTTCGAAGTTATTAACTCGGAGTGATATCCGCTGCTTTGAATAAAAAGGATTTGCCCATCGTAACCCAGTATCCGTGTTCGTACCGACGTACTTCCCAAACAGTTGCAGAACTCTTGCTTCATTCGGGTTGGTCAGGAACAAGCCGACTAACAACAGGACAAATACCGGGAACATTAGCGCACAAATAATGACTCCCAAAACAAATCCGAAGATTCCAGAGAAAACAAGGCAGAGTACGTTGATCGGAATCGCCAAGATCACGACGATCAGGACAAACAAGCCAGAAGTGGTTTTTACAGGCATATCAGTAATCATGGAACATCCTACTCAGGCAATTCAAAGCACATAAGAGACTGTTGAAAAAGTCGCTTTTGAAGTAATTCTCGGTTGAATGGTTGATCGCAAATCGTTATATATCAATTTCTTATACTGAATTCCATTTCGGAATTTTCGTGAGTATCCGCGTTTTTCAACAGACTCATAATCTACAAAATCTGCATACAAGCATATTAAGTACGGAACATGGTAAGCTGGTTTAAATCGGAATTCCTGCGTCGCGCAGGCAATCGACGGGCTGAATCAATCAGCGGCCATCACAGATGAATTCAATGCTTCAGACAACAACAGCTGCTCTGATCGTTTATGGTGGCTTTCATAGAGATCTTTCTGACCTAGATGCAGGCAAACCTCTGCAAGTTCTATGTGAACATCTCGCGAAGGATTGACTCTGACCAACATCTCATAGTATTCTCTTGCTGCTTCTAGCTCGTTGTTGCGCGATGAGAGTCGCGCCAAGGTTAATAGAAGTGCACTGTCATCTGAGTGATTCGACAACCATTTTTTTGCCGTTTGGAGTTGTCGCTCAATGTCAACATGAAACATGCCATACAGTTCAACAAAGCTCCTATTCCAAGTACGTCCAATCTCCTGCTCCAAGACTCGCAGTGCTTGAGCCTGGTCGCCTGACGCCCGTAAGTGTTGGACGAAATGAATAACGATTCCCTGATGATCGCGGAGTCTTTTGGGCAGTTTTTTCTTCAGTTCCGTAATCGTGGATACTGCTCCGGAATCAACATCCTGTCGGTATATCTCAATCTCGGCTTGATCCAACTCTTCGGAGTTCACGATTCCCCGTTTCCTGAGTTGGGGAATAACATCCTTTAGGTTACTATAAAGTCCCCACTTAGAACAGGCTTGGAAGTAAAGAGATTGCACTCCCGGGTGTTTCGGTAGGCGACTGATAAGCTCTTCTAATTTATCCAGTCTCCGCTCGGAGTATCCCCGTGAGCAATCCAACGCGAGTTGCTTGATCACTATTTCGTCTTCCATTCGAGGAAAACGTCTTATCGCGTCCTCTAGCACCTCGTCTCGTAGCTTAAATTCATTATTTGCTTGGTGAATTTCCGCTTCTTGGATGTGACTTAATAAATCTCCTCGTCGTTTCTCCGGGAGTCTATCGAATTGGGCTTGGTGACGAACGAGACCTTTCTGACCTTCTGTTGAGAATGAAGTCACAGATTCCTTGAGTAGATTCTCCTTTTTTCGTTGATTTCTGCTCTGTTTCAAGGTCCTAAAAGCTCGACGGCACATTCCCCACAACCGTACTGCTACGTATGCGAAAACAAATGCCAAAAACAGCAGAAATAAACCTACCCAGATGCTCGTTTCGATCGTGAATCCGGCATAGGCTATAAGCACATATCCTGGGTCCTTAACGATCCACAGACCCAGCAGGACCAGAAGTACGGTTAGTACAGCCGAGATTATCAACCAACGAAACATCAATCCGTCCTACTGCTGATCATTGCCAGAATCTTTTGTCGTCGGGGTAGAGCCAACTGGTAATCGGGTTCTTTGACTTAGGACATCTTCGACTTTAGTTTCCACGACTCTCGTCAAGAGTCGAGCGGTGGTGTCTAAATTGGGTCGACTAACTTGAACTTGATGTTGCATGGTTTCATTGAGTCCTGTAATAAAACTCTGAGTACTCGCCTCTCGGTCGTCGAGGTGTTGAGTTGCAATTTCAAGTGTGTTTTCAAGTGTGCGTGTGAATAGTTCCTGATCAGCATACAGAAGAGCGTACGATGCTTGTTGTACGCCCAGAGAGAGTCGAAGTCTGATGAGCCGTTGTTCTTCATCTGAGAGCAAGCGCGTAGGACTCGGATGTTCAATGTTTCTAATCTGAACAAGGTTGAATAGTCGATCAAGATAAGAGCGCCATCCTGATGATTCGGTTTCCTCGGGTTTACCGAGTGCGGCGCTTTCTTCGTTAGAGGCCACTCGAAAATCTAGATTAACTCCAGTGAGAATTAAGAATTCGATCTCTTCAGACAAACCGGCAAGCCGTATGAAAATTCCGGTCCTATCCGAGGTGGCAAGATTTTCGATTGCTTGTATATTTTCAAGTATTACTTTTCGAACCTCATCAAAAGCTGGATCATCTTGGGTAGCAAGCTCGTTATCCAAATCTTTCAAGCTGATCAGTGCACCTTCAGAATCTCCCCAAAGATTAAGTTGGTTCCTTGCCAAAGTTATGAGGTATACCAACTCGTAGAGATCTTGAGTGGGTTCTAGAGGGTTTTGGTTCGTGTTGCCATTGTCCTGAATCTGTGAAAACGATTGTTCAATCCTCTTCAGTTCCGAATTTAGTCCTTCAAGTTGAGTCTGGTTGCCTTCAATCTGTTGTGCGTTGGCTTCATGCTGAGTTGCGATTTTTCTTTCTAATTCGATACGTAAATCAGAGGAGATTGAGTCCACAAGACGTTCGATTCCTGCAAGCTGATTATTCAGTTCTTGTACTTCAGTACTCACTGGTACGAGGTCGGAAGTAGTGAGGAATTCTGGCTGATAAATCCACCATGCGTAACCTCCACCACCGGCCAAAGCGAATATGAGAAGCAGATTGAAAAAAGGTAATACTCCGCGTCGTACGCGTACCTTTTCGGCTTTTGCTTTTGATGGGGAAGTTAGTTCAGTTGGGGCGTCGTTTTCAGTCACACAGTTCTACTCTGTTGAGTGCTTCTAGCATATGCTCTAACTTGACTCCCTGACTCCGAGTGACTCGAAAGAGATTTAAATCTCTCGCCGCATCGGCGATTCTCTCTGATGGGACAATGATTGCCTTGGGTACGGTGTTTGTCGTGTTGGTGCCAAGTAACGATCTGGCGATGGCTTGTAAGCATTGCAAACTCTCAATCAAGATGACCTCGCTACGTTGATACAAATCTCCGACATTAATTTTCCTAACGATGCGTTGGTACACCTTATAAGTATCTACATGTAGACCACGATCTTGAAGTCCTCTTGCCAAAAAATCTCTCGTAGGTGTCCCGCAAACAATCAACGCATGTTTCGCGTCCCGGTATTCACGACTCAGTGTAAGTAAGCCTTCAGAGGAATGTGTCAAAGGGACTTCAACACTTAAATCGTATTCCTTCAATCTCCGAGCAGTGGCGTCCCCTACTGCAAAGGTTGCAAGGTTCCCTTGAGGCCGACTTTGCGCGTTTTGAACTGCATGGCCAGAGAGATAAAACACTAGATCGTAGCTCGTGGCGGGAGGTTTGGAATCGATAGGCTCTATCTCGAGAAGTGGCTCTGTAATGCAGTTATAGCCCTGTTCAGCCAACTGGATAGCAAGCGCGGATGCACCCGGTTCAGTTCGGGTAATCCAAAGAGCTCCTCTATTCATTGAGGAGGTCCATTGCCCCCATCTTATGAAGTTCTTCGACACTGGTCTCAATAAGTTGCGTGGAGCTCTGATCGCACTTTCTAAGAAAAATCGCTCGCGTTCCTTGTTTATTCAGTACAGCGCAAAACAACTGATAAACCCCGGAAGACAAGGTGCAGTTCACCCCTAATGCCATGGAACAATCTCCTCCTAGACCTGCCACAATCGATCGTTCGACCGTGACGCTGTCTTCAACCACTGAACACTGAATGCTGGAAACCAACTCATGCGCACTTCGATCATCACTGCGATATTGAACGGCCAGAACACCTTGTCCCGCGGAAGGCACAAATCTGGAAGGATCCAATCGATTTTGGATGCGAGCTTGTAAGCCTAATCTGTGCAATCCAGCACTCGCAAGTATTAATCCGTCGAACACTTTATCGTCAAGTTTTTTCAATCTTGTCTGTACATTCCCACGAGCTACCTCAACGTTTGTGCGTTTAAACAAATGCGCCAACAACGCCTTTCTTCGTAAGCTTGCGGTTCCAACAATTGACTGTAGGGGTAATTCCTCTAACCGCTGATTACCAACGAAACAATCCGCGGGATCTTCCCGTTCACCGACGCTGCAGACGGAAAATTGTGGTGAGACACTGACTGGCACATCCTTCATACTATGCACTGCAATGTCAGCCTTTAACTCTCCGAGCATCTGCTCTAACTCGGTAATAAAAACACCTTTACCGCCAATCGCTTCAAGTCTGCTTTCAAGGTTGCGATCGCCTTTTGTGGTTACTCCAACTACTTCGATTTGAAGATTGGGATGTTCCTTTTGCAGAAGGTCTCGGACATGGAGACTTTGCCACATTGCAAGTTCACTTTTCCTGCTTACAAGCACTAATCGAGTCATGTACGTCTCTAAACTGAATTACTCGCATCGGCAGGCGAGCTCGTTGTAGCGACCTTCTACCGAAAGAGTGCCGGAAATTATCGCAATCCTCTTACGCATTCATGTGCAAGAAATCTCCTTTTTAATACCGTACAGATCAACGAAGAAACAATGAAATCTAAGTCGAACCACTTACTCCAATGCGTCTTCGCTACTACAATCCTGCTAACCTCCCTAGCTTGTGTTGCTCAAGTGCAGGAGCTCTCTCGAGAAGAGTGGTTTGTTGAGTCACTCGTGAAACCAATCTCTGAATCTACATGCACAGATCCACAAATGGCTACATGTTTCGACGCGAGCGAGACAAAATGCAGGGAACTGGCGCAAAATACCATGTTCTCATGCTATGAGATCGAGTACGAGAACATTCCCTCTACGATTAAAGACCCCGAAGTGGCTGGGCAAATAGCGGAAAAAATTGGAACGTGCTTCGTAGGCAGATTTTCTGAGGAGTTGCTCGACTACCGCAAAGACCCTAATGACCCAAATCTCACAAAACAAGAATCCGTACAAATACAGAATTGCTTCAAGGACCAAGTTTCGGACGAATTACAGGATTATCGTTTAGACGCAGAAGATTCGGCAGCAAACGAAAATAGTTCTTCCTCGAGAGTCGATACTTTAGAAACCGACATTCCTGCAGAAACAATCGAACCTACAAACAAACTAATTGAGGAGACAAGCGAGTAGCCATGGCAAATGTAGACGACATTCCCTCCATCATCAATCACGTTTCGATAGGTACGAACCAACTTGAAGCTGCTTCTGCGTTCTATGACAAAGTGTTGGCAACGATCGGTGCTGGTCGAAAATTGGTCATCCCTGGTCTTGCTGTAGCCTATGGCAAGTACTTTCCGGAATTTTGGCTGAATAGTCCACTGAATCAGCAAGCTGCATCTACTGGAAACGGAACGCACATCGCCTTTCTAGCACGAGACCGCGCCACTGTGCGGGCATTCTATGATGCGGCAATCGAAGCAGGGGGGACAAGCGACGGCGAGCCTGGACTCAGACCGGAATACGGACCTGGGTATTTTGGTTGTTTTGTACGTGACTTGGACGGTCACAAGATCGAAGCCAACATCATTCCAGAAGAATGAGAAAACCACAGGTTCGTGTTGATGTCCTTCTTCGTGTAGCTCAATTACTACGAGAATAGTCGATCAATGGTAGCAAGACAGCGACAAAGAAGCTTCTGGACATGGGGTTTCCGAGAAGATGAACCAAACGAAGATGTCCGCCAACGAGCCGCGAAGAGTGCTTCTAATCGTCTCGGTCGCGAAGTTAAGCCGCCAGTCATTCCTTCTATAGAGTCCATTCAACTTCGAGATTCTCGAATTTCGATTCCAAGCCGTCTACAGTCTTTTGTAATGGATGACCAATTCGACAGGGTTGTTCACACCCACGGTGGTCATGTCTTGGAGCTACTTCAGGCTATTCGCGGTGAATTCCCTTATCCTCCAGATGCAGTTGCACATCCATCTTCAGATCAAGAACTCGAAGAATTGCTCGAATGGTGTAATCGTGACAGAATCAAGGTAGTTCCCTATGGAGGTGGAACTAGCGTGGTCTGGGGTGTCAATCCCCCAGCTGATGCAGAGCGAGTTGTTACTGTAGACACAGATCGACTGAATCAAATATTGGAGGTTGATGAGGTATCTAGAGCGGCGAAGTTCCAAGCTGGCATTCTTGGGCCGGACCTCGAAGCCGAGCTTAAACCACTTGATCTGACGCTAAGGCACTACCCGCAGTCATTTCCCTGGTCCACGGTGGGCGGTTGGATTGCGACGCGCTCGGGTGGCCACTATGCGACCAACCATACCCACATCGACGACTTTGTTGAGTCAACGAGAATGATTACGCCCTCCGGGTGGTTCGAATCTCGAAGGTTGCCCGGTAGCGGTGCAGGTCCCAGTCCAGATAGACTGGTACTAGGATCAGAAGGGACGTTAGGGATTATCACTGAAGCGTGGCTTCGATTGCAGGTTCGTCCAAAATACAGAGCAAGCGCAAGTGTCTTCTTCGACGACTGGTACCAAGGAACTAGAGCGGTTCGCACTCTGGTTCAAACAAAGTTATTTCCTGCTAATCTGAGAATTCTGGACCCGGCTGAGGCAACTCTTGCAGCGGGAGTACAGACAAACCAAGCGCTTCTCATCATTGGATTTGAGTCTGCTGACGTACCTCAGAACCATCAGATGAACACCATGGTCGAAATGGTGCGCGATCTAGGCGGTCAAGTCAATGACGAAGATGTCGTGATCAGCGACGGGTCCGGCAAGGCTACTGGACGTAAAGGCTCGGTGGGTCAATGGCGAAACTCATTCATTGGCGTAAATGCAGGCGCACAACTCGGTCTGGGTTTGCTGTCAGATACATTCGAAACGGCCACAACATGGGACAATTGGGAGCACTTTGACCGGCAGGTCAGGACAAAGGTAGGTGGCACTCTAAAGCGAGTGCTTGGCAATGGCTCGTCGCTATCTTGCCGTTTCACGCATGTTTATCCTGATGGACCTGCACCCTACTACACCTTCTCAGGCATTGTCCCCATTGGACATGAAGTGGAGGCATGGCAGGAGATCAAAAACACCGCAAATGAGGTGATCATCGATAATGGTGGTACGATCACGCATCACCATGCTGTCGGCCGTCTACACAAGTCGGCTTGGGAGGCTCAGAGACCCGAGTTGTTCGGTTCCATGCTCAAGGGTGCAAAGGCTTCAGTTGATCCGCAGGGTTTAATGAACCCTGGAGTATTGATCGGCGACTAATCCACTCCTCGTTACATCCTTCGATCTAACCAATCCTTCATTGTGGTGTTGATCATTTCGGGGGCATCCTGTTGAACAAAGTGGTTCGCTCCAGGAATAGTCACGATAGTCAGATCTGAATCCACCCACTCCCATGTACCTGATAGCGCGCCGGGAAGCAGTGCTTGGTCTTCCAAGCCATGAAACATCAGTACTGAACACTTTACGTTGGTCGGAGCTGCGCCAAATGGCTCTGCCATTTCTGTTTCTGAATCTTGAAATCTTGGGTAGTTGGCTTTGTAGTAATTCAACATGGCTTCAAAGTCAGATTTTTCAAAAGCCTCAACATAATGCGGTTTTGCTTCTTCATCGGTAACCCAGAACGCCAAACCTTCTGCGTTCAAATTACTCGCCGCGTTTTCTTGTTGAAAATTGACCGCATATTGGCTGTTTTGTCGTTGTTGCGGATTGTTCTGAAGCTCTCGTGCTAGACCTAGCGGATGGGGTAAGTTCAATATGACAAGATGACTGACCATTTCAGGTTGGGTCATGGCAATACTCCAAGCGATTGCACCACCCCAGTCGTGGCCCACCACTACTGCGTTTTCACGGCCCTCTGACTTGATCACTGATGCAATGTCCGATACCAACAGAGGCATGAGATAGTTTTCCACGCCCTCCGGTTTATCCGACTCGTTATATCCTCTCAAGTCCAACGCAGCAACCCGGTAAGTGTCACTGAGCGCTTCAATCTGAGAACGCCAGGAATACCAAAAATCTGGAAAACCATGAATAAAGACGACTAGAGGAGCGTCTTCTGGACCATGAGCAACGTAGTGAATCTTCACGCCGTCGTTATCTGCAAATTTATGTTCGGTTTGTTCGTTTAGATCTAGTGCCATAACGTTTAACGCAAAGAGTCCAAGAAGACTTAAAAGAGTGATTTTCATAAGGTGGTAGATGCTTGAAGCAAGCTAAAATGACAGAGGATTGAGGGTATAGGCGAATCGCTCTCGCCACTCCGCCGAGTTCCAAGTTTAGTTTGGTACACCCGGAGAAACAGACGTCGGTCCAGTATAAGGAAACGAACAATGAACAATCTCTCCCACCAAAGAGGTTTCGTGAAAGTCATCGCAACGATATTTGCAGTGCTCTCTATGAGCACTTACGCCGAAGAAAGCGAAATTCCAGATTCCATACTGGGGCTTGCGGATGAACCCAGTGGTGTGTCCTTTAACTATTTTGAAGACGCTCAGGGCTATCTTGCCGAACCTACAGGGGAAGGCCCTCACGGGTCCGTGATTCTGATTCACGAGTGGAATGGAGTCGTGGATCGGATTAGGCAGGTCGCCGATTCCTTCGCAGCTGAAGGGTATGTCGCCCTAGCCGCTGATTTGTATAGCGGCAGAACAGGATCTAATCCTCGGGAAAACATGGCGTTGGTCAGGGAGACGTTGGCAAATCCTGATCAGATAGTCGCAAACCTCGATGCCGCGGCAACATATCTGCGCGACCGAGAAGATACCAATGACAAGGTAGCAACGATTGGTTGGTGTTATGGAGGTGGCGTAGCTCTGAGCTACGCACTGGGAGGTGAGCATCACGAAGGAACTGCTATTTTTTATGGTCGGCTTATAGCCGATCCCGAGCAACTGAAGCATCTAGATCATGAGATTTACGGCACTTTTGGTGCACTAGATCGTGGTCCTTCAGTAGAGCAAGTGAACGCGTTCGTGGCAGCGCTCAGAAAAGCCAATATCCCAAACGATGTCCACATCTATGATCCCGTGGGTCATGGATTCTGGTTATACGTGGACCGGGATGAAGAGAACGCAAGAGAGCCTGCAACACATGCCTGGCACCGACTGAAAGATTACCTAGATAGAACAATTAGTGACTAACTCTCTTCTGAGGTTTCCATTCGTCATCAGTCATTTCTAGCAGAGAATTTCAGAGAGCTGAGCACTAGATTCCACGGTTTCGGGTATGTTGACACCTGAGTTACATGTCGACCTTGATCGACTTGCACAGAACTTCGCGCTTTTTCAGAAGGCTACATTTGGCGAAGTTAGTGCTGTGGTCAAATCGAACGCGTACGGCTTGGGTCTTGAGAGCGTTGCATCGCGGCTCATCGAGTGTGGTTGCCAATCCATGTTTGTCACTTCGCTTGAAGAAGCAGTTTGCCTACGCAAATTTTTCGACGGTGACCTCTACTTATTTAGTACGTTTCACGATCATGCGTCGTTTCAAGAAATCGTAGACCTGAAGGTCATTCCCATTCTTCATTCCAATGAGCTCGTGAAACTTTGGAAACCTTTCGCAAAACATCCGTGTGGGCTGGCGTTCAACACCGGCATGAATCGTCTGGGTCTGACTCTAGAGAAAATTAATCCCCACGACCTTCTACGAAAATTAAACATCCGACTGGTTATGACACATCTCGCATGTGCCGATGAACCAGACCACACTCTAAATCAAGTACAACTGGATCAATTCGACGAGGTTACCAAAGAGTTTGTTGGAATCAGATCAAGCATTGGAAACTCCGCAGGTACACTTACAGGCCTGAAGACTCAAGGGGACCTAACCCGCCCAGGCATAGGTCTCTATGGTGGCAACCCCTTTTCTCACTTAATCAACCCAACGCAAGTAGTTGCACAATGTCAGGTGCCTCTGATGTCAACCTATGGTGTCAAAAAAGGTGAAACTATTGGGTACGGCGCAACCTACACGGCGGAAAGTAGTTTGGTTATCGGTGTAGTGAGCATGGGATATGCCGATGGCATCCCGAGACATGCAGGAGATAATCTCTCTCTAGTCTTTGAAGATCAACTGTTTCCTATTGTTGGTAGAGTTTCTATGGAGCTGGTTACCATTGACTTATCCTCCTACCCAACGCTCAAACCGGGTACCTTTTTAGAGTACTTCGGAAGGAATCAGCATGTTGATACCATCGCAAAACAAGCCAACACTATCAGCTACGAGGTATTTACCGGAATTGGGCCACGCGTAAAGCGTATCTACTATCCTTCTACCTAATTTCAACCAAAAAACAGGATTTTTATGACCTCAGTCAACAAGAACGGCGTACTCGCAGGCAAAGTCGCGGTCGTTACCGGTGCCAGTCGCGGAATCGGCGAAGCCATAGCACGAAGATTTGCAATGGAAGGCGCTAAAGTCGTCGTTTCTGCAAGAACGGTAGAAGATTCAGACCACTTTCTAGAAGGTACGATCAAACGAACAGTCGAGACGATCGAAGCTGCGGGAGGCGAAGCACTTGCTATCAAGGCAAATCTCGCAGATGCAGCTGAACGGCAGAATCTGATCAAGGAAACGGAAGCAAACTACGGACCTGTCGACATCCTCGTAAATAACGCGGCAGTGACTTGGTTTGTACCAGTTGCTGACTTTGCCGAAAAAAAGTTTCGAACGATGATGGATGTGCAAGTTTGGGCTCCATTTGAACTCACTCAGCTATGCCTGCCGTCAATGATCGAACGCGAACAAGGATGGATACTGAATATATCATCTCACGCAGCCATTCACCCGATGGCTAAGAGTCCTGGTGGACACGGCGGTACCGTCTACGGCATGTGTAAAGCAGCGCTTGAACGGTTTACAACGGGATTAGCTCAGGAGCTCTACTCGAAGAGCATTGCAGTGAACGTAATTTCTCCTGGATTGGTTGCAACACCAGGCGTTGTACACCACAATCTAATCAATGAGGCAAACAAGAATCGAGTCACTCCAGTTGAGCACATGGCAGAAGCTTGTCTACGCCTTTGCTATGGAAGCCCAGACGAGATTACGGGTCGGATCGACTACGCTGATGAGGTCATCAAAGAATTCGATTTAGAACCTGCTGAACTGATCTAGTTCTATCTAAAATTCACACTGATAGGCGGGAGTCGGGTGGCTTCCGTCTTTTTAGTTTATTTCTAACCTGATTGGTGAGAAGAGTTGACCCAATACCATCAATATTTGGATAACGAGTTTGCGGCTGATTCACTCGAAGCAAGAGATCTCAGACACCTACTTCATCCGACCACAAATCTGGCGGACCTTCACAAAACCGGTCCTACCGTACACGTACGCGCCGAAGGCGCATACATGTGGGACAACCACGGAAAACAGTACCTTGAAGGTATGGCTGGTCTATGGTGCACGGCGCTCGGATATGGGGTAGAAGAACTTGCCCAAGTTGCTGAGAAAGCACTAAGAGAGCTTTCTTACTCCCAACTCTTTGCTGGATTCACACATGAAGCCAGTATACGGTTAGCTGAAATGCTTGTTGAGATGGTACCGTTTGATGCTAGCCGAGTATTTTTTGGACTCTCAGGTTCTGACGCGAACGATACTCAAATCAAGATTCAGTGGCTCTACAACAACACCATCGGGAAACCTGAAAAGAAGAAGATCATTTCTCGACAAAAAGGTTACCACGGGGTTACCCTAGGTGCAGGTAGCTTGACAGGATTAGCGCCTTTCCATGCAGATTTTGATTTGCCTCTACCACAGTTTCGACACACAGCATCACCGCACTTTTACCGAGAAGGTTTGCCTGGCGAAACGGAATCTGAATTTACTGATCGTATTGTCCGAGAACTCGAAGAATTGATCCTGGAGGAAGGACCTGAGACTGTTGCTGCATTTGTCGCGGAACCCATCATGGGTGCAGGCGGTGTAATCGTCCCACCTGAGACCTACTACACCAAAGTTCAGGCAGTGCTGAACCAGTACGACATTCATTTCATCGCTGATGAAGTCATCTGTGGCTTCGGTCGCACAGGTAACGCATTTGGTTGCGAAACCATGAACATCAATCCAACAACCATGAGCATCGCCAAGGCACTCTCCAGTGCCTATTTACCTATAAGTGGTGTGATCATTCCAGAATTTATTTACGCAGCGCTTCATGAGGCTTCCAAGAAAAACGGAACGTTCGGTCATGGATTCACGTATTCAGGTCATCCAGTCTGTACAGCAGTTGCCGTACGTAACCTTGAATTGATGGAAGAAATGAAGCTCTTTGATCATGTGGCTCAGCTAACACCGGAATTTGAGGGAAGACTCGCTCAGTTGAATTCACATCCTCTAGTTGGAGAAACCAGAGGAAGAGGTTTCATAGGAGCATTTGAACTCGTACATGACAAGGAGCGCAAGACACCGTTTAAGGCAACAGACGGCGTAGGTGTTCAGTGCATGAAAGCCTGTGCCGACCATGGACTCATCTTGCGAAGCTTGGGAGATACGCTCGCCATTTGCCCGCCTTTGATTCTCACGTCGAATCAGATTCACGAATTGTTCGACAAAGTCGAACTAGCACTTGCTGATACCTTGAACTACGTGAAGGCACTACCAAACTAGCAAACTGGCATCCCTGATCTCAGACCTACGTCACCTTATAGGCGCAGCCTAGTTCTGATTGAAATTCGGTTCTCGCTTAGCTAAAAACGCGGAAATTGCTTCCTTATGGTCAGCTTGCCGCCGTGCAATTTGATCCCGGAGATTTTCTCTTTCCATGACCGCTTCGAGGTCAGGATCCATTGGATTACGAAGCAGTAGCTCCTTGATCATCATGACGACTGAAGTCGGATTGTTCGCGATTTCACTTGCTTTCGCAAATGCGGTAGCTTCCAGATCTTCGGGTGAGGTTACCTCCGTTACAAGACCCAGCTGAAGTGCTTCCTCAGCTGGAACCATACGACCTGTCAGGCACATGTCTGTTGCAGGTCCCAAACCAATTAAATTCGCCAATATTCTGGTTGATCCTAATTCTGGAATAAGACCCATTTTTATAAATCGGATGCTCAGCTTGGCTTCGGTGGAAGCAATTCTCACGTCAAAAGGCAAGATCATTGTCAGACCTACGCCTACAGCAAAGCCGTTGATCGCGGCGATAGTTGGTTTGGACCTTCTTAGGAAGTGAGTCAGATCACCACCACCTCGAGAAAGCGGTTCGGCCTCACTCGGCTTGGCGTTTTGTTCCGCTCTCTCCGCAAAACCACCAATATCAGCTCCTGCACAAAAGGCGCGGCCGACACCTGTCATCATAATCGCGCCGATTGAATCATCATCGTTCCATTTAGTGATCTGGTCCACAATCTCACCCGACATTACGAAATTCCAGGCATTTAGTTTTTCAGGTCGGTTAAGTCGAATGATTCCAACTCGATCACGAGTTTCTGTAAGTATGTGTTCGTAGGTCATTGTGGTCTGTTTACTCCTATATGAGATTACAAAAGCTGAACTGAATCAGCGCTGGTTTTGGTTTTCACGTTTTTACCACAAAATTCCTCATGAGTCATAGCTTCTACGAGCTCACTATCTTGCGAGTTGACCCACACGCGTTCATCATCAGGTGTACGCAGAGAAATATGTGCGATCTTCGGATTGAACCCTTCATACATCACCGTATAAGACTCAATATTCGCCTCTCCTTCAAAATCAGCCAAGCAATTCCTCGCAGGTAATACGTCAATTTCCGACTGAACAGATTCAGAGACAAATGGTTTTGAGGGTGGTTCCTTGCTATAGATTCCGTGGACATGCTTGTAGATATTCCCGCCATTTGCAGTCACTAAGCCTTTTCCGTCAGGAGTTTCTCTGAGTAATTCCACCGTTCTCGCAATACTATGCATGACGTAGTTGTTCAGCGGACCACCACCAAAGGTTAACCCGCCGGTGACAGTCAAATCTCTTTCCTCGTCTAGACCGTACTCTTTAGCAGCGACCTGCACCGCCGAAGGGAAACAGCTATACAAGTCAACGAAGTCCAATTCATCGACCGTCGTGTCAGCGAGGTTGAGTAGTCGTTGACCGACCTTTCTGATACCTGGCGATGTGTGAAACTCGTCCCGGACTGAAGCTGAGTGATGATCGTAGCCTTTAACTCCTGCCACTGGAAACACCCATCGTTCCTCGGGGACACCCAGAGCCTTGGCGATACTTACGGAAGTCATGATGAGAGCAGCTCCCATATTGACTGACATATTTGCATTCATGAATTTCGTATAAGGAAAACTGATTGGTCGGTTTGCAACACTCGGGGTTCTAATCTCCGCCGCGCTCATGTCATGTTGCACCCATGCATTAGGATTGCGTTGAGCAACGTCGTTAAATCGCGACCATATCCCGGAAACTCTTTCGATATGTTCATTCATGGTTTCACCACGGGCATACCGGATCGCGTTATCGTACATGGGATAGACTTGGATGGCCCGAAAGATTCCTTTCTCCCGTTCTAATGGGCTATGTTCTGGATGTTGCGAAGCACCAATAACTCGGTCATACTCACCAGGACAATCAGTCGTTTCTAAGTTAATCCCTGCCTTTCTTGCTTTCGTTGAACTGTTGCCATT
>MPMU01000048.1 GCA_002238665.1 Gammaproteobacteria bacterium bin55
CCAATCATATGGGTGATCGGGTCCGATGCAGCGGCTAGTGTGGAACACTGGCGTGAGCAATCTTTACTCTCTGAACACTTGAGTTTTTTAGTCGTCAAGCGACCAAACTTTCTATCCGATCCGGTTATCAAAAACTTTAGGCAAGTAGCAGAACCTGCCGAACTTAAAACGGAATCAGGACTCTATTTTGTACTTGAGCAGAAAATGCTGTCGCTCTCTTCAACTGAGATTCGAAGTCAAGCATTTGCGGGGCTGTATATTAACGGGCTTGTGCCTTACTCGGTTTATCGATATATACGTACTCATTCCCTATATCTGGATGATCAAGCGGCAATTTCGGATTAATCACCGATTCAATCCATTTCTTTCAAGCCAAGCTTCATAATTAGCAGAACATTGTGTTGGGAGGGTCCCAATCAATCAAGATGACAATGAACCAGAGTAGTCAAAGACTTCCAACTAAATTAACGAAGGAAGAGTGCTGACTTGGTGGACACAACACAGTTCAATTCTCAAGAAACGACCTTGACTACGACGGAAGAAGCCACCAAAGAATTGGTACTGGCGGTGCTGGATGATCTCAAAGCTAGAGATGTTTTGCATCTTAATGTTCGGGGACAGGCAGACTTTGCCGATGATATGTTCATCGCGACGGGAACTTCTAGCCGACATGTATCTGCAATCGTTGACAATCTGGTCTACCGATTAAAACAGGAATCTCACCCAATAATAGGCGTAGAAGGTGATCGGCAGAACCACTGGGTGTTGATCGACTTAGGCGACATGGTACTTCACATTATGCGTGAAGAAGCCAGAAAGTTCTATGCACTAGAAGAGTTATGGTCGACTGAATACGACTTAAGCGTTGAAGCAAATCCTTCCTAACAGTCCCAGGAAAAATGTGGCACAGATTGATCCGGTAAGCCTAATTGATGATGTATAGACGACTGGTGATGGTAACGTGAGTGACATCAGGCATCTGATGGATGCATCCAGTGAAGAGCGTGATCAGTCTTTTCGTAATCGTGTGATCATTGTTGCCGGTATCGGTGTGTTTTTTGTGTTCCTCGTACTCGCGCGATTAATCAACGTTCAGATTGTTAATTTCGAAAAGTACTCAACGGTTTCGGACGAAAACCGGATAAAGGTCAAAGCGATCCCCGCACCTAGAGGATTCTTCTTCGATCGAGATGGGAGGGTTCTTGCGGATATGAAGTTCATCCTCACGCTGTCGATCGATGAACAGCGTGTTGAAAATCTCGAAGCCACAATTGCTAGATTGCGAGAGATGCTGGATCTTACGGACCAGCATATCAAGGAATTTGAGAGACGACGAAGAACTCAATCCCGACCGTTTCGACCAGTGCCGATTAAACGGAATATAACGTACGAAGAATCAGCATACATTGCATTAAATCGACACCTATTCCCAGGTGTCATTGTTCAAAGCGAATCCATACGTAATTACCCCTTCGGTGAACTTACGTCTCATGCGCTAGGTACGGTCCGTCGAATCACCCAAGAGGACTTGGCGACTCTAGATCCGACTATCTACAGTGTTACGGATTTCGTGGGCGGCACCGGAATCGAAAAGTTCTACGAAAGTGATTTAGCCGGTACCCCAGGACATCGTATAGTCGAAGTAGACGCTCATCATCGAGAAATTAGGGTGTTAAACGAGACTGCTCCGATCCATGGCAGTGATGTCTTTTTACATCTTGATATGGATTTACAGCAAGTTGCTTGGGATGCGTTGGGAGAACGACGTGGCGCTGTTATCGCTCTCGAAACTCAATCTGGTGGGATTATGGCGATGGTCAGTAAACCAGGTTATGACCCCAATTTGTTCGTTCAGGGGATCTCGGAAGAGGACTACGCCGCGTTACAGGATCCAATTCAGTCCCCCTTATTTAATCGAGCCACTAGAGCAACCTATGCACCTGGATCGACTTTCAAGCCAGTAGTGGCGCTCGCTGCACTATCGACTGGCACAACCACATGGGAACGGATCATCTGGGATGGAGGAGAGTTCCGACTGAAGAATACTCGAAACAGTCGAGTGTGGCGTGGTTGGAGCTGGACTAAGACTAATCCTGGCGGACAGGGAGAGTGTGATCTATTTCGCGCAATTTATCGCTCCTCCAACATTTACTTCTATACAGTTGCTGAAGAGATGGGTATCGAACAGCTAGCTGGTTTTGCACGTCAATTTGGGTTTGGAATAAACGAAGTGTTCGATGTGCCCGAAGCAGAAGAAGGCTTATTACCGGATCCTGATTGGAAACGAGATTATTTAGGGGAGCGGTGGCAGCCAGGTGACACCGTAAATCTAGGCATCGGACAAGGTTCAATACTGGCGACACCCATGCAGGTGGTGCAAGTCGCTGCAACCATCGCTTCGAATGGTCAACGAAGACAACCCAGAATGATTTATTACAGTCCCAAGCAGCTGAAGGCAACGGAAGTTCCGCCGAAGGAACTGCCTCCTGTTCATGGCATTCTGCCAGAGGATTGGCAATTACTCAAAGACTCAATGAAGGCTGTTATTCATCGGGGCAATATGGGGTACGGTCAAAATGGCACCGCATGGGCTTATATTGGCATCGACATCCCTTACGAAATGTCAGGCAAATCGGGCACGGCACAGACCATTGCCATTCCTCCTGGTGAGGAGTATGAGGAGGACGAAGTCCCAGAAAAATACCGCGACCATGCATGGTTTATGGCATATGCACCCGCAGATCAGCCCGAGGTTGCTGTGGTAGTGCTTATCGAGAACGGCGGGGGAGGTAGTAGCCAGGCTGGTCCAGTTGCACGCGCGGTATTGGACGAATACATGAAAGGGAAATCTGAATCAGACGATGCCTAGCAACTTAGGTCTATCCCTCAGCTCACCAGGCGGGAGCTTGCACAGAAATCTAACAAGGTTTCAAGTGAAGTTTGACCTTTTGTTGCTCTTTTCCCTGACCATAGTCGTCGGATTGGGGCTCATGACTCTGTATAGCGCGTTAGTCGATGAGACATCGCTGTTTATCAGACATGTGATTTTGGTCGTGCTGGGATTCATACTAATGATCGGCGTTGCACAGATTCCAATAACAACGATTTACCGCTTCACTCCTCTCATCTATGTGGGATGTATCTTGCTATTAGTGGGGGTGTATTTTTTCGGTTATGTTTCAAAAGGTTCCAAACGTTGGTTGGATCTTCCGTTATTGCCAAGATTTCAACCGTCGGAATTGCTAAAAATCGCTATTCCATTGATGTTGGCGTGGTACTTGAAAGATCGAACCTGGCCGATATCGTTCATGGACTTATGCATTTCACTTGCAATCGTCGCATTTCCAGTGGGGTTGGTCTATATCCAACCTGATTTAGGAACCTCAGTCTTATTGGTGACCGGTTCCTCATCAGTCATTGTCTTTGCAGGAATGTCTTGGCGATGGATCATGATCGCTGGAGGCACTCTAATTAGTGCAATACCGTTTGTCTGGATGTTCGGTATGCACCCGTATCAGAAACAACGCGTGCTCACGATGTTTGATCCCGAATCCGATGCGTTGGGGAGTGGCTGGAACATCATTCAATCTAAAACTGCATTGGGATCGGGTGGCCTATTCGGAAAAGGTTGGACTGAAGGGAGTCAAATTCAGCTGGAGTTTCTACCAGCTGGTCACACTGACTTTATCATGGCCGTTCTAGGTGAGGAGATGGGACTAATTGGATGTGCTTCCTTGCTCGTTGCATTCCTCCTGATTTTTGCTAGAGGTTTGCAGTTATCTCTCACTCTTGAAGATGATTTTGCAAAATACGCAATCTGCGGTATCACGACGATGTTCTTCATCTACGTGCTCGTGAATATTCTGATGGTTTGTGGATTACTTCCGGTCGTAGGAGTACCTTTACCATTAGTTAGTTTTGGTGGTACCTCTGCTGTGACATTCCTGTTAGGGTTTGGCGTGATTGTCGCTTTGGCACGAAGAAGAGAAGTACCCTAGGGTTTGGATTGCAAAGGATGGCGTTAGTGAAACTCAACTTTTTAAGAATGCAAGTGCTCTTGAGTGTTCTTCTATGTTTTTCTCTTACCAGCATATATGCGGTTGAGATGACTCCTGATGTAGAAGAACTGATTGACGAATTGGTCGATGAGTATCAGTTCAACCGTGTAGTACTTGAAGAGGTACTCGGTCAGGCACAAATAAAGCAAGAGATCATTGACTTGATGACCAGGCCGGCAGAACGGACCATGACGTGGGCGCGTTATCGAGAGATATTCATTACTGAAAAACGCATACGAGAAGGCATTGAATTTGCCATTAAGCATAGAGACGATTTAGACCGAGCAACGGAAACATTTAGTGTGCCCCATGAGGTGATCGTCGCTATCATCGGAGTAGAAACTTCCTATGGCAACATCAAGGGTTCCCATGTGGTGGTTGACGCACTGGCAACCTTAGGATTCGCATATCCTCGACGCGCCGCCTTTTTCAAAGATGAACTCAAGCAGTTTCTCATCCTAGCCTGTGAGGAAGGTATCACCCCATTTGCTGGCGACAGTGCATGCACTTTATCCAAATCATCTTCAGTACCGTCTCCTGTTGATCACATTAGAGATCTCGAAGGGTCCTACGCGGGTGCTATGGGAATCGGCCAATTTATCTCTTCCAGTTACAGGAACTTTGCGATCGATTTTGACGGCGACGAATTTAGAGACATCTGGAATAACGAAACGGATGCAATTGGAAGTGTCGCCAATTACTTCAACGTTCATGGCTGGAAAAACCTGACGCCAGCGCTATTGGAAGTCCATGTTGATCCTACAAATACGAAACTGGTGAGCATGGCCAACCAAACACTTGAACTCCAACACACAGTCCCCGAATGGCGTGAATTCGGCGTCCAGATAACAGGTGATTATCCTGGAATGAAGTCAGCGCTCCATCGTTTTGAGACCGATGACGGAGACCTTTATAAGTTGGGTTTTCACGATTTTTATGTGATTACTCGATACAACCGTAGTCGTCTCTATGCCGCGGTTGTCTTGGAGCTAGCAGAACACATCAGAGAAGGGATTGAGTAACTTGAGGTGGGGTATTGCTGGGATAGCCATCTTTCTCAGTGGATGTGTTTCAGTGACTATTGAAGATCCTCGTTCTCACGACGTAGAGCTCTATCCTGAACTCGTGGACCTAAACCAAAGCGGTCATCTCTTGGAATATAGGTGGCAAATCGACTCTCGACCAAGCATGGAGAGATTTTTTTCAATAGGTAACTCGAGGTACTCGTATGGGGAGCAAGATTTCAGGGTTTGGGAATACAAACCATCCTATACCTCAACCGGCCTAGCCACCTGGCGTGACGAGCGCTTTGATAACCACGTAACTGTTGCAGGTGAACTTTTTGATAATGACGGACTTCAGGCCGCACATAAGTTTTTGCGAATTCCTTGCTGGATTGAGGTGACTAATCTCAAGAATCAAAAGAAAGCCATAGTCCGTGTCAACGATCGAGGTCCTTTCCACGGCAATTACGATATCGATTTATCTAGAGGAGCCGCGGAAAAACTTGGGTTTGGTGACCGTTTAGCGATGCCTGTACATATCAAATTGATCGAGAATCCTCGTGATCTGTACATTGAAACGAACATGGTCTACGGAGAAGAAGCAGCGCAGGAACTACTTGCCAATGTTTCGAAAATCCATAATCTACCTACCAAAATCATGCCACATGAGTATGAGAATAGGTTTCGAGTAGAAATCGGTCCGCTGTCATCCCTTGACGATGGACGTTGGATCCAAAGGTGGCTCTTGGTAAATCTGAATATGGAATCTACTTTGTTGTCTTACTGAAGGCAAGGCAGAGTCTTGACGCAAAAAACTTAACGAACGAAAACACAAAGAAAAGGTCTGAAAAACATGGAGTTAAAGTCCTTGAAATGGAAATTCGCAGCCTTTAGCACTGTATGTCTGCTTGTATACAGCAATTTGCAAGCGAACACGCCAGTTCCCGCTCCCCCCAGCATAGCCGCAAAGAGCTATGTCCTGATGGAGGTGAGTACGGGTGATGTCATTGTCGAATTCAATGCACACCAAAGACTAGCGCCGGCGAGTTTAACCAAAATCATGACTAGCTATGCTGTTGCTGCAGAACTAGAGTCCGGTCGTATTGGTTGGGCTGATCAAGTGTCTGTCAGCATTAAGGCATGGAAAGCTATAGGATCTCGCATGTTTATCCGCGAAGGCACATTTGTGCCAGTCGTTGACTTAATGCGCGGGGTCGTGGTGGTCTCTGGCAACGACGCAAGTATCGCGCTAGCGGAACATGTGAGTGGAACCGAGGAAGCCTTCGCAGACTACATGAACGAACATGCCAAGTTAATCGGGATGGAAAACTCCAATTTCAAGAATTCAACAGGTCTAGATGAGAAGGATCACTACTCTACGGCATACGACCACGCATTATTGACTAAGAGCCTTATAGAAAACTACCCCACTGTCTATGACGTTTATTCAGAGCTTGAATTCACGTACGGTGAGATTTCTCAACCCAACAGGAATACTCTGTTGAAGCGAGACCCTGCTGTAGACGGAGTTAAAACTGGGTATACCGATGATGCAGGTTTTAACCTAGTAGCCTCTGCAGAACGCGATGGTCTACGGCTAATTTCAGTCGTTCTTGGTACAGAAAGCGCCAGGGTACGAGCCAGTGAATCTTTGAAACTTTTGAATTACGGATTCAGAAATTTCACTCGGCATATAGCTGTAGAAGAAGGTAAGAAATTAGATTCAGCGAAGGTGCTTTTTGGCATGAAGGATACTGTCGAAACCGCTGCGTCTGAGACCTATAACCTTCTTCTAGTGAGAGGTCAGGAGGACGAACTTTCGGTCGTCCCACAACTAGATGATCCACTGGAAGCACCGATAACGAATGGCCAGGAAATTGGACTGTTGCATGTAGTCGTATCGGGTGAAATCAAGAAATCTATACCTTTGCTGGCGACAGAATCCATCGAGGAAGTTGGTTTCTTTGAACGAATCTGGCAAAGTCTGAAACTGACTTTCGAATGAAGGCTCGTCTGGACCTCATCGTAAGAAAACTAGGCATTCAGCCATATGAATCCGTATGGCAGGATATGAAAGATTTGACTCAAAGCAGAGGAGATCTTTCTCCTGACGAATACTGGGTGTTAGAACACCCTAGTGTGTTCACATTGGGTCTCTCAAAGCAACCTTCAATGGTGATTGGAAATGAGGACATCCCCGTGATTAAAACTGATCGCGGGGGGCAGATCACTTATCACGGACCAGGCCAAATAATCGGATACTTTCTTTGGGATATTCGTCGCCTTGGATTAGATGTCCATCAATTTGTGCGTCTGGTTGAGCAATGCATGCTTGATACATTGGGGTACTTTGACATCGTTGCAAGCCGGTGGGACGGTAATCCAGGTGTCTACGTAAAAGGAAAAAAGATCGGTTCGCTTGGTATTCGATTGAAACACGGCTGTTCCTATCACGGTTTGAGTCTCAACGTAGAAATGGACACGGAGCCGTTTAGGATGATTGACCCTTGCGGTATCACTGGTCTACAGGTGACTCAAATAGCCGATTTTGTGCAGGATGTGTCGGTAGCAGAGGTCGAAGAAACGTTGATCCGGACGACACAGGAACTGTATGCTACACAGCTAGATCGTTTAGCTGAAAAGCACGAGCCGTAGAACGTCGAAAGTCAAGTTTCTTGCCTTTGACTTCGCGCAAGTTTTAACAGCAGGACTTGGAATCTAGGAACTGGATGGGTGACAGTGCGAACAGTTAGGGTCTCTTCCTAGCTTGAATTTTTTAAATTCCATTCGTTTCGCGTCCAAGTACAACACGTAACCTGTTAACGTGTCGCCAAAGCCAACAATAAGCTTGATGGCTTCCATGGCCTGAATACAGCCGATGATCCCAACTACAGGGGAAGCTACTCCATTTTCCGCACAGTTAAGAGCATCGTCTTCGATATCTCGGTATAGACACCCGTAACACGGTGATTCCTCAGATCGAGAATCAAAAACGGCAACCTGACCTTCCATGCGGACCGCAGCACCGGAAACCAAGGGTGTCTTAGTTGCTATACATGCACTATTGAGGACATATCGACTATCCGCGTTATCCGTGGCATCAAGCGCGACATCGACTGTGGTCAGGAGTTCTGAGTATTCGGACGCCGAGAGTCTGTGATCAATTTGGGTCAGATTGATCGATTGATTGATTGACTTTAACGTTTGCGCTGCTGAGCTGACCTTTGACTGCGTTAGGTTAGATTCAAAGTGAACAATCTGCCTCTGCAGATTGGTCTCCTCAACAACATCATCATCTATGAGGATGATGTGCCCGACACCGGTCGATGCTAAGTAAAGAGCAGCGGGCGCTCCTAGTCCACCCAGACCGACGATTGCGATAGTACTCTTTAGCAATCGTTCCTGACCTTCGATATCAATCTCAGGCAACATAATCTGGCGATTGTACCGAAGCAATTCAGCGTCGTTCATGCAGATTGTCCTAGCGTAACTCTTGGTTGGCCGGCATAATCTTTGACCGTTCGAACGTTGTGGTAGTCGTTTTTTAGAAATAGCTGTTGGACTTGATCAGCTTGGTCGTATCCGTGTTCTACTGCGAGCAATCCTTGTGATTTCAAGTATCCAGTCGCATTGAAAATAATCTCCCTTAGAGCCGAAAGACCATCGCTACCGGCGATTAAAGCTTGTGGCGGTTCGAATCGCAAGTCTCCTAGATGAAGATGCTCATCCTCAGAACTCACATAGGGTGGATTGCTGACGATGACATCAAAGGCATCATTGATACGGGAAAACCAGTTTGAACGGATACTGCGCACCGAAATGTTATTTGCTAATGCGTTCTTACGGGCAATAGCTAGCGTGGACTCAAAGACATCCACCAAAGTTACATGACAACCAGTTTCTATTGCGAGAGCAAGACCGATATTTCCGGACCCAGTGCCGAGATCTAAAACCTCTGAACCTTCACTCACCCAGGGTAGGACTGTTTCAACTAGAGTTTCACTATCTGCTCTAGGTATGAGCACATCGGGCGAAACATACAAATCTAAAGTTCGAAAAGCTTGCGTATCAAAGATGTAAGCAATGGGTTCGCCAGAACATCTGCGATCAAGAGATTTCACAAACCGCGAATAGTCACATTCACCGACTAGCACATTGTCGTACGTTCCCAGTGTACCGGGTTCGAGGTCAAGAGCTTTTTCTGTGACTTTCAGAGCTTCATGGTATGGTAATCGACGAGTTGCTTCCTGTAAGCATTCTGAAACAGAAGGAGTACTTGGTACCATGCGTTAACGATGGATGTTACAACGGGGTTAATTGACCACCTGGAGTGATCGTAATTCATCAGCTTGATGATTCTGTATGAGAGGAATGATGACTTGAGATAAGTCACCCTCCAGAATCTCTTCCAGTCGGTAGAGTGTGAGATTTATACGGTGGTCTGTCATACGACCCTGAGGGTAGTTATAGGTACGAATACGCCCGGACCTGTCGCCACTCCCTACCTGGGTCTTTCTATCGGCGGCCTCCTCTTGACTTGCTCGATCGCGTTCAAGCTGTGTGAGTTTTGAGAGAAGGAGAGACATGGCCTGCTCACGGTTTCTTAATTGCGAACGTTCTTGTTGACATTCAACGACGGTATTGGTCGGTAAATGTGTGATACGCACCGCAGAATCAGTCTTATTTACGTGCTGACCACCAGCTCCTGATGCTCTGTAGGTATCTATTCTCAGGTCTTTCTTATCGATATCGATCTGTACATCGCCATCAGATTTGGCAAGGATTGCGACGGTGCATGCGGAAGTGTGAATTCGACCTTGCGATTCAGTTTTAGGTACTCGTTGGACTCGATGCGTTCCAGACTCGAATTTGAGCTTGCTGTAGACCTCCTTACCCTCAACGAGCAGATTGACTTGCTTGAAGCCCCCGATACCTGTGGGATTTTCATAGAGAATGGTTGTATTCCAGCCTACTTTCGTGGCGTACAGCTGATACATCCGTTTTAAATCGCCTACAAATAGAGCGGCTTCCTCACCACCGGTACCAGCTCTGATTTCTAGGTAAACATTTTTCGAGTCGTCAGGATCCTTTGGAATCAGCAGCTTTTGTAATGTCTCCGTGTGATTTGTCAAGACCTCTTCAAGTTCATCAACCGTCTCCGACACGAGTGAACGGACCTCGTCGTCATCATCTTCGAGCATCTCGTTCGCCTCATCCATTTCTTGGAGAACTCGGAGATACTTATCAAATTCTTGAGCGACGGGCTTTAATTCGCCATATTCTTTGGATAGAGACTGTAGCTGTTCAACATCTGAGATTACTTCGGGGTCGCCAAGGAGACGTTCAATCTCCTCATAACGATCGCTCAGTTCCTCTAACTTGAAGAATAGATTTTTGGAGAGTGGCATGCGATAGGACGCGAAAACAAAGTGTTTTAGTTCTCGTCTTCGTCAAAGAGTTGCTGGATAGCTTTTAATTGCTGATTAGTGTGCACGCCTGCCAAGTATCGTAGTAACAATGTCGGCTTGTGAGACAGCTGATTTGTCAAATCTTTGGTGAGACGTTCAACAACTGCTTCAGCGTCTTGACCTTGATTGAGTTTGATTAAAGCACCTTTGAGAAGCTCTGCACGAGTTTGTTCGTTCTGAGTTCGATATTCCCGAAGTAGCGGTGCTATGCGAAGGATTTGGTTTTCCTTTTTAAATCGTTCCAATCCTGCCTGAACGAGAAGCTTGGCATCCTCCGCGGCTGTTTCGCGTTGTTTTAGATTCTCCTTGATGATGCCAGTAAGATCGTCGACAGTGTAGAGGTAAACGTCAGTTAGCTCCGATACATCTGAATTAATGTCTCTTGGCACGGCGAGATCCACAACCAGCATCGGTTTTCGACGCCTCTCGGTAATCGCCTGTGTGAAGTCAGACTTACCTAGGATGGGCTCAGGACTACCGGTGGAACTCATGACTACATCGTAGCTAGCTAGCTGCCCTGGCATACTGTCCAAACTCACGGTGTTTGCACCAAAGTTTGCCGCAAGCTCCTGTGCATTTTCAATTGTGCGATTTGCAATGGTTAGTTTTCGCACACCATTGGACACTAGGTGTTCCATTAACAGGCGCACATTGTCTCCAGCGCCAATCACCAGTACGGAGATGTCTTCTAGGCTAGTAAAAACCTGTTTGATCATCTTGACTGCGGCATAAGACACCGAAACTGGGTTGCGACCAATATCTGTACTGGATCGGATCTTTTTAGCTGAATGGATTGCAGTCGCCTCAACCAGCTGCAACTCCCTTCCGAGGTGACCTAGTTTTTGGGATTCTTCGTAAGCGTCCTTAAATTGGCCAAAAATTTGAGTCTCACCCAGCACCTGAGAATCCAGTCCCGCCGCGGTTTCAATCGCATGTTGTACTGCGCGATCGTCCCAATATTCATAGGCATTGGCTTGAATCAGTTCGCTGGAGTAATCGCGATCTTGAGCCAGCCACCTGCGGACATGCAAGGATGACTTGCTGTCCAAGGCACAGTGAATCTCAGAGCGGTTACAGGTGGATAGAATCACCGCCTCAGTTAAACCTGAAACAGTGTCCCGCAAGCTTTGTAAAGCGCGAGGAATATCTTCGGCAGAAAAGGCTAGCTGTCCCCGGTCGTCTATGTCTGCCGTACGATAATTCAACCCATACACTAGAATCGGCATAGGGTGATTGGTGAGTAATGTCCGTTTACGTGCATAGGATTTTATTAAATGGCTACTGATTACCATGCCGTAAAGACCTGCTCCTTGGAATAGTTTGGCGTATGCTCTCGTCCATTTATTGGACGAGCGTTAATCAGTGTAGGTTTAATCGGATAGCAAGCGGTCGATTGTCATATGGGACGTCACTGTCGGGAGTATCGGTGTGTGAACGAAATTCGAAAAGTCACTAGTCTTAGTCAGATGCTTCCACCCGTACCTGCTCGCTTGATTTTTTACCGCCCGATTGGTTCAAATCGAAAACGCTGTTCCCATCCTTTGTCTTGGATTTGGTGTATTAGCTTTCTAACACTAGCAAGTTGTGAATTTCTGACGAACCCTCCCACCCCTGTGGACACAACATTGCAAGCAAGTGGTAAGGTGATCATCTCCACTCAAGGAGGTAAAAATGCACTTAACTTCAGATGGGTTAAAAATGTTGAGTCCGATGTCATAGATTTATGGGGACCGATGGGTAGTCATCGAACTCGCATTGAACTTGGCGAGAGAGAGTCGAGAGTATTGCTACCCGACGGCTCAATTTTGGACGAAACAGCCGCGCAAATCTGGGTTGCCGACCTGCTGGGCACTGAAGCTACTCCGCGGTCACTGCTCTCATGGCTCAACCTAGAGCCCGATTCGCCTCAGTTAGTGTCGAATACTTCCTTCGACGGAACCGGTAAGCTCGTAGCTTTCGAGGAGTATGGTTGGCGGATCAAGATGACGGAAAGTACGAATATTGGAAAAAACACCGTACCGAAACGCGTGCTGGTAAGGAAAGATTCAATTGAGCTTGATATACGGTTCAGCAACTAAGAACGAAAATCAAGGAACAATTTCAGCTGTTAGACATCTCATTTTTCCCAGCTACTTAAAATAGTTTCGTCTCAACCTAATTGGGGTGTCGCCAAGTGGTAAGGCAACGGGCTTTGAACCCGTCATTCGTAGGTTCGAATCCTACCACCCCAGCCAGCCTCAACACGGAGAAGTTGATTGGCAACTCGTGAACTAGTGCTTTTTGCGGGGAGTTCGGTTCCCGCACTTGCCGAAAACGTTGCGCTCGAACTTGGAACTCCTCTAGGCAAAGCGAATGTTGGTCGTTTCAGTGATGGCGAAATCAACATAGAGATTCAGGAAAACGTTCGTGGCATGGATGTATTCGTCATTCAGTCAACTTGCTATCCTGCGAACGACAATATCATTGAGTTGGTTGTCATGGTCGATGCACTTCGACGTTCCTCGGCTCAACGCATCACCGCAGTCATGCCGTATTTCGGCTACTCAAGACAAGATCGAAGGATACGTTCTGCAAGAGTGGCGATTAGTGCCAAAGCAATTGCAGATATTCTGGTAACAGCCGGCATTGATCGTATTTGCACCATTGACCTGCATGCTGATCAAATCCAGGGTTTTTTCAATATCCCTGTGGATAACGTATACGCGTCTTCAATCCTGGTTCGCGATGCCATATTTCAGCGTCATGTCAATCCTGTGGTGGTCAGTCCAGATGTTGGCGGCGTAGTCCGCGCAAGAGCTCTGGCAAAGCAAATCAACGATACAGACATCGCCATCATCGACAAGCGTCGTGACCGGGCAAATGAGTCTGAAGTAATGAACGTGATCGGCGAGGTAGAAGGCCGAACAGCAATCATCGTAGACGATATAGTGGATACCGCAGGCACGATGTGCAATGCTGCGAGCGCGTTGAAAGAGAATGGTGCAACGAGTGTGGTTGCATATGCCACACACCCAGTCCTTTCAGGGCCAGCGATTTCTCGTATTACAGACTCAGAAATCGATGAACTTGTGGTCACCAATACCATCCGTCTCGGAGAGGAAGCATTGAACTGTCCAAAGATCCGACAACTGAGTTTGAACCACTTGGTTGCAGAATCGATTCGTAGAATTAGCAACGAAGAATCAGTCAGTGTACTGAATCAATCACCACTCTTTAGTGCTTTGTAATCCAACATTATCAGGTTGCGACGATACTGAGCACTCGTTTTATCTTTGTTAATTCCCCTGGTGGGGCATGATATGGCACAAGAATTAGTCTTAGAAGTTGAAAGTCGGGAACGATCCAGCAAGAACGCAGTTAGGCGATTACGTCGATCTGGACGGATACCAGGGATTGTCTACGGAGCGGATAGAGCTCCAACTCCAATCTCGATCGCAAATAATGACGTAGTGAGAGTTATGCAAAACTCTGGGTTCTTTTCTCAGATCATCGATCTCAAGCTCCAGGACCTGTCCCAACAAGTGTTAGTTCGGGATATGCAACGACATCCGTCTTCAGATCGCGTTCTACATATCGATTTTCTTCGGATTCGCGAAGATCAAGTTGTCCAGATTTCGATACCCATCAGGCTTGAAAATGAGAGTAGGTGTGTGGGCGTAAGACTTAGTGGAGGGTTACTCGCTCGTAACCTAGTTGAAGTCGAAGTCAGTTGTCTCCCGAGAAATTTGCCTGAGTTCCTCAGTGTAGATGTTGTAAATCTTGATGTCAACGAGAGCGTTCATCTTTCAGATATTGAGTTACCTGAAGGCGTCTCAATAGTCAACTTGATGTACGGTGATGACGATTCAGACAGAGATATTCAAGTAGTGAGCGTACAACCGCCTAGATTGGATGATGAAGATGGTGATACCGACGAATTCGGCGAGGAAGAGGCTGGACTCGACGACGAGTCTGACGATGCTACTGACTCGGAATAAAACGAATAGCCCTAACAGACGGTGCTACTTAAACTCCTAGGTTTGAGAATGTCGAGGAATTGTTTTGCTCACTCCCATTCGACTCATAGTTGGTATCGGTAATCCTGGTAGCAAATACGCCTTAACTCGACATAATGCTGGTCAACGGTGGGTCGAAAGTCTCGCCGAGCTAAATCTAATCAATCTGGCCGCGTCGACTAGACATCAAGGGTACTTGGGTAGAGGTGAGATTCACGGCAGAGATGTTCGTCTCCTCGTCCCGACTACTTACGTGAATAACTCAGGAAATTCTGTGGGTAGCGTATGTAGATATTTCGATTTAGAACCTGCGGAAGTACTGGTTGCCTATGACGAAGTTGCTTTTCCGGCGGGTGTATCTCGACTGAAGTTTGGGGGCGGGGCAAATGGTCACAATGGCGTCAAAAGCGTTATTCAACACTTTTCAGGAAGCCGCGACTTTGGTCGTCTGCGGATCGGAGTCGGTCATCCCGGTAATGCTTCGGCTGTAGTTGGTTTTCTCACTCGTGTAGACATGCCGAAGGCGGATCGGGAGCTGTCCGAGATCAGTAGTTCCTTGGACGAACAGTGTTTAAGTTGGCTATTGGAAGGTGACTGGCAGAAAGCGATGACGAAGTTTCATAGTAAGCCAAGTCTCGTCTCGGATGAGGAATCCAAAGAAAGACCTAATGAAACCAAACCTGCAACGGATTAGATAGAGATGGGATTTCGTTGTGGTTTCGTAGGCTTGCCGAACGTCGGTAAATCAACGTTGTTCAATGCTCTGACGCGTGCACAGGTCGAAAGCGCTAATTTCCCATTCTGCACCATTGACCCTAATACGGGATCTATACCAGTACCAGAACCGCGATTGGAAGCTCTAGCCCGTATCACCCAACCTGAACGGATTGTCCCGTGTCAGATGACTTTTATTGATATTGCTGGCTTGATTGAAGGATCTTCTAAAGGCGAGGGTTTAGGAAATAAATTCCTCGCAAATATTCGAGAGACGGAGGCAATTGCTCACGTAGTTCGATGTTTTGAAGATGAAAGCGTGGTCCATGTAGGAGGAAAAGTGTCTCCTGAGGACGATATTGAAATCATCAATACCGAACTCTTACTGTCTGATTTAGATGTGGTTACTCGCGTCCATCGAAACCTGACCAAGGTTGCTAGGGCACGACAGAAAGAAGCACTGAGGGCACTGCCAGTGGTAAGTAAAGCTCTTGAACGGCTCGAGGACGGAGTGGCGCTACGAAGTGAAAATTGGAACGAAGGTGAGTTAACCATACTAGAACCCTACCGATTTTTGACGTTGAAACCAGTCATGTACATCGCCAATACATCGGAAGATATGTCAGATAGTGCGAGCTATCTAAGCGCAGTTAATGAAATCGCGAATAAAGAATCAGCTAAAGTCGTCGCGGTTTCATCGAGATTGGAAGCGGAGATTTCTCAATTGCCTGCATGTGAGCGAGCTGAATATCTTGAGCTGATGGCGCTTGAGGAGACAGGATTAGACCGAGTAATCCGACAAGGATACGATTTATTGGATCTGCACCACTACTTCACTGCAGGACCCAAGGAAGTTCGAGCTTGGACGATTCCTAAAGGAACACGCGCGGCAGCTGCCGCTGGAAAAATCCATACGGATTTTGAGAAGGGCTTTATTCGTGCGGAAGTGATTGCTTACGAGGATTATGTTGAAAACGACGGGGAGAATGGAGCGAAATCCAGAGGACTCCTACGTTTAGAAGGAAGAGACTACATTGTGCAAGATGGAGACGTTATGCATTTCAGATTCAATGTCTGAAATCTTGTCTTAGCTCAACTGAAACCCCAAGACATAGGAACACCACGGTGGTGTGACATCTATGTGTGGAAGTGGATTCGTTGGTTCCTCACCAAAGAGATGAATGAATCTACCATCCAAATCCAGATAAGCGCGGTCAGCGAAGGTAGAGACATAGATTTCTGGTCGAATAGATTGAGAGCTTAACTCCGGGAAATCCAGCGCTTGCAGGAATAGAGTCTCTTCAGAGTGATCATCGGTCAGTCCTTTTGCTAGCCAATTGGATTCGCTTGCCGCAAACCACCAGGAGTTCTCATTCTTAATTTCCACATGCCCAGCGCCCAGGGCTGCTGCACCAAAGGCAATGTTCGTTACTAAGACGGAGCCTGAAACGACGCCATCCGGAAATAGCTCGGCTTTTCGGTTTAAAAGAAATCTACTACCAAGTGGTTTTTCTTTAAACGCCATACCTGGCAAGTAACTCTGAGCAGCGTAGCCGTGCTAGTCTTCCGGATATAACTCGCGCATGTGCGCTACATCCGCTTCGATTAATTGCTTGAGTACATCCAAATCCACATCTGCAAGTTTGTTCACATATAAGCAACTTCGACTGGTCTTGTGCTTTCCGAGTTTTGTCAACAGTTTCTCGAAGACGTCAAAGCCCGGCATCACATAAATCGTTAGGTTTCGCTTGCGAGGAGAGAAACCCGTTCGCATAAATTCACCTTGTTGACCACTTTTGTACTTGTAGTGGTATTTACCAAATCCAATGATGCTATCTCCCCACATGACTGGCGGGTCGCCGGTCACTTCCTTGAACAGGTCGAGGAGAACGTATGAGTCTGCCCGCTTCTTTTCGTCTTCTATGGAATCGAGAAATTCCTCTGCCGTGACATCCGTTGGTTGCGTCTTGTTTTCCTGTGCCATTGAAGTACCCTTGCGGCTATGCGTTGAGAACGTTAGAAGCGTGTTATTGAGATAGAAACCCAGGTATTTTGCGTTCGATTGGTTGAAAAACCCGAGTTAAGTGGTAGCTACGGTTGGACTTGAACCAACGACCTCAGCATTATGAATGCCACGCTCTAACCAACTGAGCTACGTAGCCACGGTCGAGTATTTACCTCAGTAACTGAACTAACCCCTTTTGACAGAACGTGAGTGAGAAGATTCAGTTAGAAACCTTGAGCAATTTTAGTGAGTCACTGAATATCTCTTTATCAAGGAGAGGAATGATCCTACGGCATGTACGGAGTGGGATTTAACCCCAATTGGGTGTTCAAAACAGGTTGAGCCATCTTCACGAACTCGCAGATCATCGGTCTTGTTTCGCGCGGATCGATAATCTCCTCGATGTTAAACGCCTCGGCGGTCTTAAATGGCGAGGAGAGTGCTTCCAATTTTTCCTCAATCTCTTTCTGTTTCGCAACTGGGTCTTCAGATTCTCGAATGATTCGACGGTAAGCTGCGGAGACTCCTCCTGAAATATGCATTGATCCCCAATGGCCTGATGGCCAAGCGACACGCTTGAACATCCCACTGGGTCGGTCGTGACACTGACCAGCCACCCCATAGAGCTGTCGAATGATTACCGATATCCAGGGGATTCGTGTTCTCAAGGTGGCACAGATCATTTTCGCGCCAGCTCGCACGATTCCAAGATGCTGTTGTTCAGGTCCCACCATAAATCCTGGTTCGTCTGCAAAATAAACCATCGGCAAGTGAAATGTGTCGATGAGTTGCAAAAAGCGAATTACCTTGGTACCTGCAGAGACGTCCATTGACCCGCCGATTCGATTGGGATTGTTGATCATGACGCCAACAGGATACCCATCCATGCGCGCCAAGCCGATGATCCGGGAGCGTCCGTAATGCGGGGTGATCTCAAAAAAAGAATCTTTATCCAGAACAGCATTGAGGATCTTTCGAGGATTGTAGGTCCGGCGTTTTTCTCGGGGGATTACCGATAGCAAGGCTTCGTCTCGACGCTCTGGATCATCGTCGGTCGGTCCACGAGGAGCCAATTCCCATACGTTACTTGGCAGGTAGCTGAGGAATTGCTTGATCATTTCAAAAGCTTCTTCCTCGGTATCGGCCAGATTGTCGACGGTTCCACTCGCATATACTTGCGAGCGTTCGTCACCGAGTTCTTCCTTGGTAATGTCGAGACCGAGTGCCGCTTTCACGACGGGAGGTCCACCAGGGAACAGTTGGCTGATATTCTTAACCATCACATTGAAGTGTGCAAGACAAGCATCGACTGCGGGTAATCCAGCCACTGAGCCGAGAATGCCTGCGACAACTGGAGACTGATTGAGAAGAATTTCAATCCCTGGCGTCACCGGATTTGTTGGGATATAGGTACGGCCAATCTGTTCAAAAGTACGCACGCTTCCCCCAGTCGCGTCCAGCAAGCGAACGAAAGGTAGTTTCCAATCGAGTGCCATTTTCTGGGCATGACCACCTTTGTTACCAATAGATCCATCTGCGGAGCCACCTCTAACTGTGAAATCGCCAGCGGTAACGACGACAGGTCGGCCATTGACATCTGCTGTGCCGATTACCATATTGGATGGTCTGACATGAACCAACTCGTTGCCTTCGTACTGTGCAGCACCAGCGAGTTGCCCAATTTCTTTAAAGCGGCCTTCGTCCGCGATCAAGCGAATGCGCTCCCGAACAGTCAGCTTGCCTCGCTTTCTTTGTTCAGCGATGCCTTGCTCGCCACCCATAAGTTCTGAAAACTCTCGTCTTTGTTGAAGTTCAGCGACTTCCTTTTTCCATACCATAAGTTAATTTCCTTGTATTTCTCTTAACGTCCTAACACTCAGCAGGTACTGGGTAACCTTGCCGTTGATGTCTTCGACGGACTTCCTCACACTGGTCCTGGGCTCGATATCGATCAGTATACAGCGGTTGGAGTCCGACAAGAATTTGATTCACTTCGTTTTGAAGATCATCAATTTTCTTTTGTTGGCTTGCTTGTGTTTTTTCGTCGGTATCGCTCGAATATGCAGTTTTTTGCAAAGACTTGATGCTACTCTGAATGTTCCTAATTCTCCGATTCCTGTTGTCAATATCCGACTGCACTTTATTTACTTTTTTTCGCTCACTGTTGAACACTCTTCCCATCGAATAGGACCGGTTGAATTCAGCTCGTAAATTCTGTGGGCAGACATCGTGATTTGCTTTACCTCTGGCTCCTTGTGTGTATCCATTATTTCTTCTACAGAATGTCTGATATCCAACATTTAAGCCACTCTCGTAGTCAGACATTTGATCCGATGACAATAAAACCGAATGTTTGAAACACTGTTCTTTATAGGTTTGGAAGGTAGACACAGGCAAACCGTTCAATCCGTCGTCTTCTCCCTTGAACTGCCAATCGGTCGCCAAACAATCTGATGCGCTCATAGCTTGACAAGAAGATAGGAGTACACCACCAATCACGGCAAGGATTACCATGCAAACCAGCTTTATAGGGTTGAACTTAGTCATTTTTTCTCCGCGTCTGGAGTTGCTAGATGAGTACATTAATTTAAACTATGAAAGTGACGAAACCTGTCAGTGCATTTCCGCATCTAAATATAGGAGGCGAAGATTTGCTTCGATAGGGAAAAAGTACAGCTTCTTGCCAGTTAATATACTGGCAATCAAACACAAAAACGAGATTAGAGGACTGACCTGATGATAGACGCTAAGGCAATTGTCAGAAATAGAAACATTGCGATTGAAGTCAATTCCGTGTTACGGAATACGTACATGTTATTAGGGTTGATCATCCTATTCTGTGCATTCGCATGCACAGTGGCCATCAATCTAGCGCTTCCTTCGTTCGGATTCTTTGTGTACTTGATCGGATTGGTTGGGATAATGTTCATGATCCAGAAGACTCGAAATTCGATGTGGAGTCTGGTGTGGACCTTCGTGCTTTCGGCGTTCCTTGGCGCTTATATGGCACCGATGATAGCCTATACGCTATCAGTGAATCCCAGCATTGTGCTAAATGCCTTTACCGTCACGGCAGTGACCTTCTTCGGTTTATCTGCTTACACTGTCATACGTAAGCACGACTTCAGCTGGCTTGGGCAATTCTTGACCGTGGGATGTCTTGTGGTACTAGGGCTCATCGTGCTGACGATCTTTCTACCTGGAGTGATGAGTGGGTTTTCGTTACTGATTTCAGGATTCCTGGTTTTTCTCTGTGCTGCTGGCATTCTGTACCGAACGAGCGCCATTGTCTTAGGTGGCGAAAGGAACTACGTGATGGCCGCGGTCGGTATATTTGTCGACTTGTGGGTTATGTTCATGTCACTGATCAATATTTTTGGGATCATGGGCGGCGACGACTAACCGCCACCTAGCCGGCTTGGTAGAGTTAGCCTTGAGAGAGTTGCTGGTACACCTTTTGAAGTGCAATTGGTAGCTCGGTCGTTTCTTCAATTACCAAGTAACGTGATTGAGGGCACATCTTCCGCAGATAGTCGTGACCGGATTTGTCTACCGTGACACAGAAGGACTGGATTCCTTCCAAGTGTGTCTCTTGTAGCGCTTTAGCAGTGTCTTGGATACCATATTCATGGCTACTTCGGTCTGGTCCATAGTCATGGTCCTGTGGAAAACCGTCGCTGATCACCAATAGAACTTTCATCGCCGTACCGGTCTGATTTAAGTGCCAAGCCGCATGGCGAATCGCCGGACCCATACGTGTGGATCGCATAGGTTTTAAATTTGCTAACCCATTGACAACACGATGATTTAAGGTCTGATTGAATTCCTTGGCAACTTCAATCTCAACATTGTCATGCCCATAACCAGAAAATCCAAAGATGGCATAAAGATCACCTAAATCTTCGAGGGCTGTTGCCAGTAGCAATACAGCTTCACGTTCAACATCTAAGATCCGCTTGCGCTCATCTTGCTGAAATTTCAGTGTCTCGAAGTCGAGTGAACCATGAAGATACGGGTCATCGTCATCGTCGAAGAATGGATCCCTCAAGTCTTGCTCTTTGAATTCCTTGGTACTTTCGTAATTTAGTTCTGGTTCTTCTTCGGCAAAGTCGTCGGTTGAGGCAGATAGATCAACTAGAAAGACCGCACTGACATCTCTCTGATTTCGGACTCGACGACTAAAAATCCGTTCGTCTGACGAATAGCCTGCCTTCAGATCAATTCGAGTGTTCAGAAGACTATCGAAGTCAATATCGTCTCCGTCCAACGAGTGTTTCACTCTTCTCAGTCCAGTCGGTTTGAGTTGCTCGAATTGCTTTCTTACTTGAGGTAAGAGAGGTCTTATCTCCTTGACTAGATTCTCTGAGTTTTCGTTTGTATCTACGTTACAAGTTCGCTCAAATACCGTACAGTAGTTCTGCAGGAACACTTGGTTCACGTAATCCCACTCGTGGTAGTGGTACTTTTTCGCTGTGCGTGGGGTACCTGTAAATGGCAACCCGAGGATGGATCTCTCTAGGTCTATGACCCGTCGTAATTGCTCACGTTCACGTGCTTCATCGACGCCAACTTGCCGCGTAGACCCTTCTAAATCCTCTCCTTGCTCAGTCTCGAGTTTGCTATCAGGGTCATGAAATAACTCCGAGGTCATGATTTGATTGTCAATCTGGACCAAGTCGTTCTCCCATTCGTCCAGGCGTGCTTTTCTTTGCCGCATTTCTAGCGGAATATCAGATATTTCCTCTACCCAGGTCTCGGTAGATTGGAGTTCGAGATCAGATGTGAGTATGCTGTACCAATCAAAGAGCACCGAAAGTGAGTCATAGACGGTTGCAGATGGGGTGTAGATTGCAGGTAACGG
>MPMU01000049.1 GCA_002238665.1 Gammaproteobacteria bacterium bin55
GCATCATCGGCACATACGTAGATACACTCATGCCCTCTGAGTCGCTGAAATCTGACCCAAATGTCAGTCTGTATGTGCTCCAGCATATTCCCTACGTGCACCGAGCCGTTGGCGTAAGGGAGGGCACTAGTTACAAGAATATGACGCATGTCGGAGATGGTATGGGGAACGGAGAGCGATACTAAGGGCTTGGACCGCTCAGTCGCTATACAATTTGACGGACGAATTTTAGTCCCCTCCTCATGGCGCAATCCCTCGAACTGTTTGTCGACCCTATTACGGGCATGACTCTTGGCGAATTAGGCTCAATACGACATTTTCGCATGATCGAAGGTAGCTATCATGCCGACGTGTCGATGGGTTATCCGGTTGAAGGTCTGCAAGATCAATATCAAGCAGCAATGCGGGACTGGATTGAAGATCCTGCGGCAGTGCTGGATCTCTCCTGTCAGACACCACCGGGAAAAGCGTTGCCTGGCGTCAAGCATGTCATTGCTGTGGCGTCTGGTAAAGGCGGGGTTGGTAAATCGACGACGGCGGTGAATCTAGCGCTGGGACTCAATTCGGCGGGCGCAAGAGTAGGTCTACTGGATGCCGATATCTACGGGCCCAGTCAAGGCATGATGCTTGGAATTGAAGAAGGTCGGCGGCCCGAAATCCAAGATCAGAAATTCTTCGTGCCCATCCGTGTGCACGGTATAGAAGCAATCTCAATGAGTATGCTGTCATCCGAGAAAACTCCCATGGTTTGGCGTGGGCCAATGGCCTCGGGAGCCCTCAGTCAGTTATTGCAACAGACGCGCTGGGGAGATTTGGATTATCTAATCGTCGATATGCCACCTGGCACTGGAGACATTCAATTAACGCTTTCCCAATCTATTGCGCTTGCAGGTGCGGTCATCGTGACCACGCCTCAGAACATCGCACTCGCAGACGCAAGAAAGGGTATTGAGATGTTTCGCAAAGTCAACGTCCCAATCTTGGGCGTCATAGAAAATATGAGCTATTTTCGGTGTGACGAATGTGGAAAGATTCACGACATCTTCGCAAGTGATGGAGGCAAATCGGTTTCAGTCGAATACGGCACTCGGCTTCTAGGCGCGTTTCCGTTAGATCCTCTTATCAGAAAGCAGACCGACGAAGGGCATCCGCCGGTGGTCTCTCATCCTGAGAGTGACGTCAGCAAAGAATACGTCATAGCCGCACGCAAAGCAGCCGCTAGCTTGTGGCTGAACCAGTCTCAAACTACACCTAAACCAACCATCAAAATGAATCCTGCGTGACTATCAAGTCTGACCGTTGGATACGCCACATGGCTCAGTCAACAGACATGATTGCGCCGTTTGTCGAAGATCAGATTCGTATGGTTGAGGGGCGCAAAGTGATTTCTTACGGTACATCTAGCTATGGCTATGACGTGCGATGCGCCGACCAATTTAAGATTTTCACCAATATTCATTCAGCGATGGTGGACCCAAAAGCGTTCGATTCGCGAAGTTTTGTAGATATCCGTGGAAACGAGTGCATTATTCCGCCCAATTCCTTTGCGTTAGCCAGTACGGTAGAGTACTTTAAGATTCCTAGAGACGTACTAACCATATGTGTGGGTAAGTCCACCTATGCCCGTTGCGGGATCATTGTGAATGTCACACCCCTCGAACCTGAGTGGGAAGGTCACGTGACACTAGAGTTCTCAAATACGACCAATCTACCTGCGAAAATCTATGCCTTTGAAGGCGTTGCACAGTTACTGTTCTTCCAATCGGATGAAGCTTGCGAAGTCAGTTATAAGGGCAAAGAAGGGAAATACCAGGGTCAGACCGGTGTGACATTGCCTAGGGCATAACCCGGTTCTGGGTGCACCAGTGCACAACATTTTGAGCTCAATTTCGAGTAATTTTTGACTAATTCAATGAGAGGTTTTTGATGCCAGATTGGTTTTCAATAGAAGGAAAAGTTTCGCTTGTCACAGGTGGATCCCGTGGCATTGGTGAAATGATCGCAGCTGGTTTTCTACAGCATGGTGCAAAGGTCTATATCAGTTCACGAAAGGCTGATGTGTGCGATGCGACCGCAAAACGGTTGTCGGAAACCTATGGAGGTGAATGTATCTCAATCCCTGCCGATCTATCAAAGGTCGATGGCATTTCCGGTCTAGTGGATGAGATCTCCAAGCACGAATCTCAGCTGGATATCTTGGTAAATAATGCCGGATCAACATGGGGTGCTCCATTAGGTGAATTTCCGGAGATTGGATGGGATAAGGTAATGGATACCAACGTCAAGGGTATCTTCTTCCTAACCCAAAGTTGCTTACCGTTGCTCCGAGCGTCCGCAAGTCATGAAAGTCCTGCCAGAGTAATAAATATCGGCTCAGTGGATGGAATCAAGACACCTCGATTCGACAATTTCTCCTATGGTGCTTCTAAAGCCGCAGTCCACCACCTTACGCGACAGATGGCGGCACATTTGGTTCCTGAGCACATTATTGTGAATGCAATCGCACCTGGACCATTTCCTTCTTGGATGCTTAGTGCCGGCGTTGGCGGAGGTGGCGATGTGGACAATACCGATTGGGAAGCGGTTGGAAAAGGAAATCCGCGCGGACGTGTCGGCACGATGGAAGATATTGCCGGCTTAGCAATCTATCTCAGTTCACGTGCCGGTGCTTTTACGGTAGGTGAAACGATAACGTGTGACGGCGGGTCCGTTGCGGCGTCCTAGGAGAAGTACATTCCCTCATGGCTGACTATGAGCCTACCGGATTCAAATTCGTGGTCCATAGGTTGGAGTTCGCCGACCTGAACAGCACTTACGTTCTCTGACTGCAACTTGTCAAGCAGTGAATTTGCATTTGCAGAATCACAAATCAAGATCATGCCGATGCCTTGGTTAAATGTCCTGAACATCTCCTCGGTTTCGACGTTTCCTGCCTTTTGAATCCATTCGAAGCAGACAGGTACTTTCCAACTTCCTAGTTCAATTGATGCCTTGAGTTGAGGCGGAAAAACTCGAGGCAGGTTGTCTTCGAAGCCTCCGCCGGTGATATGGCAGGCACGTTTTATCAATTCACGACAAGCTAAGACGGGTTTAACATAAATTTCCGTCGGTGCGAGAATTTGTTCAAGCACCTCTGTTGGCGGTTCATTCCCGTTGGCGAGTATTCTTCGGATAAGCGAATAGCCATTGGAATGCGGTCCAACCGAAGGTAGGCCAATAAGCACATCTGTTTCGGTAAGTGTCTTGTGAGTAAGCAACTCATCGCGTTCAGCTAGACCTATCGCAAATCCAGCTAAGTCATACTGCGAATCAGAGTAAAACCCTGGCATTTCAGCCGTTTCTCCACCTCCCAGAGCACATCCAGCGAGTTGGCATGCGTGAGCGATCCCTTTGATCACGCGTTCTGCCAAGTCCACGTCTAGTTTTCCGGTGGCGAAGTAGTCCAGAAACACGAACGGTTCGCCACCTGTTGCGAGAATGTCGTTGACACACATGGCGACCAAGTCCTGACCAACATGCTCGTGTTGATCGTACTGCATTGCGAGTTCTAATTTCGATCCGACACCGTCTGTCCCGAACACCAAGATAGGATTTTTGTAGGACTTGGGAATGTCTGCAAGCCCTGCAAATCCGCCAATATTGCTGAGCATGTGGGAGTGGTGAGTGGCAGTGACATGAGGTTTTATTCGCTCAACCAACTGATTACCGGCGCTCACATTCACACCGGCTTGCTTATAAGTGAGGCCCATCAAAAAGTCTCTTCAATCTTTGAGCGGACTTGAGTTGAAGACTTGAAGATGTGTTATTCCCTCCTGCTTGATGTCTAATTTTAAAGTGTCGAATCTCTTCAAGCTCTTGTGTTAGCACTCTTTCGAATAGTCACTATCGGGTTTTTAAGCGTTGGTGTGGGCATGCAACCCGCTGCGGATGTCGTACCGTGGCTATACGAAATCTCCCTACCTGTTTCCTCTCAACAGACGAGTGAGGTCAATAGAGTGAGCAGGATCGGATTAATGACCGTGCTCAATCGTATAACGGGTGCGAGATCAGTCAGTCGAGATAGCGTCATCGAAAATGCGAGACAGAATGTTCAAAACTATGTATTGCAACACTCGTTCAGTTATGTTCAAGATCAGCTAAACCCATCCACTGTGAGCCAACTAGCTACAGTAGAGTTCGATCCATCGGCGATTCGAGCCCTGATACGAGATGCCGGTCTGCCTCTTTGGACTTCCAAACGACCGACCGTGTTACTTTGGCTCACTCACTTTAGTGAATCCGGTTATACCAGTGTCCAGGGCGACCTGCACCCAGAACAGGAGCTCGTGCAGAGTATCAGTGAGATCGCACTGGCAAGAGGACTTGAGATTCGTTGGGCACACTTGAGTGTACCTAGATATGGTGTCCGTAATTTCTTCGAGCCTCTACTTGAGTTCGGTAGTAGCTACGAGAACATTGCTTCGTCTTACCAAGCAGGTGTAGTATTTAGTATGGATGTGGTACCTTTTCGGTCATACTACCTATTGAAGGCAACTATCCCTTATGGGATTCCAGGCAACGATGTATCGGTTGATTTTTTTGATAATGAGGTCGACGCATTCAGCTCAGGATTTCATACGCTTATCGACAAACTTGCAGATATGTATGGGGTTAAGAGTGATCAGCGTAATCAGATTGCCATTCAGGTCTATAACATTCAAAGTCTTGATGCGTACCTGAATGTTCAAAGGTATTTAGCTAATTGGGAATTTGTTGAAAGGGTAGATCTCAGCGTGGTGTCAGGATCATCTTTTCGTTTTCTAGTGCAGTCGTTATCGTCAAAAGAGCAATTCTTGGTGCATCTCAGTGAGGACTCGAGATTTGAGATCCAATCGGACAAGAATGGCGACACGACTATCAGTTTGAACTACGTTGACAACTAGCAATGCGCCATCTACCCAATGCAATGACCTTAATGCGGATGGTACTAATCCTTCCGTTGGGATATTTGGTATTTACTGAGCACTGGACGTGGGTATTCTGGTTATTCGTGGCCGCCGGAATTTCCGATCTACTTGATGGCGCACTTGCCCGGCATTTTCATTGGGAAACTGAGTTCGGAAGTTTTATCGACCCTATGGCCGATAAGGTACTCTGTGGCGGCCTAATTCTCATACTCGCATTAGCTTCGTTGATTCCGCTCTGGATTACGGTGCTGGTCGTGCTGAGAGAGGTTGTGATAGTTGGCGGTGCTTTCACCTATCAGTATTTATTTGGGAAGGTTTCAATGAACCCTCTATTGATTAGCAAGGTCAATACTGGTGTCATGATTGCGGTCCTGATTCTGGTGCTCGCGCAACTTGCAGAGATACCTCTTATCCAGGAACTTGCAGAAATTCTCTTAGATCCCTGGGGTTATTTCCTGCTGGCAGGCCTACTGGTTTGCTCTGGCATTGCGTATGTGTTTATCTGGAGTAAGAAGACGCGTGATAATGTGGTGACACAAAAAACTACCGAATCGGAAGGCTAAAGAGCGGTGAGTATTCTGCACTCGGTGGTGGTCACTGGAGGCGGTACAGCAGGGCACGTAATTCCGTCGAAGCCAATCATTGAAAGATTGTGTTCCAAGGGCACTAAGGTCATTTTCATAGGCTCAACGAGTGGACTGGAAGAGCGTCTTATCGAAGACCTGGATATTGAATTTCGAGGAATCACGACAGGCAAACTGAGAAGGTATTTTTCTTTGCAAAACGTTCTCGATATGTTTCGCGTGCCAGTCGGTATCCTCCAAGCATCGTTTCTAATGCTTCGGCTGAAACCTCAGGTGGTCTTTTCAAAAGGCGGATATGTTGCATTTCCGGTGGTGGTAGCCGCATGGCTAAATCGGATTCCCGTAATCTCACACGAATCAGACTTAACCGCGGGTCTGGCGAATCGAATGGCCTTGCCATTTACCGACACTCTGTGTGTGAATTTCTCGGCGTCCAAGATAAATGCCAAGCACATTCTTGTGACAGGTACGCCCGTTAGAAAGGCATTGCTAGAAGGCAATGCTCAAAGGGCAAAGGAGTGGCTGAAGCTCGAGTCCTCCAAGCCTGTGCTAGTGGTTGTAGGTGGGAGTCTGGGTGCAGAAAACGTCAATGCTATCGTCCGAGATGCTCTCGGAGCACTATGCGCGATCTATCACGTCGTTCACATCTGTGGCCCCGGAAAGCTGAGCGACGAACACGATGGAACGGACAACTACCAGCAATTTGAGTATGTCGACGAATACTGGGGCGACGTTCTTGCGTTAGCAGATGTGGTCGTATCCCGCGCGGGAGCGAATTCTCTCTACGAATTACTGTCGTTGAGAAAACCAAATCTGCTCGTACCCCTGCCATTAACGGCAAGTCGAGGTGATCAGATTGAAAATGCAGAAATGGCAGAGAAATCAGGCTGGAGTCTGGTCATTCAGGAAGATGAACTGAATCCGACCAATCTGGTGGAGCATGTTGACACTCTAATCAAGGAACACGATCAGTGGTGCGAACGATTAGAGAGTTTTGAGCGATTAGACAGTGTTGAACTAATCGAACAGTTACTTCAGTCGTCAGTTGCCAAGAAGGCCAGATGAAAGAATCCCTTGTGTAAATTGGCTTAAAAGCTGCAACCCAAAATATAGGAGCAGTAGCAGGACACCAGGCATTAAGTCGATTGGACCGATTTGTAGGTTAAATCTGGAAAACAAGCGAAGCACAGTATTACTAGCTTCAATGATTAACGAGGTCCAGCTGCTGGACTGTACGGGAATGAAGCTGAAGACTACGCGGACAATCAGTAACACGATCAATATCATCCCTATGTTACTTAGCACGCCGATTGCACCCAGAAGTAAAGTAACCATCGCAAATCCAGCAGGAGAATTGATTGCGTCCGGCTGATAGAAAAACAGGTTAGAAGCGGTTATCGCACTTTCAAGTAACAAACAAACTACGACGGAGGCAATATCAATTCGTTGAAACGAACCTAACTTGCGACGGAGCGACTGAAGTGTTGGGTCAGTAGCTCTCGAGATAGCCTGTGCAACTGAGTTAGTAGGACTCACCCTCATGACTTGTAGCATGGCTCTTATCGTAATAAGTAGGCTGTACGCACCTACGACGAATACCAACAAACTGAGCAGTAAGTCCATGCGAGTCTCTCGAAATGGGGATCAATCGCACCCGGTGGGATACGAGAATTTATTTTGGAAGGAATTCTAAAGGGTGGCGAGGTCCACGGTGAGATCGGAATTCCCGCTCGTGCTAGGAAATTTCAGCGAGTCTCAGACTTCCGAAAAGTACTACCAAGACATCCCATAAATAAAGCTTTGGTACGTGAAGATTGGACATATTCGGTGCTTTCACGCGTTCCTCGACCGATTTTGCAGAATCTTCGTTGTTTAACTGCCCGTCAGGAGAGCAATCTTGCAAAGCTCTGAGGAAGAGAATCGATCTACATCATTTCCATCGAACAAAACGAGACCAATCTCAAAGACACCAAGTCTCTGACCCTTGGCATGGTGCTTGGACACAAATCCACGAATCGACTTACTGGCAATTCTTGATTAATAGTAAATCTTACATTGTTTGTACATTTACTCATTTTTTGGATACACTGAACACCGTGCCTTAATCCTCAAAACTCGTACTATCTAGCGCCTAGTCTGGAAGGAGAGTGCTTCATGACCGCATTCATTGGTAGCTTGTCCATTGTTGTATTTCTGGTTGGATTCGTCTGCCTAATCTATCCTATTCGAGCGATCGGGATTCCAACCAGAAAAATGGCAGGAATCATAATGGCGATGGCCTTCGTAGTTCTTGTGATAGCTGTAATTAGTGACGGCCCAGCTACCGATAACACGGAGACTGATGCACTTCAGTCTTCGGAGAGGATAGTTGTTTCAGATCAGGAAAATCCCCCACAAGTGAGCGTAAAAGAGAATGAGGTTGATGAAGTCGCTGAAGCTGTTATCGACAGGAACTCGCTAACGGAAAAATCGAGTGCCTGGAATGTTCACACGTACCAAATTGTCGAAAACGAAGACATAAGTTCTATTGATCGATTTCGTCGGATGGTTAAAGTCGTTGCACCTACGGCCGTAACTCGTGAGGACAGGATAGCAACTCTCATGGACGCAGCTAAGGGCATCTGGCAAGCACACAGCGTAGAGTACATCACCTTGTTTCTACTTCCCTTCCCAACAGGACCGGCTGTTGCAAAGATCGACTTCGCTCCTGATAAGTGTGGAATCAGTGGAGAAGATTGTACAGGGAAGATTTGGACCTCTGCTACTGCTTCTAAATTAGTATTCACACCAGAAGAACGAAGATTGTACTTAGCATGGGAAAACAACAAGGAACGCTTTAAGGAAATGAATGTTGAATTTGGGTTTGAGGTAGTTAATGACCAAAAGCTAAGAGTCTTCCTGTCCGAGCAGTTTGAAAGTACGCCGGATGATATTTCCACTACTTTGATAAGGTTGCAAGTAGAGGCAATATATCAAGACAGCGTAGAGATACCACCTGAACTAGCACACCTAGAAAATCTCAATGAGGAAGAACAGGCGCGAGCAAACGCAATTGCCTGCCGCAGCGATCTGCAATGTTGGGGTGATAGACTCACTCTACGTGACATCGAAACCTGCGCCGACCAAATCGAAAAACTCGCACGATATGATCACGAATGGACTGATGGAATTTTTGGAACGAAATTCAGCCGATTTAGGTGGAAAGATCGTCGAGATGGAACTCTCACGTATGTCGGTGACGAGATCAAGTTCCAAAATGCGTATGGTGCATGGATCCCTCACACTTACTTTTGTGATTACGACCCCGGTAAACGCACAGTCCTTGGTGTTCACGCAACCCCAGGTCGTCTGTAGACACTCATCTCTAGCACCATTTTGCACAAATCTTGAATGATCTCTTAAGCATTTCGAAAATGAACGTTTGAGAGTAGCCTAACTTAGCGCTTGCAAACAAACTCTGTCAAATTGTGAATTTCGCAGAATTGACCGGGTTAGTGGGGTAAAAAGCTGACATTTGGTGCTTGAAGATTCGACATATTCGGTGCTTTCACGCTTTCCTCCTCCGATTTTGCTTAATGCTCGCTGATTAACTACCCGTCAGATGCACAATCTTGCGAAGCTCTGAAGGAAAGGAATCGATCTTCATCATGGCCTTCAGCTAAATTGAGATCAAATCGAAGTGCCGGAACCCTGTTGGGCAATTTTGGTCGGACTAAAACGTTTGTACATGAACACCGAGATTAGTGAGCAGATTTTTACGTTGATGGATGAGCATATCGACAAGGAATTTGATCATGACACCGCACGACCGCGATAAACTGGTGGCGGCTACTGGTATAGGCGACATTGAAACATCGATTTGACTGTGACTATGCCCTTCTAAATGACTTAGCCAATGAACACAACGCGCACCAGAAGATTTTGTAGCATGAATCTCATGACTCCCCTGAATATACCGAACGGACGTTGCAGAACTACATCGATTTGATGCTGGTTGCGGTGTTGACTCAGGTCAGTGATATGGAGGTACAGGAGCGTCTAGCAGTTGCTAGAGAAAGACCTTGGCGACGGTTACGTCGCCCAAGTTGATCCGTTTGTGGTGGAGACAATAGTTGAAAGCGCTTGTACCGCACTTTCGGGATAAGTTCAAACAACAGTTAGAAACGCATTTAATGGGGATATACACCACTCAAAATTACACGGTTGGGTTCGCAAAGACCTTACAATGACATGGAACCTTAAATCCAAAGAAACTCATCTAAGATCAGTAGATGAATTTGATTCTTAAAGGATTCAACAGCAGTGAAAATATCAGTCGTTCGGCAGATGACTTTTCGATTTTGCTTCCTGATGTAGACAGATTAGCAGCTCTCTTTACCCTGTCGAGAATTTCGGGGATGGGACCAGCGAAGTTTCGAGAAATGCACGAGATTGGGATAGATCCTCAATTGGCAATTCACTATCCAGATATTCTTCCTTTTACTGGTCGCAACGGAGAAAAACTACGGGCCGCGGTAGCTGAATTAACAACACTGGACATTGAGAATGGCAACAGTCGTGCTACACGAGAAATCAAGTACGCGAAGGCTACGGAAAGTTCAATCATCATACACGGTGATCCTTACTATCCAGATTCGGTTTATCAAAGCAATTACCCGATCCCTATTCTTTATGTACGCGGAAATCCAGCAATTTGGTCAAAGGCGACTAGTATAGTTGCGGTCGTGGGATCGCGTAACACCCGTGAACCATACACGACAGCAACTCGAGAATTTTCATTAACTGCTGCGCTGTCAGGTTTAGCGATTGTTTCTGGCTTCGCTACAGGTGCGGATACTATGGGACATAGAGCGGCGTTCGATGCACAGGGAAGGACGGTGGCAGTGATGCCATGTGGTGTAGATCAAGTGTTCCCTCCTGAGAATCTAAATTTATGGAAGCAACTCTTACGTTATCCTCTTGCTGTATTTGTGAGCGAAGTAGGATTTGGCCAACGTGCGACATCTCTATCGCTACGAAGAAGGAACAAGCTAATTGCTTCCTTTTCCCAAGCGGTCTTAGTAGCTCAGTCGGCTTCAGACGGCGGCGCGATGAACGCCTATAGATGTGCGAAAGAGCAACGAAAGCATGTCGCAACGTTCAAGCCAGATGGGACAACCGATACGACCGGAAATGAAAGAATTGCGTCGGACCCACGCTCCAATACCCACGTGTTCAATCTATCAGATAACGCAGAGGATTTCAGATCGTGGATGAACGAATTCTGAGTGGTGAGTGATCCGACGATCCATTTGAACTGGACGGTACGGTTTGTGATAGTCTCCCTTGGTATGCAATTATCTTAGGTGAATTCTGTTCTGTTGATGATCACGACAATGGCCTCAAGTCGCCTAAATGTGTCAAAGTGATTGACATTTGCCGACCCGGCAGATGAAATCAGCTTAACTTGACACCCATACCTGAGGCTACTTAACCGAACCACTGCAAAATTTAGCAAATGGATGGTTTAACCAGACGCTAAGCTACAACTTTTTTTCAAATCCTACTCAGGCGCGAATCAGTTTGACTACAAGCAAGTTTTCTACCGTACCTTTATTAAAAATGGGATCGTTTATCGCACGACTACTAGCTGTATGGTTCTCTGTAACCTGCTTTTTGCTCAGCTCAAGTGCGCAGGAAGAGGCTTCCTCGAAATATATCGAGGAGATCATTGTCACGGCAGAGAAGCGATCAGAAGACCTACAGGATCTTTCGCAAGCAGTAAGCGTCCTGGATTCGGATGACCTACTTAATGACTCAATAGATTCAGTCGTAGAGTTAGACGGACTGATACCAGGGATGAGTATTGCCAAGAACGAAGGATTTAAAACCGTAATCACGATTCGTGGGATTGGGTACGAGGCGAGTCAAAATTCGATCGCAAATCCATCGGTTTCGTATCACATGGATGGCGTCTATATCGCTTCTGTGTTCTCGTTACAGACAGATTTTCTTGATCTAGAGCGCATCGAAGTAATCAGAGGTCCTCAAGGTACTGTCTTTGGACAGAACTCCAATGGTGGCACGATCAATGTCGTTTCTACCGCTCCTGATCCGACTGGATTTTCAGGAAAGTTAAGAGCTGTAGGTGGTAATTACAACCATCGAAAACTGCAAGCGTCGATCAACGTACCAATCAATGAGCGATTGGCAGTTCGGGCATCAGGTACGATCAATCGACACGACGGATATGCGGAAAATGTTGTTTTAATTCAATCTCTTGATGATGCAAACGCATCAAGTTTCAAGATTAATGCGCTCTGGCAAATCACTCCTACTGTTTCAATGCAGGCCGTCCATGCCACATTTGAAGAGGATACCAATGGTGCTGCTCAAAAGGGTATCAGGGATCTCACGTCTAACCCCCGGAAACTAGCACAAGATTCCCCTTCTGAGTATATGTACCAAGCGGATCTTTCGTACGTCATTACGCAGGTTGAGTATCCATGGTTTGTTGTCAAGTCGATCACTAGTTTGCAGTCCGGAGACATCATCGTTCGAAGAGACAATGACAGACATACATTGGATCGCACTCGCCCGCCCGTTCCTGCGCCGGCGCAGGTCGATCCTGATCGAGATAAACCAAGAACCCTTACGCAAGAAGTTCAACTGATTTCAGACGAAACTTATTTTGATCGATTCAACTGGCTGATCGGCTTATTCCATTTGAGTACCGATGTGGATATTACATTTTTCGAACGAATCGATTTTGGATTCGACGGAACGTTTGATCCATTCACCATTGAGCAGGTGCGAAATTTTGAGTTCGGGGATTTTGGCTTCATTTCCGATTCTAATATCCAAAGGGTTTCGAACTCAGTCTATTTCCAAGGAACCTACCATCTCACGGAATCGCAACGCTACGTAGGAGGATTCAGGTACACCGATGACGAAGTTGAAGCAGCCGTTACGAATTTCTATGGGCGAGCTGGTACAGATTATCTGCAGCAATCTTCACAGAGACTCACAGGAAGGGCGGTCTACGAAATTGATTTGAACGATGACACGATGGTCTATGGCTCCCTGACTCGAGGATTTAAGCCAGGCGGGAGTAACCTGACGTTTGGCCGGGAGGATGTCATTGCACCAATCCTTGTAAGACCAGTATTTGAGGATGAGGTCGCTGATGTTCTTGAATTTGGTTTTAAGACCATCGGCCTAGATAGTCGGCTTCGACTGAATGTTGCTCTTTTCAGTTACACCTACGAGAACCTACAGTATCAGGCTACCGACCCAGAAGTTTTTGAAGGTGGTGTAGCCAACGTACCTGAATCAAGCATTCGAGGATTTGAAGTGGAGTCCTCTCTGTTTTTCAATGAGAATGTGAGCATAGACGCTTCCTTTGCCTGGATAAACTCAGAAATCACCGCAAGTCATCCTTCGCTCGATAACGTAGCGTCCGATACGGTCACCAACGGGCTTCTGGCACAAGGCTTTGCGCTGTTCGGGCCTGAAATTCAGCAAGCAAGAGCCGCTGAGATAAAGGATGTGAACGGTAATCAGCTTCCTAAGACACCTGAATTTAACGCAAACGCCAGAGTCAATTTCGAAGGTCCTCTTGGCAATTGGGGGGATTACTCTGCGTCCCTCAGATTAATACATCGGGGCGAGTTTTACTACCGAATCTTCAATAATCCTGTGACGGATGAGATCGACAGCTATCAGCGCATTGATTTCTCCATGCAGCTACTACCGAGTGACGCGCCGTGGTATCTGACACTCAATGTCTTGAACCTGACTGACGTGGACGGCATTAATTCACGATTTACAGACTCGTTCGGTGTTGGCTCTACTTCCGAGGAACTCATTCCACCGCGATTGATCAGGGTTGGAATCGGTTACGATTTCTAGCGCTTTATTGCTGAATTTGAAACTTACTGATGGCCGGAAACCTTACGCTAACTCAATCTGAAGTCGACACCTTGGTTCGCGATGGATTTGTGATTCTGCGGGATGTTGTTCCAAGTCACATGGTTCAAGCAGCTAAGGAAGTCATTGAGACAGACATGCCGTCGTCTGAGAGACGATTGTTAGCACCGGCCAATTTAGCGACGCATCCAGATGTCATTGGCACATTCAAAAATTCACCCATTGCGGAGATCATGCGAAACGCAATGGGTCCGTATCCTGACGTGGTAAGTTGCCAGATTGCGGTGACACCTGGACACGACAAGCTTTACGGCAAACCAGTCCCGCATGTTGATGGCAGTTGGTCAGGCACGATACCGAGTAACCCCGATGAAATCGACCCTGTGAAGGGACGACCGATAGATTCGGAGAAGTACTTTGGACCAAATGATGAAATCAGGGGTAGCAACGATGGATTGCTATGGCAGGATCCAGAGAGGCGTATTTCGTTAGGAAGCTATACCGCATTAGTCGGAATCGCCTTGAATGATCAAAGTGAACCTGGTAATGGCCAATTCGGTGTTCTTCGCGGTATGCACGAAGAAGTAGCGCGAGCGATTCAGAAGCAACGGGATATGGGTAGTGTCATCGGTGCGGAGGGTTTTGAATGGCCACGGATTCGCATCAATGAAGAGGGCAGACCCTATCTAAACGGACTACCGGAATCTGTATACAGACTTGCGTTCGGAAGTAAAAACCATGCTACCGATGATAGTTGGCCTTGGCCTGAATTAACACCCGTTTGTCTGAACGCTGGCGATGTCGTGATCGCACTGCACTCGTGTCCCCATACAGCAACGCCTAATCTCGGACCAAATCCTCGAATGAACCTGTATTTTCGATTACGTCGATGGCGAGATGGCAATCCCAATGAAGGTACGCGTCGTGTAGGTCATGGCGTGAGCGATCATCCAGATCGAGGTTATTTCGGACAGTATCTAGAGTATCCTGACGGATACGATCCCTGGCAGATAGCGATCGACAAGCTATGCAACCACTGGAGTGACTGGGACTGTGTAGGAAAGAATTGATTTTTTGTGCTCAGTACGCTTTCTCGTAGTAAAGAGAAAGGACTAAGCTGGACTGAACGCAGACTCTAGCGAGTTTGTGATCAACTGCTCGACATCGCTAAGGTCAAGCTGTTGAGCTCGAATGATCTGTTCAAAATTGTCGTTGATATAACCACCGAAATAAGCGGGATCGTCAGAGTTTATCGTCACCTTAACCCCGGCATCCAAGAAGCGTTTGGCTTGGTGTTCTTCTAACGAGTCCACAACACAGAGACACAAGTTCGACAGAGGACACATGGTTAGCGGGATCTGGTCTCGCGCCAGTCTAGCTACGAGTACCGGATCCTCAATAGCACGATTGCCGTGGTCGATACGATCCACACCGAGTTCGTCGATGGCTTGCCAGACATATTCGGGTGGTCCTTCTTCGCCAGCGTGTGCTACCAGCTTGAATCCCAGCTCGCGGGCTTTAGCGAATAGGGCCTTGAATTTGTTGGGAGGATGGCCCAATTCAACGGCGGCTAAACCGATGGCAGATATGTGCTTGTAATACGGTTCTAAGAGATCCAAACTTTCGAGTGCTTCTCGCTCGGATAAATGTCTCAGAAACGTAGGAATCAACAGTATTTCCAATCCTTTTTTGCTCCAACGCTCAATACCATCTACGCAGGCATCCATCATATCGGGCAGCTCCATGCCAATCATTGGCACGCCTTGTGCCTCGGTAAAGATCTCGGTATGGACGACATTGTCGCTGACAGCGTGTTCACAATAGTCGTCGAAGAGTTCGTTGTAATCTTGGGTCGTCGCTAGACTCTGGAAACCTTCGATATAAACATTTATGAAGTCTTCTAGATTAGTGAATAGGTACTTTTCTCTGATTTCTTCGACAGTTTTGTACGGGATGTCTTTATTGTTTCTGGTCGCAAATTTCAGGAATAGTTCAGGAGTTAGCGCACCTTCCAGGTGCATATGTAGTTCCGCCTTGTGAGCGTTCCTCGCAAATTCAATAGTTTCTTCAATCATTCACGCTCCTTACGGTTTTGAACAGGCTTGGTACTCTGTTTTGGTAGTGTCAGTGTTTTAGCTCTTTTTCTTGGAAAATGGATTTGGTCGTCTCTTCTGCCGTTCTCTAAATCTCAGAGGACTCAAGAGATTCAATGTGTCAGAGGTACTTGGCAACACCTCACCTGAAATCTGGGAGGCGATAAACTCGCCGCCGAATAACGCGGAAATGGTGCCACTGCTTCCATGCCCTAGGTTGTACCAAACCATTTCTTTTGCTTTTCCTATTATCGGAAAACGATCGGAATTGACCATTCGTTGACTTCTGAAGATACTTCCGGCTTCAAGCTCCAAGTCAGGAAATGCTTCCCTGGCCCGAATTAGGTTTTGTTGTGTGGCTTTTTCATTGGACCACTTGGTGTATTCGTAGGTGGACCCAGCGCAGATCTGTGACTGTGTTGGAACGACGTAGCCGTTCTTAATTAGTATTGGCACACCAGCGACAGAGTCACCTGGATTTTGGAATAGATTTACTTGGCCTTCAAGAGTGACGGACTCCAGCGGTGGATCATTAGCGAATTCCAAGATATTCGTGCCCACTGCAAGAACTGTGGGCTCATCGAATTGATGACTCAGACTAATTTCCTCCTGCACGAAATTGATGTTCGGGTGGTCAGCCAGTTCTCTGCACAACTCTGGACCTAGAACGTAATTCGAACGCGGAAACCAAGCGCTAGTGTGTCCCGAATCTACCCTAGTCAGTTCTCTAACCTGGGCAGGGTCAATCAGTTGGCACCACTCAAATTGCATGAATTCGGAGATTCTTAGAAGTCGTTCATCGCTGAAGTTAGGTCCCGAGAACTGAAGAGCACCAACGTTGGTACAGGACGAGTACCCCCGAACGAGCGAAGACGCGAAAGCGTACGCATGAGCACGGTAATCTGCCTCGGTTGCCTCTCTTACAGCAAGTCGACCATGTTGGATCGCAACGGGAATGGATGAAGTTCTGGTTCCGACACCCTGTTCTTTTTCATACAGGTTCACGCGGATACCTTTCTTTGCTAAGGCATTGGCTGTTGCGCAACCCGCGAACCCACCACCGACAACAGAGACTTCGTTATCTACTACACGCGGAGTGAAAGTAGAAGTCTTAATCGATGCAAGTAATGTATGCCTTTTGAACGGTGCGTTGTCAATGCGTTCGACCGCAAAGCCAGCTTCCGCAAGTTTTCTTCTAAGTTCGCCTGCTACGGAAAAACTAGTGACAGTGCCTTGTGGTTTAGTCAGGCTTGGCAGCGCTCCCAGAATTTCCGGTGACCACATCGACTCATTGAATTCCGGTTTGAACCCATCCAAAAACCAAGCGTCGACACCATGTAGGTCTTGGCTGAGAAAATCCTGAAACCCGGCTTCAGCTGATCCGTGATATATGGAGAGCTCGATCAGGCTGTCGTGAAAGAACCGTCGGTGCCATCCTCCTATAGGTGGCGGCGAGGTCTGACAGAACTCTTCAAATACATTCCAGTTCCTGCTCCATTGCTTGAGGGCATGTCGTCTTGCGATGTTGGTCAACGGATATCGTTCAAAGCTGATGTAGCGCAGACGAGCTTTGGATTTCGAGTCGATGAAACGTTGCACAGTTTGAAAGAAATTCAGTCCTGAACCGAAGCCAAACTCAACGATTGTGAATTCACTGCACCTGCTGATTCGTTCGATTATCCTCGCAGGATCGAGAAATACACGGTCTGTTTCAGCAGGTCCGTCTTTCGCGAAATAGATATCAGAGAAGCGAGGAGAGTAGAGCCGACCGTCTTGGAATTCGATGTCGGCGTATGAGACTGATTCACTCACAGTTACAACGAGCCATTCTATAGACTACAGCTAAATTCGGTGTCTAGACAGCTGATTAACCACTGTTTCAATACAGTTCCCTCGCACCTGTCACCACTTAGTTTATGGAGTCGAAGGTAATACCTAGTGACAAGGTTTCAAGGAAGTTCAACTTCATGATTGTCTACATCCACGACCTAGTCGGTCTGGTGTTCCTCGCAGGTAGCTCCGAGGACGGCGACGAGGACTTCAAAATCTGGGAGGAAATCCTAGAGAACGCCGTGTAGCTAGGTTGCAATCTGTTTAATACTGAGGAGGAAGCACTCGCATACGACGCGCGCCAAGTCAAGGGACAACACACAGGCTTAAGGGGGACAAGTCTGTACACTAGTACAATACTTGAAAGAGCTCGTTTTCATGAAGGCCACGAAACCTTGTTCTGCTCACAGAACTCTCGAAATCTAGTCGATTTTTCAGCACCAATTTCACATCGTTGGACGGATTAAGGAATTGCTTGCTCACGTACAGCGAACACTTGTCTTTCAAGTTATTCTGCAAGTCAGCGAGGCTAAGCGAGTCCAGCGCGAACTTGACGTGATCCAGCCACCGCGTGGGCCATGCCGCAAAAGACCCGCGAGTCAATGGACTCCATTCTGGACGAACTCTACAAGGGCGAGGTGGCGGTGGATGAATCTTACATCGGCGGCAAGGAAGCCAACGAACATGCCTCCACCCGACCGCGAGAGGGGCGCAACACGGTGGGCGATGAACTTGTCATAGGCGTGAAGGAGCGGCAATCAAGGAAGATTCGAACCGAAGTTATCGACGACATTACCAAGGAGACCCTACTTGGCGCTTCCAGCAAAATGTCTTTGAGTCCAGCAGAGTCTATACCGACGACACAAGACCTTACCAGTAAATGAAGAGCCACGAGCATAGGAGCGTGTCCTACTCGCTACAAAGTGAGATCTGCAGACACCCTGGTACAGATGGTTCTCTTGTCCCAAACTAGGAAGGATAACACACCTGCCCTACAAGACACGTGCCAGCAAGCGAAACTTAAGTTACAGAATGTCATCTAATGTTCCGACACAGTATCTAGTGAGGTAATTCCATCGGTGTACATTAGAAATGGGTAATTAGTACAATGTGCTCTTCTAGTGTATCAGGAGGACAGTACGTGGAAAAGCTTGATCGAAAAGACTGGGTATTGGCAATCCTGTCATATTTCTCAGATTCGTCGTTTTCACCTGTGCAAATTCAAAAACTCTTTTTCTTGCTTGACTACAACCTCGACAAGATTGACAAAGACTTCACGCGTTACTTTGATTTTCAGCCCTACGACTATGGTCCTTTTGACAGGGCTGTGTATGATGGTCTTGATGAATTAAAGGAAGACGAGTGTATCCACATTGATGGAAATAGCTGGAACAGTAGACGATCATATGCCATCACCGTCAAAGGATTTGAACTAGGTCACAAACTTCATGATTCCATATCAGAAGAACTGCAGGACTACATAGTCAAGCTTGGTGAATGGGTATTGAAGGTATCTTTCATTGAACTCATTTCGACTATTTACCGACAATACCCGGATATGAAGGTAAACAGCGTCTTCAATCGAAATTGACTCTCGTTGTAGGCATAAAGTGCACAGATGGCGTTGTCATCGCCAGTGACAGCGCCATGACTTTTTACTCTGGGTTGGTTCAAAACTATAGTTCAAAGGTGCAGACTATCGACAATGATTTCATTGTCGCCTGTACAGGTGAGATAGGTCTGAGTCAAAGATTTATAGAGGTAGTCAATCGGATCTCTGGCATGGGAGATTTTGCGAAACTATCCCCCTTAGAAATCGGCAAATTTATTACCGCAAGTACAATAAACGATTTCAATGAAACGAACGTTCCTCTAGACTCGTTTGCTGCGTTGGTGGCTTTTCCATTTATGGGTCGGACCGAACTTTTGGAGATCCAACAAAATAATCTACAGCCTGAGTTCAAAGACAGAGCGAACTGGTACACAGCACTAGGATCGGGTTACGAAGTAGCTTTGCCGTTGCTTGGTTTTGTACGCAATATATTTTGGGGTGATTGTCCACCTAATCGTCAAGAGGGTATTTTTGCGGCTGTCCTAGTACTTGAATTGGCATTCTCCATGCATCCATATGGAGTAGCTGGACCTATACAAATGGCTACTCTAACTCAGGAAGATAATCCCATAAAAGCGACATTATTGACAAAGGAGGAACTGGAGGAACATCGTGTGGTCGCAGAAAACGCGATGGAGCATTTTCGTTCTTTTTCCCATTCTCCAGATTCAACGGTATCAATACCTGAACCAGAATCGTAATAATGATCATAAGCTGACAATTAAACGTAGTCCAATCTATCGAAAGCTGTTCTATTCAATCCATTCGATAGTATCGACATTACTATGAAAGCATCAGCGCATTTCAATATTCTCAACGATTTTGCAATGGTATCCTGATTTATAGGACACTGACCAGCGAATGAAGTCGAGGCATTCCGAAAGGGAACGCGAGCTGGCTGTACAGGAACAGTAGAAGATTACGCACGATGTGTTGAAAAACTCTATCCTGAAGCCAAAGCAACCCGACAGACGGGTGTCTATCGTTTAGTTGACTCCCGCTTTCTTTGCATAAGGTGGCGTTCGTGGGTCAAACTATAGGACTAAGCGGAAAGTGCTCACTGAAACAAGAGGGGGAAGGACGAGTTGTCTGTGAAGACTAGCAGGCACGCTTGATCCTCAAAATACGAGCCTTTGACACATCGAGAGCTAGACTACGCTATCGTGAGAGAACCGTCTGTGTCATCCTCCCATAGGTGGCGGTGAGGTCTGACAGAACTCCTCAAATGTATTCCAGTTCCTGCTCCATTGTTTGAGTGCATGTCGTCTAGCGATGTTGGTTAACGGATATCTTTCAAAGCTGATGTAGCGAAGTCGAGCTTTGGATTTCGAGTCGATGAAACGTTGCGCAGTTTGAAAGAAATTCAGTCCTGAACCGAAGCCAAACTCAACGATTGTGAATTCACTGCACTTGCTGATTCGTTCGAATATCCTCGCAGGATCCAGAAATACACGGTCTGTTTCAGCAGGTCCGTCTTTCGCGAAATAAACATCAGAGAAGCGAGGAGAGTAGAGCTGACCGTCTTGGAATTCGATATCGGCGTATGAGACTGATTCACTCACAGTAACAACAGGTCATTCCATCGACCATAGCCAGATTTTTTGTCCATCAATGCTAGTGCAGCGACTCATTCGAGTGATAGTCAGATGTTCATGGAAAATTCTTGTTGAAGCCCTAGAAAATCCGCGTGGAGATTCACGCACCATTTAACATTCATGCATTGAATTTGGTTGAGTCGTAGATGTCTGTCGTTATTGATTGTGATTCCCACGTAATGGAACCTGCGGATTTATGGAAGAACTATCTCGAACCGAAGTTTGTCGATCGTGCGATCCGTATCGAAGAAGAGAACGGTATTGAAAAGCTAATTATCGGTGAGGAAGTGGTCCTTCAAGGTGTACTTGCTGGTCTCGGTGGTGCTAATTTAGGCGTCGCTAAATCGTTCGCAGGCGGTGCGAAATATGTGGACGGTTGTCCGCCGTCCAGCTATGACCCTCAAGCCAGAGCAGCGATGTTAGATGAGTGGGGCGTAGATCGAGGAGTATTGTTTCCGACGATCGGTATTCTGCCGTTCCCAACTGAAGACCAAGAGTTGGCATCGGCGTATTGCCGAGCATACAACAACTGGCAGACTGAGTTCTTTCAGACGGTCCCGGACAGGGTTGTTCCTATCGCCGCGCTCAATTGGTTCGATGTTGAAGGTGCTGTTGAAGAACTCAAACGATGTCTTAAAGCAGGATTTAAGGGGTTGTTCATTCCGCCTGAGATGGTTGGCGATAGACGTCCTAGCGAGTCGCACTTTGATCCCATTTGGGAAATCTGTGAGGAAGCTGATATACCCGGATGTTTTCACGTCATAGTTCGATTCAATCCAGGTGCATTTCCGTTCGCAGCTTGGAATTCAGGTGGCGCGGGATTGGGACCAGTGTTCACTTTCGGGTTAGGAGCTACAGGGCAATTGATACCCGCTATGGTTTGCTCTGTACTAGACGGACTGTTCGATCGATTTCCTAAATTGAAAATAGTCTCAGTTGAAGCGGGATGTGGGTATGCACCTTACGTCATGGATCGTTTAGACGAAAAGTTCCATTTCTTCAATCTCATGTCGCCTTTGAAGATGAAACCAAGCGACTATTTCCGTCGAAACTGCTATTTCGTTGCTGAACCTGAAGAACAGTCCATAGGCCTTGCGTTGGAGGCTGTGGGTGAAGAACATATTCTGTGGGGAAGTGACTTCCCTCACATTGATTCACGATTGGATGCCATGGATTTAGTCCGGGTTTCCGTGAAAGATCTTTCAAG
>MPMU01000050.1 GCA_002238665.1 Gammaproteobacteria bacterium bin55
GAAGTCGCGTCCCTGATCAGGTACAGCGGAAATTCGATCCGCCTGGCTCGGTGCAAGCATTTGATGTCCGGACCGGTAAGCGGCGTTGGATTTTTTTCACCATTCCCCAGTCTGCAGATGCCGTCGGTGCCGATACTTGGGAAGACGAATCTTGGCGACATGCTGGGCACGCAAATGTCTGGGGTCTCATGTCAGTCGACGAAGCACGCGGCTTGCTGTATGTACCAACAAGTACGCCGAGTAGCGACTATTGGGGTGGCCATCGCAAGGGGGCAAACCTGTTCGCGGATTCGCTGGTTTGCCTCGACGCACGGACCGGTGAGCGTCGCTGGCACTTTCAAGCCGTTCACCATGGCCTCTGGGACTACGATTTCGGCTCACCTCCGAATCTAGTGACAATCACCGTTGAAGGCCGCGAAATCGATGCGGTGGCACAGATATCAAAGCAGGGATTCACCTATGTGTTTGATCGCGTCAGTGGTGAGCCTGTATGGCCAATTATTGAACGTCCAGTCGATACCAAGACGGACGTACCGGGTGAAGAGGTGTACCCGACGCAGCCGATTCCCACGAAGCCACCTCCGTTCAGTCGACAAGGTGTGTCGTTGGACGATGCCAACGACCTAACGCCGGAAATACATGCGCTTGCACTCAAGGAAATGAAGCGATTTCGATTAGGACCGCTCTACACGCCGCCGAGTCTGCAAGGCACACTGCAACTTCCGGGAGCGATTGGCGGCGCGACTTGGGGTGGGGCTGCTTTCGATTCAGAAACTGGTATTTTGTATATACGTGCATCCGAGCGAGTTGACACGAATCAACTTTGCAAGAACAACGACGACAATCCTGAAGTAGATGTACCGTACAGCAATAATTGCCCGTACGGGGCGACTCGGGTCATGTACGAAGGCACTAGCAAAGCTAAGCCCGTGGAAGTACCAGTCAGTCCACTCGGTCCGATACCGTTGATTAAGCCGCCATATGCACACTTGACTGCGATCGATTTGAATAGCGGTGAAATCGTTTGGAAAGTACCGTTCGGTGAAGGTAGCGAGGAGATTAGGTCGCATCCATTGCTGCAAGATGTCGAACTACCGGAGAGATTAGGTACTCACGGTATGGCAGGTGCGATTGTTACCGCAGGTGGCTTGGTATTGATAGGCGGTGGTGCTAGCTATCTGTATGCCTTTGACAAAGCGACCGGTGACGAGATTTGGCGCGGCGCAACCCATGATCCGATCAATGGCAACCCAATTACGTACCGTACAAAGTCGGGTAAGCAATTCGTTGTTGTGGCAGTAGGTGCGGGTAGCGAAGCTCAGTTGATCGCATTTGCTAGCGGCGACTAACTCGAACTCGATCGGTTACTTGCTTTACGACTCTTCAGAGCTTCTTGTGAACTCGGTGAGCATCGTGGTAGCTAATGCACACATAGCACGTGGTAGCCACAAGACACGGCAGTTTTGTATATTTATGTGGACGATTACGTAGTCACGACGAGGGTAGGAAGTTCGAGTGGAATTCTGGAATTGGACTGTGTCGGATGCGACTCGCAGTAGAGAGTTTGCTCGGAAGGCGGAAGCGCTAGGTTGGGACGGAATCGGCGCTGGGGATTCTCAAAGTCTCACAGGAGATCCTTACGTGTTTCTCGCTCTTGCGGCTACCGTCACGGAGCATCTGAAACTAGCGACTTCAGTAACCAATCCAGTCACGCGTCACGCAGCCGCCACGGCATCTTCGGCATTCGCGCTACAGAGTTTATCAGGTGGTCGGATGTCAGTGGGTATCGGCCGCGGAGATAGTGCTTTGGCACACCTTGGCAGAGCTCCAGCCAGACTCCGTTGGTTCGAGAGATACGTTGAACAGCTACAGGCCTATCTATCAGGCGATCCTGTACCATTTGACGAATTTGGCATTCCCGATGAGGCTGCACCTCCAGCGACACGTTTAGCTCTCGCCGATGCGCCAGCGACAAGCACTATTCGCTGGGCCGACGATTTACCTAAGGTGAACATAGAGATTGCCGCTACCGGCCCTCGCGTAATCGAAATCGCCGCTCGTCATGCTGATCGGGTCATGTTAGCTGTTGGTGCAAACCCGGAACGGATCGCATGGGGCATCAATATTGCGCGCAAAGCAGCTCAAGCTGCGGGACGAGATGTTGGAAGCATCTCCTTTGGCGCTTACGTTAACGTCACTTGTCATCCCGACGTAGCTGAGGGGCGCGAACTTGGTCGAGGTTCGACTGGACTCTTCGCGCGTTTTTCGTCGATGTATGGAGAAGTAGCGGGTCCGGCGAACGACGATGAGAAAAACGTCTTTCGACGCTTGCATCAACGATATGACATGAATGCACACGGCCATCAGGGCGGTAAGCAGACGACAGAACTTACTGATGAATTCATGAATGGATACGCAATTGTCGGTAGTGCTCACCATTGTGTAGAGCGACTTCTCGAACTGAGTGAACTTGGCATCGAGAAATTTGGTGTAATTGGTCCAGATTTTGTTGCTCAAACGCCGGATGCCTTAGCGGCATCAGATCGCTTCATCTCAGAAGTTGCGCCTGCTCTGCGCCGCACACAAAAATAGGCATAACGGGTATTCGCTTGGATGTGAGTTTCCCACAAATCCCTTTCAGCATCAAGCTTGGCTATTGCCAACAAATGGATTCGACCCATGAGTGATCCGACTCTGCGCTACGAGGTTAACGATAAGCCATCGCCACTTCTAGCTTTTGGAATTGCCGGGCAATTTGCGTCACTTGCAATCACATCCGTGGTGATACCTCCGGTGGTATTGGTCAGCCTCGGTGGCGGAACGGAAGCCTACCTCGCTTGGGCTGTTTTCGCAGCAGTTGTAGTGAGCGGCATCTCAACCATCGTTCAAAGTCTGCGAGTTGGCCGCATCGGTGCTGGGTATATCTTGGTGATGGGGAGTACTCCTGCCTATTTACCTGTCTGTGTAGCTGCTCTCGAATCAGGCGGTCCGGCGATGCTTGCTACATTGATCATCATTTCGTCGTTCGTGCAGTTCATCCTGGGGTGGAAAATGGCTGCGCTAAGACGGATATTCACACCGACAGTGGCTGGCACTGTTTTACTGTTGATCCCCGTCAGTCTTGCACCCTTGATTATTCGCAAAATGGCGGACGTGCCAGAATCGGCCGACCCATTAGCCGCGCCTGTAACAGCGACCGTTGCGTTGCTCACCATCGTGCTGCTAGCTCTTAGATTTGATGGTGCGTTGCGGTTGTGGGCATTGGGTATTGGACTAGTTATCGGATGTGTGGTTGGACATTGGTTCGGTATTTACGACATAGAGCGTATCGTGGATGCATCGTGGATAGGATTTCCCGACCTCGCGGGCTGGCCGGGACTAGACCTGAGTTTTGGAACCACGTTCTGGGCATTGCTACCTGGATTCTTGATTATCACGCTAGTGGGAGCAATGGACACGTTAGGCGACAGCATTGCCATTCAACGGGCATCGTGGCGCAAACCGCGAGCTATCGACTTTCGCTCAGTCCAAGGTGCGATTAACGCCGATGGTTTAGGGAACTTCCTGTCAGGATGTGGCGGTACCGTGCCGAACACCACCTACGGCAGCAGTATCGCAATAGCAGAATTGACAGGTGTTGCCGCTAGGCGAGTGGGAATGTTCGTAGGTTTAACTTTCGTGGCACTTGCGCTTCTACCCAAACTGCTCGCGGTAATCGTAGCGATTCCGGGTCCCGTAGCGGCAGCCTATCTCGCCGTGGTGATATCCTTGCTAGGTATGTTCGGCGTGAAAATTCTGGTTGCAGACGGTCTGGACTATAGAAAGAGTCTGATTGTTGGATTGGGTTTTTGGGTTGGGCTTGCGGGCCAATTCGACTTGCTTTTTCCACAATACATAACTGGCTTCGCGGGAGAGTTGCTAGGGAACGGAATGACCGCTGGCGGCCTGACTGTCGTGTTTCTATCGTCAGTATTGGGTTTAATTTCGCCGAGACCGCGCCGGCTGCGAACGATGCTTGATGACGGTGCCTTAACTGCAACGGATGCATTTATGAGGCAGTTCGCATCAAGAACGCGAGTCAGCGAGGAGATGACACATCGCTGTCGTGCAGTCGTAGAGGAGACAGTACACACATTGATTGCGAATGGATCAGACCGACGCTTACTTGTGGTGGCCCGGCGCGATGGTAGTGCCATCGAATTAGAGTTCGTCGCGAGTAGCGGTGAAGCCAACCTTGAAGACATGCTTGCCGTAGGCGATGTGGTCGATCTACCGGATGAATCGGCTGCGGCACTCAAGTTGCTGCGGCATTACGCGTCTGAAGTGAGCCATCGACAGTATTTCGGAACCGATATAGTTACCGTTCATGTCGAGCGAAAGCCACCGAATCTAGCCGATCAATCTTCAGCCGAGGAGAAATAAACTAGCTGCTACGTTGCCAACCAAGTCTCAGTTAAGGGATTCACTTCGATTCGAGAAGCCGGTAAGGCGATACAGCCAGATTACGTAGATTGCCAGATGGAAGCTGGAGTGGTACGAGGAATCCGCTGGGCGTTTATTGAAGAGCACATCTAAGATCAAGATGCGATTTTGGAATCCCTGGATTTCTAGATTACAGATTGACCATGGCAGCCGAATTACCTAGGATCGAAACCGAAATCGTTGAGGTACCTAAACTGAATCACCTATATGGCGTGCGAGGTTGTGGAGAAACCCCGATTGTCGCCGCACTTGCCGCAGTCGGTAATGCGGTGAGTCGAGCCCTTGACATGCGTATCACGGAACTTCCTATGTCGTCTCCCAAGATTTTGGGAGCACCATCGGAGGGGTAGAACATAAGGTCAGTTACCTCTCCTGAGGTTTTTATTAGGTTTCTAGAACCCGTCAGCCCGTAAAAGGACTGACGGGTTTCTTTTTAAATCACTTTGGAGTCCATTGTTTGTTGCTGATACTGTGTCAAGGATTTACCATTCTTTCGTCGTCCAAACAGAGTTGAAAATGTTTTCTCGTGTTTTAATCGCTAATCGCGGTGAAATCGCTATCCGTATCGCTCGAGCTGCTAAAGCACTTGGGATTGATTCACTCGGAGTCTATGCAGAGTTGGATAAGGACTCTTTGCATACTCGATACCCGAATAACAGTGTGCAACTACCAAGAGATGCTAGTTCTGACGCAGTCGGGAGCTATCTGAACCAAGAGAATCTGATCCGGATTGCAACTGAAAACGACTGTGATTGTCTCCATCCTGGATACGGTTTTCTGTCAGAAAATGCCGATTTTGCAGAACGATGTGCTGAATCAGGTATCACGTTCGTCGGTCCAACACCTGCTCAGTTAAGACTGTTCGGCGACAAGGTTCAAGCAAGAAAATATGCTGCAGGACTCGGTATACCCACGATCCCGGGAAGTGTTGCTGCAAGCAATCGTGTAGACGACTTGATAGATACCGCCGAAGCCATCGGATATCCAGTGATGCTAAAGGCCGTCGCGGGTGGTGGCGGACGAGGGATGAGGACCGTGAATGATCGGTCCGAGTTAGAAAGGGTATTTGACAGTTGCTCACGGGAAGCAGAAGCTGCATTTGGCAATGGTGATTTATTCCTCGAAAAACTCGTCGTGAATGCTCGCCACATAGAGGTACAGGTGTTCGGCGATACAGACGGTAATCTAGTCCATCTCTACGAGCGTGAATGCTCACTTCAAATACGAAATCAGAAAGTCATCGAATTTGCCCCTGCCCCGAATCTCGATGAAGACACTCGAGAGTTTATTTTTTTGAACGCACTCGTGCTTGGTTCAGCCGAAGAATATCTAAATGCTGGTACGTTCGAGTTTTTGCTGGATGTAGATACCGGAGAGCACTACTTCATTGAATGCAATCCGCGGATTCAGGTCGAGCATACGGTAACAGAACAGATTACAGGGATGGATCTCGTTCAGCTTCAGTTTCAGTTGGCATCTGGCATAACGCTGGTTGAGCTGGGAATTCACACGCAGACTGACGTAGAGAAACCTAGAGGATTCAGTGTTCAGTCAAGAGTGGTCACTAAAGGTAGCGGCACACTTCACTCATATAGAGAACCCTCTGGTCCTGGCATTCGAGTAGATGCCAACGGGTACACAGGATACGAAGTACCGGCGTCATTTGACCCATTGATTGCGAAAGTAGTGACATCTGTGACCGCCAATGAATCTTTTGAGGCACTAGTCGACAAGGCGCATGCTGCAATCAGCGAGTATCAAATTGAAGGCGCGCCCACGAATCTAGACGAGCTTCAGATGATTCTCTCGACTCCCAGCATTCGGAACGGAGACTTCACGACTTCTACGCTCGGAGATGGGCAAGCTATATTAAATGGGGAGTTCCCAACCAAAAATAACGTGCTGGATCTTCTTTCTCGTAAACAAGCAATTCAAGGTAGAACGTCCACTGGATCAAAGGTTACTCCTAAGCCGAAACTCTCTCTCACCGAAAACCAGGTTGCGGTAGTTTGCCCTATGGAAAGTACTGTTCAGCAGGTACACATCTCTCAAGGGGATCCGGTGTCCATTGGACAGACTCTGTTGACTGTAAACGCAATGAAAATGGAAACTCAGGTTCAATCACCCTGCACAGGAGTTCTTGAAGAAATACAGTCATTCAAGGAAGGGGACGTGATTGGTGCTTCACAGGTGGTGGCGGCGGTCAGACCTTCTGACCTGGTCACTGTCTCTGACCAAGTGATCCGAGAGCAATCTTGGTCACCATTACTCGAGCAAGTGGATCAACTCAAAAGTTTGGCTTTACAACGCCTTCAGCCAAATTCAGAAGATCCGGGCGTTGTTAGACAACGAAGTCGAGGCAAACTGACATGTAGAGAACGTATCGATTTGCTTCTTGATGAGGGATCCTTCCATGAAATTGGCAGTGTGACAGGCTTTGCTTCTTACGACGAAGACGGGAACGTGCTCGATTTCACGCCTGCTAATCATGTAGGTGGATGGGGAAGTATGGAAACCCGAACGGTCATTGTCTGTGCGGATGACTTTACGTCTCGAGGTGGACATGCGGACGGTGCGGTAGGGGCGAAGAGTTCACATCTAGACCGACTCTCCATTGAAATGCGCGCACCTTCCATTCGGTTGCTCGATGGTTCCTCTGGCGGAGGAAGCGTTGCGGCCATGGTGCCGAAGCAGAAGAAAGACGGCGAGAGCGAAGCGAAAGAGAGTTCTGGTGCGATTAAGGCAGGTAGACCAAGAGTAGCGGGCGGTGGAGGCTCGTATCTCCCCGGCCATCTTGGTAGCGCAATGTTCGCGCAGCAACTCTCAACAGTACCTGTCGTCAATATGTTGCTAGGTAGTGTCGTAGGCATTGGTGCTGCAAAGGCCGTACTCGGCCACTTTTCAGTCATGGTTCGCGAAATCTCACAGCTATTCGTAGCCGGACCACCCGTTGTGAGCCACGCCATGGGCTATGACATTACCAAAGAAGACCTTGGTGATTGGCGAGTTCACTGTACCAACGGATCTGTGGACAATCTAGCTGAATCAGAGCAGGATGCTATCAGACAGGTTCGGCAGTTTCTCTCTTACTTGCCAAGCAGCGTCTTTGAAACTCCTCCTGTACACAAGATAAACGCAGGAGATCCAGCTAATAGAAGGGAAGAAGAGCTACTCACCATAGTCCCGCGAAAACGCACGACGACTTTCGACATTAGAAAAGCAATCAGATTAATGGCAGATCAAGGATCGTTCTTTGAAATCGGTGGTCTTTGGGGAACTGATCAAGTTACAGGATTTTCTCGATTTAACGGCTATCCTGTGGGAGTGATCGCTTCAGACAGTCAACATGAAAATGGCGGTGCTCTAACTGCTGATGGATGTAAGAAACTGACGAGATTTCTTGATGTTTGTGACGTCTTTCATCTTCCCGTGGTAAATCTCATTGACAATCCGGGTTTTGCAGTCGGTCTTGAGCACGAAACGCTCGGTACGATTCGTGCCGGTGGAGAATGGATGATCGCTTTTTCACAGGTCCAGGTCCCTATATTTTCGGTACTAATGCGACGTAGCTTTGGTGTCGCAGGCAATAACTACGCCACACCACGATCCGCTCCGTCGATGCGGGTAGCTTGGCCCTCGGCAGATGTTGGCGGAATTCCCCCAGAGGGTGGGATTGAGGCCGCTTATAAGCGTCAATTAGCGGAAGCGGCGGATCCAGTTGCACTCCGAGCAGAGATCGAAGCAAGGATTGAAAGCGCGAGAGGTCCTTTGGGACCACTTTCAAGATTCCAAATAGAGGAAATGATCGATCCGCGCGATACTAGAAAATACATTTGTGATTGGGTAGTAATGGCGTATCGAATCATCTCACAAAGCGATAGGCTAGGACAGAGAGCGCTTCAATTTAGACCCTAAGAGATTGTCCCTTTCCCAACCCCAGTGAGTTTTCTTGGTGCAATTTACACCATTGAGAGCACTATTTCTTCTAGTACGCAAAGTACCATATAAGATAATGTTCTACGCAGTTACACTCTTCATGGCTCACACAGGAGACAACCTTGAGACCTATTTCTGCTGATTCACACGTAGTTGAAGCTGACGAAGTCTTTACCGGCCTAGCTGATCGTTTTGGAAACGACGCACCTCGAATCATGCATCGTGGAACCAATGACGATGCAATCATCATTCCCAATAAGGGAAAAGGTGGCATTCGTAAGAGAATAGGCATCGCTGGCTTAAGGCGTCGCGAAGGTGCGGAGATTCATCGGAAACCCGGTAGAAAACCGGATGTGGACGATCTCGGTGACTCTGCAGTAGTGAAGATTATGGCGCAAGGCTATGACGGCATAAGAGAAGGCATTCGGGAAGGGTCGAAACGATACATTGACCAAGAGGAAGATGGCGTTGAAGCAGAATTTCTCTATCCCGGGTTTTTCGGGTTGTTCAGCTTCGAGAACTATGAGCTGTTGGTTGCCTGCCAAAAGAACTACAACGATTGGTTGCACGATTATGCGTCAAGCGGAAATGGTCGTCTCTTTGGGTTAGCTGCGATTCCAATTCAAGATCCCGAAGCGGCAGTTACCGAACTTGAAAGAGTGATCAAGCTAGGATACAGAGGTGGCTGTATCCCTTGTACCGCACCCCCTGAGGTTCCATATCGTGATATGGTCTATGAGCCAGTTTGGGCTCTTGCTGAGGAAGCAAGATTCCCTCTTTCAATGCATGTAGGTACCAATGCGTACACACCTGCACCTTATCGACCCAACCCTAAGTTACAAGATTCGGTTGGAAGCTACGCGCAGTCTCAGATTGCCGTTCAAAGATCCCTAATTGACTTTATTGTTCACGGTGTCGCGAGTCGGCATCCAAAACTTCCATTTGTTGTAGCAGAGTTCAATGGTGGCTGGATCGCTCATTGGTTAGATCGAGTGGATCAGGGCATGCAACGAGAAGCACGGTTTAAGCATTCCGAATTGAAAGGTGAACGTCCTCACGATATATGGGATCGACAGTTCTACGCAACGATCGAAGATGATCGCCCCGCTATTCTGACACGGGAACTCATTGGCGTTGATAACCTGATGTGGGGTTCTGATTACCCGCATGTAGATTCGACTTGGCCATGTTCTCTACAAGTCATTGAAGAAATGTTCGAGGGTGTTTCGGCTGAAGATCGCGAGAAAATCACGCGAACAAATGCGGAGAAACTTTATGGTTTATCGAACTAGCAACGTGCGATTAAGAACGAACTAAACCGAGCTTAAAGTTTGCCGGTTGAGATGGCTTCAATACAAAGCTTTTTTATTCAAAGGGTTATTCTGTATTTCTAAGTCCCAGTGGTACTTTAATCTCTGGGGTAGGCCAGCGACCGAGTAATTCTGTGTGCCATGACTCTCAATGGCAATGCTCGCGAGCGTCGTTGCGATTTCACATGTTTGCCGCCACGTGTGGCCTTGTATTCGGCCGTGTATTAAGCCAACTCGAAAAGCATCGCCGCAACCTGTCGGATCGATCTGTCTTTCCGGTTTAACAGCGCTGATAACGACTTCTTGCCCGGATCGTCTGAGGGCAACTCCTTCGTTTCCTAAAGTACGAAAGACTAACGGCAAACTGTCAGTGTCATTCACTCGTTCGTTCAAAAGTGCAAATTCGTGTTGATTGAGCACAAGCACGCTTGATTGTGCTGCCAGCTCTTGCGTTTCTACGAGCGAAAAGTCATTCAGGCATTGGCCTGGATCCGTAAGGAACGGAATGTCGTACTCTTGACAAAGTGAGATTGCAGTCAACATATTTGCACCAACATCTGGTGCGATGATTGCACAGTCAATTTCAGCCGAGTTATCAGAAACAAACCCTGTCAGTAGTTCTGAGTACCGTTCGGATCTTGAAGGACCTGGATAGAAGGTGGTAAATTGGTTTCCATCTTTATCAGTCACGATAAAGCATGTCGACGAGAATTGGTAGTCGTGGATGGAGATTAACCCATCTTGACACATGCCTAGTTGCTTGAGATGTTTTTCATATTCGGCGTTTAGCTCCCGTCCAACCAATGCGAATGGGAGCGCACGGTGACCAAGTTTCTGTAATCCGACCGCGATGTTCATTGCACAGCCGCCAAAACTCTGCTTTAGATCGCTAAGCGATAGAGAGAGGTTTAGTGCTTCTGACTTTGAGAGGTTCTCGAATGAAGATTCGTACCTGCCGATATAGTCAACTGCAAGTGTTCCTACTACAAGGACAGTAGCCACGATCTAGTGAGTTGAGATTCTTACTCTGGTGTAGGAGGCTCGTTTGTTTCCTGACCGATGATCAAAATTCTGCCATCAGGATCTTGAATTTCAATTTCTTTGAGACCGTAGAACCTGACTTTGAAATCTGTGCATTGCACACCTTTCGCATCAATTTGTTGCTTTAGGAGTACTACATCATCGGTGTAGTAATAGAAGACTGTGTCGGTAAGAGGTTTCCCATTCTTTGCCTGTGGTGCATCGTAGTAGGAAGGACTACAGAGCATTAAATGAATAGAGTCCAACTTTAACGACGCAAACCCAGAATTGCCGATGGAGTTGTCAAACGACAAAATCTCAAAACCCAGAACTTCTGAATAGAAACGAGCTGACTCTCCGACATCATTACAAACGAGCATTGGAGTCATGCTACTGAAGCCCAACCCTTTACCCATCTAGCTTGTTGCGTGCGTAACTTAGCTTTCTATACGTACGTTGCCATTGCTTGTACCGTTCAGAATTCTTTAAGCGCCACTCTCGTGAGTATCCAACGAGCTTTTCTTTGTTATCCATGTAATACTGCCGCTGATATTCGTCGTAATGCTCTCTGTTTTCTGTCTGCCATTTTTTTGCTCTGTCAATGTGCTCATCTGCGGTCCTTTTGTAATAACGTTTGCGGTACTGTTTGTATGGTGCCGTATTCTGATATTCAAGAATCTGCCGTACCTGCGCCGCCTTCGCACACTCTGCAGAACAGTATTTGTACCGCCCTACCAGGGATTTATCGAACCACTTGCCACACTCCAAACACTCTGCCATAACTGGTTTAGTCATAGTCCCATCTCTTCCAGTTTCTGCGCCAGGTGGTCTAGGTTTTTCATTTGTTTGCCTTCTTGTGTCGCTTTATCAACTTCTTGCTACACAACTTCAAGTGTTTTTTCCATCATCTTGAGTATCGAAAGTGCCAGTCAATTTTTATGCCGCGGTTTGTTTCAGTTTGGGAAACGGATAGCTCTGTGATTCGTAAGGGAACGGGTCATCAAATCCAATCAGTTCCCTCATCATTTCGGGGTCATCACAGTCTTGCCAATCCTGGTCGCGCATCGTCAGTTTCATGTTCTCCTGCGGCAATACCGAATGATGTCGATAGTAAGCCACGGCATTCAACCTTAAACCAGGTGTCTTTTTTGGATAAGCGCCGTGCCAGGTGCTACCAGGCCAGATTATGACTGAGCCTGCTGGACATTCTGCTGCGACTGCTCGATCTTTGGCGAATGGGTGATTAGGGTGAGAGTTGGACTTGTGAGATCCAGGGACATACGCTAGTGCGCCATCTTCCTTGGTGTATTCGGTTAAGCACCAGGTCGCATTTGCGGTAAGTGCTGTATGACCCCAAGGTAATGGATTCGCACCTTGGTCACAATGTAAGCCTAAATGTTCTCCATAGCCATAATCTCCTTGCCACTTGACAAAAGAATTGGTGCTACTGTATCGCCAGCTTCGTTGCTTTTGTTTGGCATGAGCACCCATCATATGACCAATCAATGCATCTACCACAGGGTTCAGGAATAGATCTCGGAAACATCGATCTAGTTGTAGGAGTTGCTGAATCAACGTCTGCGTTGGTTCTGGCGTATTTTCCCCTGCGGTAAACGCACTTTCTCGGCTTGAGGACCAATCCAGAGAACCTTGTGGTCCATCTTCAAGTGAAATTGGGCACCCGCCAGAAAGTTCTGTGAACTTGCTCAACAATACTTCTGTGCAACGTCCTAGAAGATCATCGGTAATTCCTGTAACTGACGCAGGTACGATTGTTAATCCCTCAGTCTCAAGATCCAATGCGTACTTTTCGAGATTGCGATTCTGAACTTCTTCACTAAGGTAGGTAGACATACAAGACTGATTCCTGTGGCTTTGAGTAGCGATTTAAATGGTCGGTAGATTGTAAGTGAAGATGGAGGTAAATCGGATCTGAATCAATTCATCGTCCGTAGTGAAAAATCGAGTAATCCTTGCTATTCCGTTAAACTATTGCGATCTTTTCATTTGGTAGACCACATGACTCTATCCATTTCCCAAGAAGACCTTGATTCCTATAAATCCGAAGGCTACGCGGTTTTACCAAGTGTTCTGTCAGAAGACGATTTGGAAATGCTCAGACTGGAGTGTGCTTATTTCGTGGGATTTACAGATTCATGGTTGATCGAAAAAGGCATTAGTGTCTTTGGAATCACGCACCTAGGTAAGAGGTATTTCATATCAAGTCGATATCGTTATAGCCAAACTATGTGGTCGTTCCTATTTGGAGAACTCATGGCAAAAGTCACCTCTGCTTTTTTGGGTTCTGAAGTCTTCCTCTTCAACGAGCAGTGGGTAGTGAAAGGTGCGAATGAAGGGATGCAATTTGCCTGGCACCAAGACTCTGGCTACGTCAAGTTTCGAGACCCAGGGACTAAGCACGACCCGTATTTGACTTGCTGGATTGCACTGGACGATATGTCCTCCGAAAATGGAACCATTTCGGTGATGCCGCACTCCACCTTATCCACTCATAACCGCATCATTGATCACAAAGTAGAAAAAGGTACGAATGATCTCGTAGGCTACGATGGTGATGAAACTGGTATTCAGATTGACGTACCTGCTGGTAGTATCGCAGTGTTCTCCAGCACCTCGCTGCACCGCAGTAATGCTAACCACACCAGCAAGCAGCGGCGGGCATACCTTGCGCAGTACACAGCGAAGCCGCTTTACACGGCGAATGGAAAACTGTGGAATCAGGCAGTACCTTTCCTGGCGAACGGTGAATGTATCTATGACAAAGATGCGGACTTGAAGGAAGTGCAAGAAAAAATCAGGCAAAAACAACAGATTGACTGGAAACAGAAGTGAGTCTCAAACCTATGCCCCTGATGTTCCCATTTTTGTACTGATTTCAATTCTCAGAATTGCAGTGTTTTGTGACGCTCACCACTAAGGATTTCTAGATGCCCGGTCCATTGAATGGTGTTAAAGTTCTCGATTTAACAGCTATCTATTCTGGTCCTATCTGTGCTTCCATCCTAGGTGATCATGGTGCGGATGTGGTAAAGGTAGAACCCCCGGACGGCGATACGATGCGAGGTCCAGGAAGAGCAGCAATCAACGGTGTTCCCGGACCCTTCGCGATGCTGAATCGAAACAAGCGTTCACTCGTCATCGATTTGCGTAACGAAGAAGGGAAGAGCGCTTTTAAGCGGTTGCTACCTAATGCAGACGTCGTAGTCGAGAATTTTCGTCCTGGAGTTCTTGAGCGTATGGGTTTCGGTTGGGAAGTCATGCATGAAATCAATCCAATGCTGATCTATTGCTCAATTACAGGGTTAGGGAATAAAGGTCCGTATTCCAATCGTCGCGTATACGACGCTGTAGTACAAGCCATTTCTGGTTTTGCGACTCTTCAGGCAGATCCGAAGTTAGATCGACCTGAGTTAATTAACACATTGATATGCGACAAGATCACCGCAATAACGGCGGCCCAAAACATATGCTCGGCACTGTATGCACGAGAACAAACAGGTGAAGGTCAGCACGTACAGGTCTCGATGTTGGATTCGGCTTTGTTCTTTCTATGGCCAGACAGCATGGCGAATTACACGTTTGTCGGTCGAGAAGTTGATATGGGACATGTCGCGTCTCACCGCTATTTCGTTCGTGAGACTAAAGACGGATACGTGATCACAATGCCTGTTAAACGCGGCGAATGGCAGGGTCTTTTCACAGCTTTAGAACTTGATAACCTGCTCTTGGATGATCCTAGATTCAATAGTCCGATGGCGCGTCGCAGGAATAGTGCGATGTTTCAGACCATGCTGAACGATGCGTATAAGAATTTCACAACAGCTGAGTTAGTCAAAAGGCTGGATGAGAATCAAGTACCGTATGCGGAAGTGAATTCAAGAGCAGAAATCGTTGAAGATCCGCAAATCAACGCTATGGGTGCACTACTGGAATTTGAACATCCCTACGGTGGGCTCATGCGCCAACCGCGACCTCCTGGATTGTTCAGCGATACAAAAACCGGAATATTCCGAACCTCACCAGATTTAGGTGAACATTCTGTCGAAGTGCTTGCCCAATATGGATTTACAGAGGAAGAAATTGCTGACTTGGTGAACCAGAACGTAGTTCACACGGACGACTATTAGAGAGTAATTTCACACTTAAATCAGTACATTCGTTCGAGATCGTCCCAGAATTGAGGATAGGTCTTGCCAACACACTCCGGGTTTTCGATGGCACACCCCGATGTTGCCGTCGCTAGTACTCCGAATGACATAGCCATCCGATGGTCATCGTAAGTACTGAAGGTAGTAGCTTTTGGCTTGCCGGGCTTAATTGACAGATAGTCGTTTCCGTATTCCACTTCGATTCCAGCTTTTGTGAGTTCTCGAGCGGGACATGCGATTCGATCGCATTCTTTCTTCGGTAATGTATCCAAGCCAGTAATTCGTATAGGTCCAGGCAGATATGGTGCTATTCCCATAAGTGTGGTTGCGGCGTCTGGCATCTGAAACATGTCTACTTCCGTCAATGGTTGTAGTAGCTCTGTCCCTTCAATGACAGTAGTGTCCAACGTCTGTGATACGGTAGCTCCGAGTTGTTCACAAACTTTCAAGAACATCACATCGCCTTGCAGACTTCGAGTGCCAAGATTCGAAACCTGAACCTTGGACCGATGTAGAGTCGCGAGTGCTGCGTGATACGACATCGCCGATGCGTCACCTTCGACCAAAAACTCACCGGTAGCATACGGTGTTGGCTGGATCTTAAATTGATCCTGCGAATCTTGTACTTCCACTCCGTGATTTAACATCGACGCAAGCGTTAGTCCTACATAGGAGGCGCTAGGTAGTTTTCCATCCAGAAATATAGTCAGTCCTTGCTCCAGACCAGGAGCGATTAGTAATAAAGCTGATAGGTACTGACTGGAAGTTCCGACGTTGAGTCGCACCTTATTGAATTGAATTGGTCCCTTGATTTTGATAGGTAATTTGCCACCGTTCGACTCGACTTCACAACCTAGATCTACTAATGCATTGAGTAAGTCGTTGTTCGGCCTCGCTGCCAATGACCGATGGCCGATTAAGTGGGTGGTTCCTGCCCTGAGACCTGCTAACGCACAGAGTAATCTGAGAGATACACCACTCATTCTGGCATCAAGAACGACATCACTCGACCAATCCATGTGACTGGGGTCGATTAGTGTCCTGCCACTGGGATCCGTTTCTACTTTTACACCGAGACGCCGAAGAGCATCTGTCATTGCATCCACATCATCGCATATTGGCACGCCAGTCAACTGACTCGAACCTTGGGTGAGCGCAGCAATGAGCATCTCTCTAAGTGCGATTGATTTGCTCCCTGGAAGCCGGATTTCTATATCAAACGGTTGTTGAATGGGTTGGATTAGCTTAGGTGCTGTGGTCATCTGAATCAGAGCTACCTTTCTCCCTTAAAATTAGTGGCAACCCTTTTTGTCATATTTTCGGAGTTTTCTATGCCCAACGGCAATACCGCGCCAGATCTTGAAGCCGACTTGAACAATCTGGCTATGAGTTCAGAAGCAGAACCGCTTCTGGCAGCCGTGAAAGATTTTATTGATAGCGAAATTGAACCCATGACGGAAGCCTTTCAGGAAGCCGCTGGTGAACATGGTGATCGTTGGAGTCTGTCACCACGTCAAGAGGAAATCCTCGGTGGTCTCAAAGCAAAGGCCAAGCAACGTGGCTTATGGAATTTTTTCCTACCAGACGCAGATACTGGTGAAGGTCTAAAAAATCTTGATTACGCATACATCGCAACTGAGTTAGGCAAGAATCCAATCGCATCGGAATGCCTGAATTGCAGTGCACCCGATACGGGCAATATGGAAGTACTCGAAAAGTACGGTTCGCCCGAGCAAAAAGAGAAGTGGCTAAAGCCACTACTGAATGGCGAGATTCGTTCAGCCTATGGCATGACCGAACCTAATCTGGCTTCCTCTGATGCAAAACAAATTGGTACCCGAGCTGTTCTCGAAGGTGACGAGTGGGTGATCAACGGCGAGAAGTTCTATATCTCTGGAGCTGGCGATAAGCGCTGTAAGATAATGATTTGTATGGTGAAAACCTCGCCAAATGCAGCCTCTCACCTTCAGCAGAGTCAAATCCTCGTGCCCCTTGATACGCCAGGTGTAAACATCATTGAGCCGATGAGTGTCTTCGGTCACGACGACGCTCCACATGGGCATATGCACATCATGCTTGAGGACGTAAGAGTACCTAAAGAGAACATGATTCTCGGAGAGGGAAGAGGCTTCGAAATATCACAGGGTAGGTTAGGACCAGGACGGATTCACCACTGCATGCGTTCGATCGGTCAGGCAGAACGTGCGTTGGATTTGTTTGTTTCACGGGGCATGTCCCGAGAGGCATTTGGGAAAACGCTTGTTCAACTAGGTAAGAACCTTGAGCTTGTGTCTAGAGCAAGAATCGATATCGAAATGATGCGGCTATTAGTATTGAAAGCCGCCAAAGCAATGGATGTTCTAGGTAATCGAGAGGCTCGTGTTTGGGTTCACATGATCAAGGCGGTCATTCCAGAACGCGTGTGTCGTATCATCGACGAAGCGATCCAGATTCATGGTGCTTCAGGAGTATCTCAATGGACTCCTTTGGCTCGCATGTACACCGGTCAGCGAACCTTAAGAATCGCCGATGGTCCCGATGAAGTCCATCACTTGGTTGTGGGACGCGCTGAACTACGTAAATACGACGAAAATTACGGTAGAGGTTAGTCGCACCAGACATAGCCATTCTGTTTCGCTTAATCATTCTCAGCACTAGTTTTGCCAGAAAACTCTCAATCAATCTAAAGGAGAATCCAAGTGTCGGAATTTGAAAGCATCATCTATGAGGTTGAAGATGGTCGAGCTCGTATTACCTTGAATCGACCCGAGAAGCTGAATGCACTTTCCTTGAAACTTCAGGCTGAACTGAACGAAGCACTCTGGGAAGCGGACAACAATATCGAGGTTCATTGTGTGATCTTGCGCGGTGCAGGACGGGCGTTTTCCGCAGGCTATGATTTGACTGGTGCTGACGGCCACGTACCTGTTTCCAGGGTCCAGTCCTCTGAGAACTCCTATAGAGGCGGTCGAAGCATTGATGACGATGCTTGGCAGCTGGAACGTGCACAACGATATCGTATGGCAATATTTGACATGCACAAACCCGTTATTTGTCAGATCCATGGATATTGTTTAGCAGGTGGGACTGACATTGCACTCATGTGCGATATGGTGATCGCAGCGGACGATGTACGTATAGGATTTCCACCTGCGAGGGATTTGGGTGCGCTACCGAACAATATGTGGATTTACCATGTGGGACCACAGTGGGCGAAACGACTGAATCTCACAGGTGACACGATTTCTGGTAAAGAAGCTCAGCAAATAGGTCTCGTAATGAAGGCGGTCCCGCTCGAACACCTAGAGTATGAGGTAGAACAATTAGCGGACCGACTCGCAAAAATCGATCCCGACCTGCTCTCTACCAATAAGAGAATCATCAATACTGCCATGGAACTGATGGGTGCAAGAACATTGCAACGGATGGCAGCAGAAAACGATGTCAGAGGCCACAATACTCGAGCAGCTGACGGATTTAGACACTCTGTCGCAGAGAATGGCTTGAAAACCACATTACAAAACCGGGATGAAAAATTTGGGGATGGAAGAGTTCGTGTGAATGGACCTGAATTCAGAGACGAAGATGGTCGACTCAAAGACGAACCATAACCTCGGAGAACTTTCGGGTTAATCCATGGATATTTCCCAGCTTGTTGTTACGGGGATCGCAAATGGGTGTGTCTACGGGCTTGTAGCGCTTGGCTTTGTCTTAATCTACAAGGCCACCGAGATGGTGAACTTCGCTCAGGGCGACATCATGATGCTTGGCGCGTTCATCGCGTTCACGCTCTCATCTCAATTGGAAATGCCGTACTACATCGTAGTACCCGGCACGATCTTGATTATGGCCGTGTTTGGTATGGCGTTGGAGCGGGGAGTCCTGCGCCCGATGATCGGTGAACCACCATTTGCTGTATTGATGCTAACGATAGGGTTGGGTTTCGTACTAAGAGCAATTGCTGGGACAATCTGGGGTCACCAACCAAATCAATTGATCACACCTTATTCTGGAGGAGTGATTGACATTGCAGGAATAAGGCTGGACTACGAAAAGCTAGTCATCATGGGTGGGACCGGCGTGCTGTGTGCGCTCATGTTTCTGTTTTTCAAATTCACTCGGATCGGTGTTGCCATGCAAGCGGCATCTCAGAATCAATTAGCCGCTTACTATGTGGGAATTCCCGTAAATCGAGTGGTTTCAATTACCTGGGGGATTTCCGCCGCGGTAGCAGCTGCTGCAGCATTGATGGTTGCGCCATTATGGTGGATTGAGCCGGGTCTTGGACTCGTGGGAATCAAAGCATTCGTTGCGGCGATCGTTGGTGGCTTTGGTAGTCTCCCGGGTGCACTCATTGGCGGTATCGCCATAGGACTCGTCGAACAGTTAGTTGGATATACCATTCCAGGTTTTGGCGAAACCGGCGCTTATGTCTTCCTATTACTGATGTTGTTCATTCGACCTGAAGGTATATTGGCGACCATGCAACGGAAGAAAGTCTGATGCTGTTTGTATTTAAAACCGCCTATGAGCAGGATTTTGGTCTGTTCAAGCATGCAATTCAGCGAAATTGCTATCTGGTTCTGTTAGTTTTGCTCGTCGTTGCCCCGTTCGTCTTGGAGCGGTTCTATATTGGCGAACTCTCAGAACTCTTTATTTGGTGTATCGCCGGTACCGGGCTGATGCTACTGGTCGGCTATACCGGCCTGGTGAGCTTAGGACACGCCGCGTTCATGGCTCTTGGAGCATACACCAATGTAATCCTCAACAAATATGGTGTCCCATTCCCGATTTCGATCATCCTAGCTGCATTTTTTAGTGGCGCGTGTGGACTTGTGATCGGTGTCGCAGCCTTAAGAATGACGGGAATATACCTTGCAGTTGCAACCTTGGCGTTTGCCTACATTGTTGAAAAGTTCATAGGTCAAGGCGGCTCATTCACAGGTGGCCATCGCGGTTTCCGTGTTGAGAACTTTGAGTACTTTGGCGTGTACCTGAATGATCCTGTTGTCTTCTACATTATCTGTCTCATTACCCTGTTGGTCACACTCTGGTTATTGGGAAATCTGCTTAGGTCGCCCACTGGTCGCGCTTTTGTTGCGATTCGAGATTCAGAAATCTCCGCTCAAGCGATGGGAATTGATTTAGTTAGGTACAAGACCCTTTCTTTCGCGTTGTCTGCAGGTATTACAGGCATGGCTGGAGCTCTTTACGCCTACAAAATTGGTTATCTGTATCCAGAAACATTCACGATATTCACATCCATCAAGTTACTCATGCTCGTTGTGGTGGGTGGTCTCGGTTCGATGCATGGCATCGTGTTCGGTGCAATGTTTATTTCTCTACTGCCGCAGATTATTGCTCTGGTACGAGATTTATTGCCCATTTGGATTTCACAACGAAGAGGACTTGAACCGTTTGTGTTCGGTTCAATACTGATTGCGTTCTTGATTTTCGAGCCTAAAGGCATATATGGTCGCTGGGTGAAGATTAGGCTTTTCTTCAGTCAGTTTCCGATGTACCGTAAATCTACTTTTAAACGACAGAAATCTTTCCTTCGCACGGAACGAGTCCATTGACTCTCTTAGTAGCCGATAGCATCTCGATCAGTTTTGGCGGCGTAAAGGCGGTCAACCAAGTATCGTTCGCTGTTAAACAAGGCGAGTTGTTCAGCATAATGGGGCCGAATGGTGCTGGCAAGACCACGGTACTGAACTTAATCAGTCGTTTCTATGATGTGGATGAAGGCAACTTGACCTTTGAAGGGGAAGACATTACCCAAGTCAAGACTCACCAAGTTGCCACAAAAGGTATCGCACGTACATTCCAAAATACTGAGCTGTTTGAACATGAGACGGTACTTTCAAATCTGCTGATCGCTCACCAGCAGCACAAGAACACGGGTTTATTCAGCGAAATGTTCTTCCTCCCAAAGGTTAAGCGGCAAGAACTGTCATTTCGCAGAAGAGCTGAAGACATCATTGATCTGTTAGATTTACAAGGTTATCGCGATCAGATGATCAGTTCGTTGCCGTTCGGTATTCGAAAAGTGACAGAATTAGCGAGAGCGCTTTCTCTTGAACCTAAATTACTTTTGCTCGACGAACCATCAAGCGGATTAAATCCAGAAGAAACGGAAGACCTGTCTTTTTGGATTGAGGATATTAAAGAAGAACTAGGCATAACGATCATCATGGTTGAACATGATATGAACCTGCTGAGTCAGGTGTCCGATAGAGTCTTGGTCATGGCTGATGGATCTGAATTGACGACCGGAACACCAGAGGAAGCTACCTCACACCCAGACGTAATCAAAGCATATCTTGGGGATTGAGGTGGCACTTCTAGAAGTTAAGAATATTGAGTCCTATTACGGTCCGATAATGGCGATTAGAGGTGTTTCCCTCGAAGTGTCTCAAGGTAATATCGTGACCATACTTGGTGCAAATGGAGCTGGAAAGACCACTGTGCTCAAGACAATTTCTGGAGCGCTTGAACCGCAGAAGGGTTCGGTGATATTCAAAGATATAGAGATAACCAACTCAGTACCCGATCAAGTCGCAAAGAAAGGCATTGCGCACGTACCAGAAGGTAGAGAGGTATTCCCGTTCCTCACCGTTGAAGAAAATCTCCTAATGGGAGCTTATACACGTTCTGGTCAAGAAGTAAAAGACGAACTGGATTTAGTCTATCGATATCTTCCGATACTTGATCAACAGAAGAAGCTTGCCGCTGGATTCCTATCTGGTGG
>MPMU01000051.1 GCA_002238665.1 Gammaproteobacteria bacterium bin55
TCTCGACGTTGAGACAAAACAGCGCGACGGATCGAGACGTGTCAAGTTACTTCGCGCGGCTATTCGAGAAGAAGCTTTTGTCGACCGAAACTATTGTGAAGTCTTAGCAAGCCTGACCAACAATACTGACGTTCTAGTTGGAGATTCATGTCAACCGACATATCACGCAATCTGGTCGGCAGAGCCTGCTCGACCAAGGGCGTATTTCCACTCTGTTTCAGGATTTGGGACACTTGGATACGCACTACCAGCAAGCATAGGTGCGAAGATCGCAAATCCGGATAAACGGGTCACTGCATTGGTCGGCGACGGCGGCTTACTCTACACACTGAGCGAAGTCTTTACTGCAGTTCAGAGAAAGATTCCAATCGCAATAGTGATCTGGAACAACGATGGTTATGGCGAAATCGAAAAAGCTTCGCAGGTTTTCCCAAACGGTTATCGCTGTCCAAGAATGCATGTGCCTCAATATGAAAAAATCGCAGAAGGTTTTGGAGCATCTTTCGCGAAGGCTGAAGATCTCTGTACTTTAGAAGATGAGTTGCGTAAGGCGCACTCACGAGATTTACCTACTTTCATTCAACTGAATGAAAGTCACTTTATTAACCCTAACACGAAGAACTGGTACCTATGAATCAACTATCCATGAGTAAAGCTGGACATGCCCTCCGGTCCAAAGGAATAGAAGGTTGGGAATTACACGATCGAGCTGCTTCTATGAAAGAAGACGGTGACGATATAGTGCTACTCACCATCGGTGACCCGGACTTCAATACATCTGCAGAAGTAAACAACGCGCTGATCACTGCGCTAGGAAAGCACCGTACACACTACTCAAACCCGCAAGGTGAGTACGAGTTACGGAGTACGTTGGCGGCACTTGAAACTGCCAATGTTGGCAAGACCTTCACACCCAACCAGTTCAACATATTTAACGGTGCTGCTAATGCGTTGTATACAGTCCTGCGATGCATTGTGCCTGATGGCAAAAACATCGTTTTAAACGAACCTTACTATATCGGCTACCAACCCACCTTGGTTGCATGTGGCATAACGACAAAATATGCACCAGCAGTGGCACCGGAATTCAAAATCAGCGCTCAAGCAATCGCAGATACCATCGACGAAAACACCGTAGCAGTATTACTCAATACACCTGTCAATCCAACCGGGAACGTCGTCTCAGCGGACGTTATGAGAGAACTCTACGAGGGTTGCCGGGAACGGAATATCTGGTTAATATCAGATGAGGTGTACTCCTTAATCACGTTTGAGCAACCCCACACCTCCTTGCTGTCAGTTGCGGACGACTTAAGCAACGTAATCGTGATGGATAGTCTCTCTAAATCGCACGCCATGACTGGATGGCGAATTGGGTGGACGGTAACCAACGAATCGTTAGCTTCAATCCTTTCAAAGTATGCACTAGCCAGTACTTTCACCTTAACTCAATTTACACAGGATGCAGCTATCACCGCACTTCGCGGTTGTAAGGGATTTGTTGAGAACATGAACTCTGAGTTCAAACTGCGTCGAGACTACACGATGACCCGTATCCAAAAAATCAAGGGGTTGGATGCCATTACGCCTGATGCAGGTATGTTCGTTATGGTCGACGTACACCAAGACGGTGACGAATTTGCTAACCGTATGCTGGATGAAATAGGTGTATCAGTCGCACCTGGAAGTGCTTGTGGTGCAGTTACTTCCAACTATGTGCGAGTGAGTTACGTATCCTCGCTCGCTGAATTGGAAAAAGCATGGGACCGAATTGAATCCTGGTTGGCATCCAATACGCGATCAAAAGTGCCGTCCTCACTGGTGATAAACGCAGAATCTCTGAAAAATGCTCATCTAGGATAGCTGACGGGCGGGAGCAAGACCTCTTGCACATTCATCCTAGCAACCAGAAGTTCAATCCAAGAATCTGTGGTTCAAGAATTGAGTGTTTGGACATACTCTACCATCGCTGGTCCTCGGAGTGCGATGTTCTTCAGGATTGGGTTGACCAAATCGAAGATGATCACCCAAGATTAACGGTGGCGATTGAGGTTGAATGCGTTCAACTCGCGCTAGATCATTCCCGGACAGACCAGGGATACTTCAACTCCACAACCATCCCCTTAACGAGGGTTGGCTTAAAGGGCTCGATGTCCCAGCTGTAGAACTTGAACTGATCTAAATACGTGAACAGACTGGTGCCATCCCCTTCCAGTTCATGTGCCTTCACTGCATGGTGGATACGATCTTGCAACGACTGAATACCATACGTGAGTTTGGTTGCTAACAGTCGATGCGCTAGCACTGGATTGTGCTCGTGCAAAGATTGCATGTAGGCAGAGTCTCGCGGCAAATCAATTGGAAAGTACATGAGTTGCGCCCATGCGTTGCCGGTCTTGGCAGCCATCTTCAGCGCGCGGTCATGACTGTCTCGAAGCAGGTCAATCAGCTCGAACCGAGTCATGCGCGAGCTGTCCAGCTCTGCTCCGTGGTGTCCCATGGGCGTGATCGGCATCAGTTCACATCTCTCCGTGAGCCACGCGGAATGCAGGTAGGAGTCAATCAACTGGATCCTGTCTACTGTCGACTCGGTCGAACCTAGACTGTGCGCGAACATGGATTCCACCATGCCGGTCTCGATGTTCACCATGGACAGATTGCTCAGAATGTCAACTCGATCAAAGGCTGTGATGCAGGCATCGATGTACAGGGCGTACTTAATCAAAGCATCGCCATTACAGCGGTAGGCAAGATCCGCTCGTATGGCTGCATCCGCGGCCAGACCGTTGCACTCTGCGTCGTTAAAGCTCTGCATGACCGCTTGATTGCTGGTATGGATCTGACCGTCAAGTACGTCAGACCAGACTGGCGCGACGTGCAGGTCGGACTGCGAGTACATGAGATACGCGACTCGATGGTTCAATTCAGACAAATGGCTGCGCTGTCGTTCAAAGACTTGATACTTTATTTGGGCTACCTTCCAGACAGGCTGTTGAAGGAAATGGTCGTCCAGTCGTGCCATGCATGACTTACTCAGCTCGATAGGCTGCTCAAGCGCACCCGGACAGGCCGTCAGCAAGTCTTCTGCCGCAGTATTTTGCAGGCCAATGCACATACCCACTAAAAAAATAATTTTCTTCATTTGGTTCACTCCTAATAAGGTTACCAAGAAACGGAACATCTCAATGCTATCTTCCTGGGACTCAAACCCCCAAACAATTCCAAAATGATATCATCGGCTATGTCATCAGCTTTGGGGTCGCTTTCGTCCGTGACGGCCGGATTTTGATGCAATCGTTCATGGATGAGTGTGCTGATCAATTGTGTGTTCTTTTTATCGGGATGGTCTATCGTTCTATCAAACGTTCTCGCAGTATCGCTATCCACATCCAATTGATCTGAATTAAATTCAGTTTCACTGCCTCTCAACTACACTAAATGTAGTGCCTAAACCGCACTATGATTTTTTAATCAATCACTTAGCCACTTCAACCGTAGAAGTCGGGAAGAGGTTAGATCGGAATTATCTTGGTAATTCCTTACCGAAGCAACCTGCTAAATCGTAAATGGTAGGTAGAAAACCAAACTTTTTGAGGTCAACATGACGACAAGACGAATTCCAAGCAACAAGGTCAAGGTATGCATTGGCGATCTGACACACTCCAACTACATCGCCAGCATGATGCGCGGCCTTACGTTTTAAGTGGACGGATCAGACGCAATCGACGACATAACCAATGAATTGTTCGAGGAAGGATCTCCAGTAATCTGGACATTCTCCTCTCCTTGGCGAGCTAGAATGTTTTGCCATCTCGCAAGGTCTTCTTTTGTAGACAAACTAAACGCTCAACCGTTGCCAACATCGAACCGGAATGGTGCTACTTGGGGTCGATAGCCATCCAAACCGTCGTGGAAAGTGCATCTTCGTCCTTTGATGGTTGACCCTCGTCATCCATGAAGCGATATCTCCGCCCCACCACCAGATTTCCCGCCACTATGTCACTCGCACAACGATGCTTCGCCTGCCTCCAGACCAGAACAGTTCTACCCTTTTTAAACAAAGAGAACTGCCAAACGACGGACTAATTCGTCAGAAACAAGCGGTTCCTTCACAATGCCTGCCATTTTCCTTGCGAAGTGCTGGTGTCGTACAGTCGGTTGATCGCTCAGAGCGATGCACCTCTCGCGGGGACTCGTTCCGTGATGGTCAAGAGGGGCGCAAGTTCCGAGCTAGACGACCGAGCTCCAGACGCGACGCTGTTGTCGATCACTCCCTCATCGACGTAGAGGCGTTCACACCCCGCCCGTTCGAGTGTTCGGCAGTCTGGGATTCCAAATTTTGATCCGGGTGCTCACGCGAGCGTATATCCCAAATCACTCCCATGGATAGGGTAGTTGATCGTCAAGCACCAGGGTATCTTCCAACGGCATGATCTCTCGAGCACCAGATAGCCCTCCATACCCATACCTTCCAAGATATTTTTCCACGTCGAAATCATCAAGTAGGTGCTTTTCCAGTTGATATGCTTTCAGTGCGTGCATGGACCTTTGCTTATCGGTAAAAGAGTAGGACACACCCACCCGTGCCATCCATCGATGAAACAAGGATGGATTTATGGTTTGTAGCGATTGCCAATAGTCCATATCGCGTCTTAAGTCGCGTACATAGAATCCCTGAATGGCCCATGGATCACCGGATCTGGCCGCGATGGCCATGGCGGTATCGTGAGTGTTTTGTAGTTTGGCGGCATACTCCGTGACCGTTGCACCAACAAGATCCCACTCGTACGGTTGCAGGCCATCGTCATATGCCACTGACGGCATGTGTGAACAGGAATGACGCACCCAGACCGCATGCAGCATCGATTCGCTTAGCGGGATCTGTGCGGCCAAACGTTCGTTCTTGGGCAACCTGTCCCAACGTTCCATGACTTCTTCGTAGCGTGTTTCATGGGGTCGGATCGGTATTTGCCTCGGGCTGAGCAACTCATTGACGCGGCCTATGCCTGTCAGGCAAGCATCAAGGTAAATCGCATACTTCACCAATTCTCTTGATTCGCATCGATTCGCCAGATAAGCATCCGCCTGAATCGCCCCTCGTTGGGCCAGCTGGGAACAGGTTGGATCTTGAAAAGTCCGCTCCAAGGTCAGTGCTCTGTACTCTTGCTCGTTGTCAAATATGTCGCTCCACACCGGGACATCACCGGTGATGTCGGCTTTCGAAAACGCAAGTTCGTATGGCCTGCGATTGATCTCTGATCCCGCCTTAAAGAACTTGTCCAGTACGGGGTAATAAACCATGGATTGTTGCCATACCGGCTGATCTGAGAAATGTTCGATCAATCGGTCCATGCATGAATTGCTCGGGGCTTGAATGATTGCATCCAGTATGGGGCATTCTTCTAACAAGTCAAGGATGGCGGTAGCCTCTTCAGGTTCGAATTTGTGTCCGACGATGGAATCCCTGGTATGCTCTTCCCAGGCGAGACCATGCCCTAGTACTGCGGTCGTTGCAAACAACGCCTGCCAAACAACCAATAAAAATCGGTTAAAACTCATAGACAATACTCTGTTGTTGCGTCCAATCAATGGAACAGCTTGCAAGGAATGTCGACAACTCATCAGCGATGTCTGCCGCTCGTGCTTCAACGATGTTATGAGGGATGTCATGAACGTTATTGTCGTCCCAATCTTCCCAATGGATTTTCTCATGTGCGATGGTGTCGGCTAAAAGGACCTCTCTGTCGCTCTCATTTACCATTCTCCCAACATCAATTTTAATTCGGTTCACTGTCGATGATCCTTCATGTATGCCCCATGATGGCTGTCCATTGGCATTGAGAGGTCCATCCTCGGTCATTTCCCCGGTACCTAGAGTAGTTTGGTCCCTCGTCAAAACACTGAGATGTCTGTTGGTTTCAGGATAATAGTTTTTCATGCACTGCTCGTGATTCGGGTTCGGCCAGGGGAAGGAAGGGTCAGCGAAAAGGCATTCGGCTTCGGCCTGGTTAACAGCACTGCGGAGACATGATGCCTTTTCTAACAATACCCTTTCGTCTCGTTCTTGTGCTGTTTCTGTTACGTGGGCGTGGGTTATGGAAAAACATTCCACACCGATTGGCACAAGATAGTACGCGCATCTGTATTTCCATTCGCGGTACAAAGGGTCCCAAATCAAACCGCACATTGACACCCAGCCATAAATGGTTTGACATCCGAAAACATCGTGCGCTTTGCTACTATCGTAAGTCAAGGTACTAAGAGTCAATGTTACGCCCACAAGGGTCAACTTAGCAAGTCGCACTTACGATTCTCCTGAAGTGTAAAAATGTACTGTTATACGATCGTTATTGTACATCACGTTCTTATGGATGTTAAGTGTGCTGATCTATCTTTTCTGAAAATCCGCTTTCTCTTTCGCAAGCTACTCTTTAGCAACACGTATCTGACGCGTGAGGAAATACTTCCCAAGATACGTGATGCCAGTCCCGATAACCCCTCCGCAATAGTAGGAAATTTACCTGATCTCACTGCGGATCTGTAGAAATCTCCTGCAATAACTGTGGCACCATCTGTTGCAGCGAACGTTTCCCATTAGCCATGCTCATTGACCATTTCTCGAACCTCTTCACAATCAAACTGAAGTAGCCACTCTTGTACCACTCTATGTATTTCTGTGCAAGCGACGCGAACGTGCTGGACCTTCCTTCCAGAACCCTCGAAATCAAAGCGAGAAAGCACTTAGACGCCTTTGTGAGCTGTACCCTAGGTAATACACCTCTGAAAACGCCTTCTGAGGCGTTCTGAGTGCCAGTTTTTCGGAAAAAAAGGTTGCTTGTGAGGGAAAGTTGCCCCTTCGGTTCATCCAGCCAGACAGATTAGATGGAGGAGACGATCGCCTAGGAAACAGAATCGTGCCGGTTGGTTCAGGTTGGGTTTGATCCTTCGCCAGGTGAGGGCAAGTCCACCAGTTCGTTCTCGTCGTTCCACTTCTCGGCCAGCCGCTGAAACTCAATCTAGAATTGCCTGGGCTACGACACTACCTCAAATAGACACTAAACCTCTTCTGAATACCAGCAAAGAGGAGTTCAATGCTTGTGGAGGAGCCTCAACCAACTTAATCCCAAGCAAATCTGTTAATTCGAATCCTACAAGGTCAAAAATAGCGGAAATAGCTTAGATTTGTTCGAGACCTACATTTCGAGACAGAGTAGTGAGGAATCTGAAAATGTAAAAGACCTTCGATCCGAATTTGACCCGATGGTCCCTATGTGTGAACCAGTGTGCGGTCTATCCGCTTCTGGGTGTACCTCAAAATTCTAGTGTGAACTGGTGTTCCGTACTTCAGGGTTTGAGGCAGAGCCCCAATGTGCGTTAGCACGTAAATAGGAGGTACTGGGTAGAGTGTCTTAGGACACTCTACCCATTACCTATAGGTTCCGAAATAAATAGGTTATAGCGGAGATTCAAACCCGCACAAATACTAGGTTTTAGAGAGATAATGTCTACCATCTATCCAACAAATGTCTACCAGCGACCGACTGACGATCAGTGTTACTTCAAGCAAAAGTTATATGCGTTCAACTCGCGCTAGATCATTCCCTGACAGACCAGGGATACTTCAACTCCACAACCATCCCCTCAACGAGGGTTGCCTTGAAGTGCTCGACGTCCGAACTGTGGAACTTGAACTGGTGATCTAGATACTCGAACAGGCTACTGCCATCACTTTCAAGCTCACGTGCCTTCACTGCATGGTGGATGCGATCTTGCACCGACAGAACCTCATACGTGAGATAGCGTGCCATCCATCGATGCGCCAGCAACGGATTATGCTCGTGCAAAGACCGCATATAGACAGAGTCTGGCGCTAAATCAATTGGAATGTACATGAGCTGCGCCCATGCGTTGCCGGTTTTGGCAGCTATCTTCAGCGCGCGGTCATGACTGTCTCGAAACAGATCAATCAGCTCGACCAGAGTCATGCGTGAGCTGTCCAGCTCCCCTCCGTGGTATCCCATGGGCGTGATAGGCATCAGTTCACATCTCTCCAATAGCCACGCGGAATGCAGGTAGGAGTCAATCAACCGTTTCCTGCCTGCAGTCGTCTCGATCACACCTAGACTGTGCGCGAACGTGGTTTCCACCTTGCCGGTCTCGTTGTTCACCACGGACGGAGTGCTCAGATTATCAACTCGAACAAAAGATGTGATGCAGGCATCGATGTACAGTGCGTACTTGATCAAAGCATCGCCATTGCAACGGTAGGCAAGATCCGCTCGTATGGCTACATCTGCGTCCAGGCCGTTGCACTCTGCGTCGTTAAAGCTCTGCATGACCGCTTGGTTTCTGGTATAGATCTGACCGTCAAGTACGTCAGACCAGACTGGTGCGACGTGCAGGTCGGACGGCGAGTACACGAGATACTTGACTCGATTGTTATAGTCAGACCAATGGCTCCACTGTCGTTCAAAGACTTGATACGTCATTTTGGCAACCTTCCAGACAGCTTGTTCAAGGAAATGGTCGTCCAGTCGTGCCATGCAAGACTCACTCAGCTCGATAGGCTGCTCAAGCGCGCCCGGACAGGCCGTCAGTAAGTCTTCTGCCTCAGTATCGAGCAAACCAACGCACAGGCCCACTAAAAAAATTATTTTTTTCACTTGGTTCACTCTTATTACGGTTTCCAAGAAACGGCACATCTCATTGCTATCTGTCAGAGAGACAACACCCCAAACAGCTCCTTGACCACTTCCTTGGAAACCTGCAGGTTCCTCCGTCTGGACTGTCCTTCTTAATCTTACTTTCGATCCTGTTCAATATACAGGTGTTCGTGGCATCTACCTCGTCTAGATAAGGAGGCTCTTGAAACTGAACAGACAGATTCATCGTACCGGGCGACGGAGTTGGAGGCGTGGTTGAATAATCGGTATCCCTGCCCTATGAACAGAATAACCGATTGATTGGTGGAAAAAGCCATACATGAAAATTCTGACAGGCTTGCTTCCAAGTGGAAAGCTATCGACAGCGCACAGCGGTGGAAACCCGACACGGTCCCGGGCGAATCGCCTCCTGGGTCACGCTGGCCAACACCCAGGACAAACTGCCGATTAGCTCCTCATCGACTAGTAATTAGATCCAGGAAAACAAGCCGAGACACCACTCCCAAGCATGATCAGGCGAGAGCAGTAGGAACGCCCCTTGCCTCGTTCGCCTCCAATTAGGTATCATCTAACGTCGCGACACTTACTCATTTTGACTGTCGCACTCTTCTCATCCCGATTGACGCTCTACACTCATAGCCTGTTTTGCTGGATTCCAATGAATCTCTGGCCGAATTGACGAAGGAAGACACAGGTATTGACTTCCTGCCAATCAATAACGCCCAACCAAAGAGACTAACCCCAAAACAAATCGTTAGCTTCAACGACCAGGGATATATCAGCCCCTTGCCTGCGCTATCTGTGGACGAAACCCAATGGCATCGCGACTATTTTGATCGCCTGCTGGACAATTTAGCCGATTTCCGTGATTCGAGAGATGCTTACTCGATTATGAACTATCACGATCAGTGTAAGGGCATTTGGCAACTTGCTCAGCACCCCGTAATTCTTGACTACGTGGAAGATCTGATAGGTCCGGACATCGTGTGTTGGACCAGTCACTATTTCTGTAAATTGCCTAGTGACCCAAAACCAGTGGCTTGGCACCAAGATGCCACTTACTGGCCAATACGACCGACGCGAACAGTCACGGTTTGGTTGGCAATCGATGACGTTGATATAAGTAATTCTCCCATGGAATTCATCTCTGGTTCACACACTCTAGGTGCAATCGAATATCAAAAAGCAAGTGACAATGCGGTGCTTGCTCAAGAGATTCCCGATGCTTCTACCTATGGGACACCGTACGCAAATATTCTGCCCGCCGGATCGATGTCCATACACACCAGCACGTTGATACATGGGTCTAAACCAAATCAGTCAGATTCAAAACGGAGATGCGGATTGACACTACGGTACATTCCACCCACTTGTGGTGTATTGCCATACGCCATATCTTCCTTGCACCGAGGCATTGTCTGCAGAGGCAACGGATTTCCGTGGGGTCATATACCTGAACCTGCCGGGGAAGATCTCAGCCCCAAACCGTGGCACCGTAAGCAAGTGAATGCCAAAAATAGCAAGTGACACATTCGTTTGTCTCGCTGATTAGAGAAGTTCGGGATTGTACGAACTGCGTTTCTGTCCTACCTCAGGCACCTCGACCAGTTTTTCAAGTGAGCCAATCCGCGAAGCTGTTGATCGCGGGACAGGCACCAGGACTAGCAGCACACAATACCTGCATTCCGTTCAATGATCGTAGTGGTATCCGACTAAGAGAGTGGCTAGGTGTAGACGCGGATACCTTTTATGACGCGTCTCGAGTCAACCTACTGCCTATGGCATTCTGTTACCCAGGCACTGGAGACTATGGAGACTTACCACCGCCCAAACAGTGCGCAAAACTCTGGCGAACCAAAATACTCAATCAATTGCCTAACTTAGAGCTAACCGTCGTCTGTGGTGGTCATGCCTTGACTTGGTATTTCCAAGAGAAACAATACAACTCACTTACTGAGATTGTGAGAAATTGGCGACAACTGCCATCGGAAATTCTGGTGCTTCCACACCCTAGTCCCCGGAATAATGGATGGCTCAAAAACAATAAATGGTTTGAGATGGAAGTCTTACCAGAGTTGAAACAGAGAGTTGCGTCGATCCTTGACTAATTCGCATTTTCAAAAAATCATCCGATTTTCTAATTCATGAATATTGAAGAACAAAACAAGAGCATTACCATCCGATTTGCAATCGTTGCTGCCTTAGCAGCGGTCCTGATTATTCCAACATTGCTCATTGGCGCGTTGGTATCAGAGCGATGGTCATTTTTTCGGGAGGCAGTGGACGAAATCAAAGATACCTGGTCATCCGACCAAGTGATTATTGGTCCTACCATCATGGTACCTGTGTCCGACACTGACGGCGACGAAAGGCAGTTTCAGAGAGTTGTGTACATGCCAAAGACATTGGACATGCAAATCGACTCAACACATGAATTTCGTACTCGAACAATATTCACCACCCCAGTGCTATCGCTAAAGCTCACGGCAAGTGGCGAATTCGAACCAATCGACTTAAAGAATCTAGCAACACGTCATGAACATGTGCATTCAAACCATATTTTGATGAGTTTTGCAGTGACAGATGTACGCGGAATCACGGATGTTGAATTGTTGGTTGAGGGTCAATCGGTACCGGTGACCGTTTCCGAAACTGGTTTCGGCAAATCTCTGAACGCCAAAGTACCCATGCAGTACATTCTCAACGGGGGTGATTTTCAGTTCTCAGCTTCAATGCGTGCCAGTGACGGAGTTCACGTAGTTCCGCACGCCGATTCCTCCACAATAACTATTGTGAGCTCATGGCCTCATCCAAAATTTGACGGCGATATTCTGCCAGAGACGAGGGAGGTATCCGACTCCGGATTTGTCGCTTCCTGGCAGGGGAACGCAATCAGTCGCGGATTCAACCAAACCATGTACTTACCTGGTACTGGAATCACCTACCAAGGCGAAATGGTGGGACCTTGGGGCGAAACTAACTACCGGCAGTCAGCTCAAAGAATCCGTTCATATCAACAAGATTCGTCCACTCTTAAGAGTATGGACCCGTTCGGTCGGGACTTGATTCAGGTTGGATTTACAGTGTTGGATCCAGTAACCCCGTATCGTAAGGTTTCACGAACTGTGAATTACGGCATCTTGTTCATAATCCTGACATTTGGCGTGATTTTGAGTATTGAGTTGGTCATGCCAGTGCAGTTCCACTATGTCCAATACTTAGTCATTGGTACCAGTCTCGTTATCTATTTTCTGACACTCTTATCAATCTCGGAGCATCTACCTTTTGGGCAGGCCTATTTGATAGCAGCGTCGCTGATGACGATTATGCTGACGGGATACACACACTTGGCTGCGAAAGTACCCACTATTACAGGAGCGGTATTCTTATTACTTCTGCTCCTATACAGCGTCTTGTATTTGATTTTGCGCCTGGAAAACTACGCACTCCTAGTAGGTACTTCACTCCTGCTTCTATTGCTTGCAGTTCTCATGTGGGCGACTAAGAATCTAACCATGGTTAAAGATCGTGCTACGTCAGAGGAGACAACCTCTTAAGTACGCAATAGCGCCACAGATTCTGCGTAACCTGCTCTCCTAGCAATTTCAATGGGCGCAGCGCCAGCTTCGGTGCACGCAGATTTATCAGCGCCGTGATCCAATAGGGTCTGGATAATTGAGGTGTTTTCAGCCCACCATGGATGGGCTGCTAAATGTAGCGGCATATATCCTTGATCGGTTTTTGCGTTGACATCTGCACCGTGCTGTAGCAGAAAGACGACCAAATCCTCGAATCCCTCCTGAACCGCAACCATCAGAGGGGTCAGTCCTGAGCTAGGTCTGGGTACATTTGGCGGCGTTACTGTAACTTGATGCACTCTCTCACTTACAGGTGCCGTTTTCGCTTCGATGTCTGCACCTACTTCAATAAGAACTTTGACGGTTTCTATCCAGCAGTGAGTGGCGGCTAGATGAATTGCTGTAGCCCCGTAGAGATTTGTTACACTCAAGTCAGCCCCGTGTGACACCAACACTTTAATGTTTTCGACAGCACTCGCCAGATAGCCATGCACCGCAGCTATGTGGATTGGATACCACGTAGCACCCCACTCTTCCATTGCCTGATCTTCCCAGACATAGAACCCTGCACGAAACTGCTTTCGGTTTACTTCGTCTCCTTGTTGTATGAGCGAGTCGATTGACTCTGTACAACCTCGATAGACCGCCATCCCAAGCGGAGAATATCCTTCAACGTATTGACCCAATTCGTCTGTGGTACAACCATCTAATGACAGACCCAGTAGAGCCTTTGTATGTACATCTACCCGAACACCCTTATCGATCATCTGGTGTGCGACACTAGGTTGGTATAGAGCGGCAACTTGCAGTGGGGTCAGATCGGATATCTCAGTCAGACCAACGTCATATCGATTCTTTTTGTGGTGACTGAGTAGAACCTTCTTGACTTCCTGCCAATCTCGGTTTGCGATGGCAGAATCAATGGCGGAGGATAATGTCATGTGCTTCTACAGAAAAAACCCACCTATCGGATGATAGGTGGGCTGGTTCTCCTTCATCTGCTTTACAACAGATCGTCCTAGATACTGTTTCCTGTTTCTAGAACTCTAACCTAGCACTAGTACTGAACACTCCTCCAGACTGCTCAGTGACCAGATGCGACATCGCACCGAGTGCTAGCTCAATTTGAAAAACTCGACTTTTGTCAACACTTCTCGCAACTTTAACGCCCAACATTTTCTGCTCAAGCGCAAGTTCCCTATTCTCATACTGCATGAACGGTCGGACCAAGAATTTATCCCGAACAACCCGCATGCCATATCCAAACTCAAGGGTTACTGATTCTGAACCACCTGCTTGCGTTGTCAACAAACCCTCTACATTATTAAAGCTTGGTTGATTGGCGAATGTAAGACTGTTTGAATCAGAAAGTACACCCCATCGCGGTTCGAGTTTCATAGAAAAACCACTTCCGTCTGATTTTGGATTTAGCTGAAACGACAACGAAGCGCTACTTTGAGTCACTGAGTTCGGTTGGTCAACGGTTCTGTATCTCGCTTCTAGGTTAAATGCCTCTGATTTCCATCTAAGACCTGATGCGAGCTCTAGCCCAGTCCCAAGAGGATTGACACCCGCATCCCTTCGAACACCGATATCTATGAAAGGCCCAATGGATCCAAATCGAGTATCGAACTCAATTTGAGTCTCAACACCTGCCCTTATTCGGTTGATATTCGACTCCAGTCCGGACGCTAATCCAGACTCTCCTTCTGAAGTCAAATCAACCTGTGCATAGTCACCGCGGAGTGCAAATTCAAGGTTGCGGTATTGGAAAAGTTCTTGTCTACCGCCCACCAACCAAAGTTTGGTTGCCAATGAACCCTGTTCTATGCTGTCATTCTGATCCGATATTCCGACGTGACCTCGACCCAGTCCGATCATCGTCCAAATCCGGGTATCGTGCGCCAGTTGAAAGCTCGTATACGGCACGATAAGATCCGATTCAATCTTCAACTGACGATGAGCCGTACCAAAGCCAAACTCAGTCTCTGCCCTATTCTGCGCGACCGCGACACCAACCAACCATCGTTCATCGTATTGGACATCCAGTCCGATAAATCTGGATGACGTTTCTAACGAAGTGGAGTTGTCCTCCAACACTTGACGATCTGTCTGCGACCAAATAGCCCACCCACTCTGTTCTCCTCCAAATCCCAGAGCAAATGATTGTGGTTTGTGCAGCTCACCCATCGGTGAGGATCGCAATCCAAGCGCATTGGCTGTGTCGCGGTTTTGCGTACTTAGTTTCAGGTGATCGGATTGGCTTGTGCCTGAGCTTTGTGTGACATAGTTCTCCAACCATTGAGATAACGACAAATCTGCATTCACGTTATCTTGAATCACTCGACTACCTACTGCGTCTGATATACCAGACAACACGGTTCTCCCATAATTCGCGAGTGACTTCTCAGCTGCCAGTCTTAAACCTTCGTCTCCGACTTTCACGCTGAAACTAACTGTTGCGATCCGAAGTTTCGGATCGCTGGCCGACACGATAACCATCGTTTCACCTTGTCTTTGAGGTGTTAGATTCAACTCAGTGCCGGCCCATTCCAATTCAACAAGAGATGGCTCCATGACCTCGACGTGATACGTCAGAGGATCGCCATCTCGATCTATAAATAAGTGTTCAAAATCCAGTCCGCTTGAGGCACCACCGACTTCCAGCAGAACATCAGGAAGTGCAGCGACGACCTCTGGCATGGTCTCCACATAGGTGGTGAACATATCGCCGGTTCTTCGGCCATCTTCCAATTGCACGACCACCTGCATCAGAACGTTTCCAGGCTCATAGCCCCGCAGGATAAGCTCGCCAGCATCTCCACTCACCTCACCAGTGGCGATCGAACTATCCAAGCTCTTGACCAGAATATTCTCAATGTCGTAAGCATCCAAGGAACTGCTCGAGTCGTTCAGGGCGACGAAGAAATCCTCTCCAGCGGTAACGACTTGATCATCAATTTGCAAAGCAAAACGCGGTTTTCCGCTACTAGTAGCAGGGGCAGTTACACTTACAACGAAAGTGTGGTCCACCTCACTTCCAACCCCGTCAACTGCTACTAGCGTGACTTGTGTAACGCCAGCAGACACACCAAACAATGTGAGTTGCAACGCGTCTTGAGAGAGGATGGCCAATACCACGGTCTCGTCTTCGGGTATGGCCGAATTAATGGTTACAGTACCATCGGAGTCAGAGAAGACGTTTGAGATATTTAGATCCAAAAACTCCGACACCTCCATGCTAACGGTCCCAATCGGATTGGCGACAACTGGATCCCGGTTCGCTTGTACCGTGATAGTCGTTCCTAGTGTGAACTCCAGTCCACCTCTATCCGTCGCTGTGATCTGTGCTTCCGTCGACCCTAGTGCTTTCCCAGTGAGCTGAATCATGCCCCTGGCGTTGGTAGAAACATCTACCACCGTATTTTGATTGACGGTAGCTCTGAATCTGAGGCGACCTGCGTCAAAAGAATCAGGGTCCGAGAAGTATTTTGAAAAGTCAAACACTCTTGCGGTATTCAGCCAAGCCGTTATCCCTGGAATCCGTCCGTTAGTCGTGTTAGTCGGATTGGCGGCAGGCGCTTCATTGACGTTGCCTACGTTGACGGTCACCTCTACGGAATCCGTAGCACCCCAAACATCTTCAACAATCAAGTAGAAAACGTAGCTTGTCTTGGTCTCGAAGTCAAGATTTGCACCGGCCTTAAGAAGGATCTGTCCAATCTCACTGGGATTTGAACTTAACTCAAAAACATCAGTGAATCCATCTATTCGATACTTCAATTCCTCATTCGAATCAGCATCAGTTGCAACCAATGGCGTTCCGACTTTAGTACCGGCCGTAGCATCCTCATTCACGGTGTAATTTGCAGATACAACGCCATCGCCGAAGCTAGGTGGATTATTTGAGCCGGGGTCGCTGACAATCACCCTAAAGACGAGCGATCCAGTGTTGCTACCTTGATCCACGTAAGTGACTGATATGTCCGTCTGCCCTCTTCGTAGACCTTGAATCGTGAGTATGCCAGCATCGGATAAGGTAACCGTTGAAATCGTTCTATTTCTAGGGCTCGCCGTAAAATCAAGTGCTAGTCGCTCGGGATCTTGTACGTATGCGTTTAGGTCTACAGTTGCACTGCCTCCAATGGATACTCTGATATTTTTTGACAGCGTTGAATCTTCAATAGGCGGTTCGTCTACATTGGTTACCTGCACCACAGCCGTTGCGCTAGCCACACCACCAAATCCATCAGCAACCGTTAACGTAAAGGTGGGACTTACTCCTGCTTCAAAGTCGAAACCAGGTTTACAATGCGAAGCGCCAACAGTAGTTGAGGCGTCCACCGCCGCGATTTCTGCCGTCCATCGTTTATTTGCCATATCTCTCTTGGTTTCAACATAGAGACATGCGCCATTTCTTACTAGGATATCGTGCTCATAAAAAGACTGCCGCGTCGCCCCAGCAAGTGAGAATTTCAGCAGATCGTTGTGGGAGCCATCCGTTCTCAACGAGTCGTCAATATCGTAGGCATAGGTTGTTCCGATTGCCGTGGTGTTTTCTGGTACCGTGAAACTTAAACCGGTAGCACCGGCAACAAATATCGGAGGCGTATTAGCACCAATTTTTACATTGACGTGAACGACGTAATAGTCACTCGTCTGCCGACCACCGCTATCTTCAAGTTTGACTTTCACCACGTTCGTTATGGATCGAGAAGTAGTGATCCTGCTTGCGTCAATGGATAGGTTCACCACCGAATTGTTAACGACGGTAGCCGTAACAAGATGCTCTAGATCATTAGTCAGTGTTGAGGCATTTGTGCCTGTCGCATAAGTCCCTGTACCGTCCCTATTAGTGATCTCGAGCGTGTCAGCGTCTACCGAAACGGTGGCTCCTTCCGGGTCAAAATACTGACTAGCGACCGATAGACTTCGAGTTCCACTACCGATGAAATAGATGTCTTGGTCAGGTTCACCGCTTCGGGGTTCGATTCTTCTCTGTGGCGCTTCATTGACATCTTGGACATACACAACCACCACGTAATACCCAATTTCCACCTCAACGCTGTCTACTTGTGTGGTGGCATAGATGGTCACGTCGTGGCGTCTTGGACCTTCTTCATAGTCCAGACGTTTGCCTTCCTGCATCCCAAGTATCGGCGGCTTGGTATTGCCAAGACCTGCACTAACCTTGAAAATTCTCGCGCTGGTAGGATCCAGCCTATAGCTCACATCTCGCGGTTCTACCGCCAATTGATTGGGGATGACTCGGTCCTCGGCCATTTTCCCGTTGATGTCGCTAAAAACGGATTCGATTTCCTGTACGTTAGTCGATCGAGCAGTCCTAGAGAAAAAAGACTCAAAGGACAGCGAGAACGTGAGACTTGCGTTATCACCTTGACGATCTGTAACCGTGAACGTATACATCCCCGTTGAGGCATTTGACCTGGTAGGCGTTCCTGTGAGCCTATGAGTGTCGGCATCAAAACTCAAACCAGGTGGTAACGAAGGGGTAAATGAATACCTGAATGGCTTGTTGCCTGTACCTGAGGTAGGTCTTGGAAACGCTCCAGATATACTCGTAAATTCCAGACCTACGTGTAGCGTGAATTCATTCGGTGTGATTACGTTCGTACCAAAGGTTGGTGCTGAGTCGGCAATCGTTGTGGCGGTATCTGTATCAGTTACTATGACGGCGTTGTTCGCACCTCTCGCCATGATTCGAACCGTGTAGGTAGTGCCAGGCCTCAGGTTATCAATTACATGTCCATTGGTTGGCATCGCCGTGATCACTTCGCCGGTATTGAAGCTACGGTTTCCAGTGCCTTCGTGGTACTGAATCAGGTAATTCTGCGCACCCACTACCGACCGCCACCGTATAGTAATTTCACCATCTCCGCGAGTTGCGACAAAGCTCAAATCTGTAACGGTGGTGGCAAAGCCAGGTCGCCCAAGAATATCCGCAAATGTGATTTGTCTGGATTGCGCATTAAACGCGGTCACTCTGATTTCATAAAGAGTGTCATTATTCAATCCAGTAATGGTCTCACTTGTGGTTGTGATCGCAGTAGTTGTTGGAAACGCGGATGTCCTACCATATCGGCGATGTGAGACGGTGTAGCTTGTAGCACCGGACACTGCACCCCATTGCACAGCGATGGCTGAATCTTGGACCGTCGTTACCAGCGACGGGATGGTAATTGCACCGGTAATGGCAATCGAAAAGAGAATTTCAGCCGTGTCCTCGTCTGCGTCGGTGGCTATATATTTGTAGGCCCTAGCGTTCTGTGCAGTTGTTGCTATTCCTTGGATTTTGCGAGAAGTCGCATTAAAGGTCAGGCCTGCTGGTAACGCAGGTGTAATTGAGTAAGTTATCGGCGGATTGCCTCGACGCGCCTCTGGAAATGGCGCGGAAGACTCGTAGTATCTACCAGCTCTAATGGCAATACCACCAATTTGGTCCTGCGCGGTAAATATAGGATCGGTATCGAAGAGTGTAGAGGCAGTGAAAGTTCTGGTACTAACGAGCACAGAAGCACTGTTATAGGCCTCTAGAATGAGTGAGTAGTGGGTACCTCTTTCCAATCCGGTGATAGTGTGTGTCTGTAGGTCTTCTGCATTGCCAGAGTAGGTAATTGATGTACCACAAGCTGGATAGGTTGCGTCAGAGACTTTCTTGACTTTGAAACAATACGACTCAGAACTTTGCAATCCTGGCCACTTGATCATCAGACTTGTGTCACCACTTACGACCTCACTGATCTTTAGCGTTGACGCAGCGGTTACCGTTATGTTAAAGGTCAAAGACGCAGTGGTAACGGACGACGCACTATCTGTAACGGTCCATGTATATTCCGTTTCTGCCTGTGCTTCTGTCGGACGCCCACTCAGTACTTTAGTCGCATCGTTAAATACCAGACCATCCGCCAAAACACCTTGAAAGTCATAGGTATACGGAGTAACGCCACCAGCGGCGGAAGGAAGTTCACGAGGATTGAGTCTTTGTCCGACCTCTAGACTGATATCGCCGACGGTGGCAGTACCGAATGTAACTTGTGCAAATACAGTCGCTGGCAATAGCATGCAGAGCGCGACGAAACTCCCGCCCAAACATCTCTTGATGCGATTGATCATACCTGTGCAATTCCTTTGCATCATTAATCCTCCATGGATTCGCATTGTGTCGCGACGGACGCGACTTTCAATGACTACATGCGGTATCTCAATTACAGGGTTCACAAGCTATCTTAGTCAAAATCAACCTTCTTTCTAAGGCAATCCAGTGAGCAAAATCAATTGTTCATTTGCCACGTTTACGCCAAATTAAAAGTTTTTCGCCACCTCTTCAGAAAGATTGATTTGGGATATTCAAAAGGTCGGAGTTTCCTACTTAGGTTCCAGTCATTCACAACCTAGAAGCTTATTGGAATATGTTTAAATCCTTTATGGAAAATGTTGGATTTCCGAATTACTTTGTTGAGTAAATTACAAACTCTGTAGAGAAAGTGAAACTTTCGGATTTATCGTTGAGTATTCCGTAGATTCCTAAAGAGTTTGAAATTCGAGCACTGTCGAGAGATGTTGGAATATTGCCTCGCGCACGAGCTTTACTTTGCTAGATATTTGAGCAGAAGGTGAGCTATGCTTACAAGTTCCAGAGCGGATACCGGTCCCAGAGCTGGAGTCCAGCAGTTATCAACGCTTTCGTGCACCACTCAAAGACATTGCTTTACTGAGTCTATTGAATGTTGACCGGAACATCCTGAAATAGCCTTAAACATCCACACTGACGCTCGGTCCGCGCATTTTTGAGAAGTCCCTCTTCCGGATTTACCCGAAAGAACACTAGTGGCGAACCTTCTACCACACACTTGAACCTGTCACTGTCTTGCGTTTTGTGACCTCAATGACAAGGCACTCATGCCGTTCAACTGAATTTCGTTGCGAGAATTCCTAGATCGAACCGCGAATCATCTTTAGAGGACACAAAAAGCTATAGCTCGTGCTTACATAAAAGGATTCTCAAGTTTAAAAAACGCATAACTGAATTCGTTTTCGCAAGTTACAAAAATATTTATATGCGTCGCATTTTTACTAATTTCAATAGATTTTTAAGATCATTGGGCGTCTTAGTGACTACTTACTTTCATTTATAGAAAGTAGATAATTATTAATCTCTCGTTGATATTTCAGTTTGTTAACATCGACATGGAAATATCTTTAATTTCATTTCAACGGTTTTGTGAAATTACTATGAACTAGCGAATTTCAAGGAGACAGGTTGCTCAGCGAATTACCTGGTATAGGTCTGTTCCTACGCAAAGTTGGGCGAGTTAGCTCGACATTCCTGACATCACTCAAAAACGTCTGCTTGTTAGAAATGAACCTTCTACAGGCCAGTCGCGAGACTCTCAGGCTTGTTATAGACTCGCCTCAAATCTCCTCTTGACCAATTCCTAATTTAAGCTTGAGATCATTAAGTACTTTTTGTTGGCTTTCCTGTAACTTAGGAAACTTGGGTTTCATATCAGCAAGTGTTTTTGAGATTGCGTCTGCTACCAAGAGTCGAGTAATCGGTTTGTAGTCCGCAGGAAAGACATACCATGGTGCAACTTCGGGATTAGTCATACTAATAGCTTCTGAATATGCGACCAAATATTGATCCCAATAGGTTCTTTCTTCAACATCAGAAGGATCGAATTTCCAGAGCTTATTCGGATTCTGGAGTCGGGCCATGATCCGCCGCATCTGTTCCTGCGGTGAAATGTGTAGGAAAATCTTGAGAATTTGCGTGCCATTTGCCGCGAGATGGCTTTCAAAGTCATTGATTTCACTAATTCTTTGACCCCAGAAATCACCTGTGGTGTCTTCGTGTGGGATCATTCGCTTTCTTAGTAGATGAGGGTGAACTCGAACTACGGTCACCTCTTCGTAGTATGAACGGTTGAATACGTGAATGAATCCTCGAGGCGGCAACTTGTCCCAGAACCGATGGAGATATGTGTACTCAAATTCTGCCGTGGTAGGAACACCAAATCCATGAACTCGTAATCCCTGTGGGTTGATACCACTACATACATACTTAATCGTGCTGTCCTTGCCGGAAGTATCCATTCCCTGCAATATCACCAAAAG
>MPMU01000001.1 GCA_002238665.1 Gammaproteobacteria bacterium bin55
CAGAGTTTTGCACAGGTTTCTTTTCTCCTGACTCTTCCGATTCATAAGGTCATTGTTTGGTTGATCTCCTCAATGGTGATATTTCACATCGTGGCTGGTATCAGACACCTCTTATTGGATTTTCACATCGGCACAAGCTTGCACGCTGCGCGACGTTCGTCATATTGGGTATTAATCATCTCTGCCGTGCTAGTGGTCGTTGAAGGAGTGTGGTTGTTCTTATGACTACAAAACGAGATCGGACCGGAGTCTGGTACTTCGTTCTCCAACGAATTTCGGCGGTGATTCTTGCGATTTACGCTGTGGTTCTCAGTGTTTATTTTGGATTAAACACTCAATGGGTATCCAGTGACGCAGGTTTTGCACTAAACGTAACCTATGCCGATTGGCACAGTTTTTTCTTCGCATTACCTATGGTGATTCTGTATGTGCTCACCATCCTCGCTGTGGTTGCACACACTTGGATTGGACTGTGGACCGTTGTGACAGATTACATTCGTCAGACTGCGTTCGGTGAGGTAACGAACCTATTCCGAAGAGTACTGTTAGTAGTACTTGCACTAATTCTCATCCTGTATCTCTATCTTGGTTTGAACATCCTTTGGAAGTAACCGTGTCAGATCTCCAAACATTGTCCTTTGACGCCGTAATTGTGGGTGGTGGCGGCGCTGGCATGCGTGCCGCTCTACAGGTGGCAGCTTCTGGTTTTAAAACCGCTGTACTTTCAAAAGTTTTCCCGACTCGATCTCATACCGTTTCAGCTCAAGGTGGGATCACTAGTGCGATTGCAAGTGATGACCCAGAGGACGATTGGCGTTGGCACATGTATGACACCATCAAAGGTTCAGATTACATTGGTGATCAGGCTGCAATTGAGTACATGTGTGAAACGGGCCCGCAAGCTGTTTATGAACTTGAACATATGGGCATGCCTTTTTCAAGAACCCCTTCCGGTCGAATCTATCAGCGGCCCTTTGGCGGACAGTCGAAGAACTTTGGAAAAGGTGGGCAAGCTGCGCGTACATGTGCAGTAGCGGACCGGACGGGACACGCACTTCTGCATACCCTGTATCAAGCCAACATGAAAGCCAACACAAACTTTCTTTCTGAATGGTTTGCTGTAGATCTCGTACTAAATCACAGCAATGCTGTTGTCGGTGTGATCGCAATCTGTATCGAAACTGGTGAAATCGTCTTCATTCGAACGAATGCAGTGGTTCTTGCAACCGGTGGTGCTGGAAGAATTTACTCAAGTACGACAAACGCGCTCATCAACACTGGTGACGGAGTTGGCATGGCGCTACGTGCAGGATTCCCAATGCAGGATATGGAAATGTGGCAGTTTCACCCAACTGGTATTGCTGGTGCAGGTGTATTGGTCACCGAAGGATGTCGAGGTGAGGGTGGATACTTACTGAACGCGGATGGCGAGCGATTCATGGAACGGTATGCTCCAAATGCAAAAGATCTTGCGTCCAGGGACGTCGTGTCTCGATCGATGTACCTGGAGATTCAAGAAGGTCGCGGGTGTGGTCCAAATCGAGATCATGTTCACCTAAAACTAGATCATTTAGGCTCAGCAACTCTTGCTCAGAGGCTACCAGGAGTCACTGAGTTGGCAAAATCCTTTGCTAACGTAGACATCAACAAAGCTCCGATTCCGGTGGAACCTACCTGTCATTACATGATGGGCGGTGTGCCTACCAATGTCAATGGTCAAGCGCTGACACAAGATGAGTCCGGTGCTGACGTAGAAATCGACGGACTCTTTGCCGTTGGCGAAGTTGCAAACGTGTCGGTCCATGGTGCGAATCGATTGGGTGGCAATTCATTGTTAGACCTTGTGGTCTTTGGACGAGCGAGTGGCATCCACTTAGAGAAGCTACTGAAAGACGGTATCTCGTTCGACGAACCCAGTCAAGACGATATCGACAGAGCGTGTAGACAGGTGCGACGATGGGATGAATCTTTCGATGGCGAAAATCCTGCAGTCCTGAAAGCTGAGCTCCAAAAGACGATGCAGGATTATTTTGGAGTTTTCCGAACCGCAACCGAAATGCAACGCGGATTGGAAAAACTTGCTGATTTACGAGAACGTATTTCTCATAGTCATTTGCTTGATAAATCGAAAGTCTTTAATACTGCTCGATTAGAAGCTCTTGAGCTCGATAACTTGATGGAAGTAGCTGATGCAACCGCGGAAGCGGCTTACAACAGACAAGAGAGTCGAGGTGCTCATGCCCGCGTCGATTTTGAAGAACGCGACGACGAAAATTGGCTGGCGCATTCGTTGTACCACCCCACAGATCGAAAACTAACCAAGCGCAAAATAGACTTCACTTTGAAATCTATGGAGCCCTTCCAACCAACTGTTCGCGAGTATTGATCATGCAAGTGAGTATTTATCGATTTGTTCCTGGAACAGATAAGACACCTCGAATGCAGGATTACCAGTACGTTGAACCAGAAGGTTCGGATCCAATGGTGCTGGATGTCTTGGAGCACCTGAAAACTGAAGATCCAACCATTACCTATCGTCGGTCCTGTCGAGAAGGTGTTTGCGGATCAGATGGGATCAACATGAATGGCAAGAACGGTCTTGCTTGTAAAACGCCACTTTCAATGTTCACAGAGAAAGGAAAACTCGTCCTGCGTCCTTTGCCTGGACTTCCCGTAATCAGGGATTTAGTCGTGGATATGACACAGTTTTATGAACAGTACGAGTCAATTGATCCCTATCTCAAAAACGATGAACCGCCTCCAGAGAAAGAACGACTTCAATCTGAAGAGGATCGTGCAAAACTGGACGGACTATATGAATGCATCCTTTGTGCATGTTGCTCGTCCTCTTGTCCTTCCTACTGGTGGAATCCTGACAAGTTTGTAGGTCCTGCGGGATTGCTACAAGCATATCGTTTTATCGCAGACACTCGAGATACTGCTACCAGTGAGCGGTTATCGAAACTAGGCGATGCCTATAGTGTGTTCCGATGTCGTGGCATCATGAACTGCGTGGAAGCTTGCCCTAAAGAGTTGCATCCCACCAACGCTATTTCTGAAATCAGAGATTTACTGATAAAAGGTGGCTGATAGCCACCGGAATTAGAGTAGCTTTAGCATTTATCTGAACTATTCATTGCTTGAAAACTACATTTCAAGTCAAATAGGCTGAGGTCAAGGTCAATGGCACTGTCACCGTTTGAACGCATGATGAAAAGCTCCCATATTTCTGGGAGTAGTGCTGTCTACATCGAATCGATGTACGAAAAGTTCCTGGAAAATCCAAATGCAGTGCCTACAGAGTGGCGAGATTATTTCAATACCCTCCCGGTACACGCCAGCATGGAAGGGGATGTACTCCACAGCACCATCGTTTCTCACTTCGAGAGATTGGGTAGAAATCGGTTCAAAGCCAGACCCGAACGTGAAAGCGATTCGGCGATGTCTGAACATGAACGAAAGCAAATCAAAGTAATGGAACTGATTAACGCCTATCGCTCGGCAGGACATCGTAAGGCAGAACTGGATCCCTTACAGAGCTGGGATCGCCCTGAAGTATCTGAACTACGTCTTAAATACCACAACCTCGACCCAGCAGATCTGTCCACGGTCTTTGGTACGGGTTCATCGCACTTTTTTGAAAGTGAACATGCCAAGCTATCTGACATTATCACTGCCCTAGAGGAGACGTATTGTCAAACACTAGCAGCGGAATATACGTACTTGACCGAGGAAGTCGAACGTACATGGATTCGTCATCGACTTGAGAGTGTTCACTCCATTCCGCAATTTGAAGCTGATTTCAAACGAACCATTTTTGATCGGCTCGCCGCTGCAGAGGGACTAGAAAAGTATCTGCACAACCGTTATCCAGGAATCAAACGGTTTGGTCTGGAAGGTAGCGAATCACTTATTCCAATGTTGCACGAAGGTCTTCAACATTTAGGGTACTACGGCGTCGTAGAAACCGTGATCGGAATGCCTCATCGAGGCCGACTCAATGTGTTGGTCAATATCTTGGGTAAACAAGCAGCGGATTTATTCGACGAGTTTGAAGGCAATGTTGAGGAAAACGAATACAGTGGGGATGTCAAGTACCACCAAGGATTCTCGTCGAACGTCGCCACCTCTGGCGGCGAGATGCATGTTGCACTGTCCTTCAATCCTTCTCATCTGGAAATTGTTGGACCCGTGGTCATTGGTTCGGTACGCGCGAGGCAAGACCGTCGCAAAGACGTTTCCGGGACGATGGTGGCACCCATTCTGATTCACGGCGACGCATCATTTGCAGGACAAGGTGTTGTCATGGAGACGTTTCAGATGTCTCAAACACGGGGATATTTCACAGGTGGCACGATTCACGTCATTCTCAATAATCAGATCGGCTTTACGACATCGAATCCTAAGGACACGCGTTCAACCGAATATTGCAGCGAAATTGCCAAGATGATCAATGCTCCTGTGCTGCATGTCAACGCCGACGATGTAGAAGCCTCTGTTTTCGCCATGCAATGCGCCGTTGATTTCCGCAATCTCTTCGGCAAGGATATTGTGATTGACCTAGTGTGTTATCGAAGACGGGGGCATAACGAGGCGGAAGATCCATCGAAAACACAACCGTTGATGTACCAGCAGATTGCTAATCACCCAACGACCAAGGATCTCTATGCGGAACAGTTAATCTCCGAAGGGGTGATGACTTTAGAGGAGACGAAATCTATTACGAATGACATAAGAGATCGTCTCGATCGAGGTGAGACCATAGCTCAAGCTCTCGTGCGCGAACCTGATACGAGCCTGTTTGTGAATTGGCGTCCTTATCTGGGCCACGAGTGGACTGCACCTGCAGATACCACTTTGTCTAGGTCAAAAGCTTTGGAATTAGTCAATAAACTCAATGAGATACCTGATGGATTTGTGGTTCACAAGCAAGTTCAGAAGATACTTGAGGATCGGCAGAAAATGGCTGTTGGTGCGTTGCCTATCAATTGGGGATGTGCCGAGGTTTTAGCGTATGCGTCAGTTTTGGATGAAGGACATCACGTACGACTATCAGGTCAGGATGTTGGCATAGGAACATTCTCTCACCGACATGCCAATCTGTACTGTCAACGAACGGGAGATCAGTACACACCGCTAAACCAGAACATTGACGGCGGCATTTTCGAGATCTACGATTCGTTTTTATCAGAAGAAGCTGTGCTTGCTTTTGAATACGGTTATGCGACGACCAGTCCCGATTGCCTCACGATTTGGGAAGCACAATTCGGTGATTTTGCCAATGGTGCACAGGTAGTCATTGACCAGTTCGTCTCTAGCGGCGAATCCAAATGGCAACGACTTTGTGGACTGGTAATGCTCTTACCTCACGGCTATGAAGGTGCTGGGCCTGAACATTCTTCGGCACGGCTCGAGAGGTTTTTGCAACTATGTGCTGAAAAGAACATGCAAGTCTGCATTCCAACTACACCAGCGCAAATTTTTCATCTACTCAGACGCCAGATTATCCGACCGATGCGACGTCCGCTGGTCGTGATGAGCCCAAAGAGTTTGCTACGTCACAAGAAAGCTATTTCGACGCTTGATGAGCTGTGTGACGGTCATTTTCAGACCCTGATTGGTGAAGTTAAGCCAATGAACTCAGATGATGTTGAGAGATTGATTTTGTGCTCTGGTAAGGTGTATTACGAGCTAGTTGAGAACAGAGAAGAGCACTCGCTAGAGAATATTGCGATTGTACGCCTAGAGCAACTCTATCCGTTCCCTCACGATGAGTTTGACAATGTGTTGAGAATGTATAAGAATCTGAAGAGAATTGTGTGGTGTCAGGAAGAACCTCAAAATCAAGGTGCTTGGTACTCAAGCAAGCATCATTTAGACAATTCCATCGACCAGATTCATCCTCATCTTGAATTGGAATATGCAGGAAGATTGCCTTACGCAGCACCTGCAGGTGGCATGACTAAACGACACCTAAGAAATCAGAAACGATTAGTTGACCAAGCTTTGGGGATTGAGGAATGATGCGATCTGACGAACCTGTTGAGTACATGACATGGATGTAAAAGCTCCTACATTCCCAGAATCGATTTCCGAAGGAGAACTCACACAATGGTATAAGGAAGCTGGAGACTACGTCGAACGCGATGATGTCTTGGCAGACTTGGAAACCGAAAAGACGACGTTGGAAATCCCCGCACCAGCAAGCGGATTGCTCACCGAGATAGTCAAGCAGGAAGGTGAATTGGTTGAAAGCGAAGATGTACTCGCCAGGCTGGATGAGAATGCCAGTAAACCTGTGGAAGAGGTCAATACACCTGTTGCGGCTGAAGAGAATGAACCTGAGAGAATTGAAGGAAGAAGCGTCGCCCCTTCTGCTAGGAAATTGGCAGAAGAAGAGGGCATCGACATAAATACGGTCGTGGGTACTGGTCGTCGGGGCATGGTGACCAAGTCAGACGTTCAGCAAGCGATTCAATCCAAGTCAACAGAGCAAGCGCTAACACCCCCTAGACCAGAAGTAATCCCGGAAGAACCCGTTCAACAAGGAATGATTGATCGGGAAGAGCGTCGAGTACCCATGTCTCGCATGCGCGCTACGATTGCTCGTAGGTTAGTTGAAGTCCAACAGACCTCGGCGATGTTGACTACATTCAACGAAGCTGATATGGCGCATATTAAGCAGATGCGTCAGCAATATCGAGATGATTTTGAGCGACGACACAACGGCACTCGATTAGGTTATATGAGCTTCTTCGTGCGAGCGTGCGTCGAGGCGTTAAAGAGATTTCCCGCTGTAAACGCCTCCATTGATGGAGATGACATCGTGTATCACGGGTACTACGATATTGGTGTCGCAGTCAGTACAACGCGCGGCTTGGTTGTACCCATCATCAAGAACGCAGATGCATTGGGTATGGCTCAAATCGAAAATACAATCGTCGAGTACAGCGAAAAGGCACGAGAAAATAAGCTGACTTTGGATGAACTCCAAGGTGGTACGTTCACGATAACGAACGGTGGCGTATTCGGTTCGCTGATGTCCACGCCGATCTTAAATCCGCCACAGACTGCCATACTCGGTATGCACACTATTCAAGACCGGCCGGTAGTTCAGAATGGTGAAATCGTGATTCGACCAATGATGTACCTTGCATTGTCTTACGATCATCGCCTCATCGACGGCCAGGAAGCGGTGCAGTTTCTAGTTACCATAAAAGGCATGCTGGAAGATCCGGCACGCATACTGCTTGAGCTCTAGGAGGATACTTGACAAAAACCTTTGACATAGTGGTGATTGGTGCAGGTCCGGCAGGTTACTCAGCGGCGATACGAGCAGCTCAACTAGGCATGTCGGTGGCATGTATCGACAACAATCTGGACTCTGAAGGCAACCCAACATTAGGAGGCACCTGCTTAAACGTTGGCTGTATCCCATCGAAAGCTCTGCTTGATGTTTCTCACAAGTTTCATGAATCCCAACACTACGGGGACATTGGGATAGAAGCTACAGACCTGAGCCTAAATCTTGCAGCTGTAATGAAGCACAAGGATTCCGTCGTCAATCAGTTGACCAGTGGCATTGGATTGCTTCTACAAGGAAATAAGGTAGAAGCGATTGAAGGAACAGGCTACCTTGCTAGTGAAAATGTGGTGGTCACAGATCGATCGGGAAATACTGAAGAGCTCAATGCCGAGCATATCATCCTTGCACCTGGATCGATTCCGATTCAGATCCCCAGCGCGGTGGTTGATGAAGAAAATATTGTTGATTCCACTGGAGCGTTGAAATTCTCCGAGGTGCCTAAACGCTTAGGCGTTATTGGTGCAGGGATTATCGGGCTTGAGCTTGGTAGCGTTTGGAATCGATTCGGTTCTGATGTTGTCATCTTGGAAGCCTTGGATGATTTCCTACCTATGGCCGATGCTCGCATCGCAAGAGATGCAAAACGTCAGTTTACTAATCAAGGGATGGATATTCGACTCGGAAGCTTGGTGACTGATTCGAAGGTCAACGACCAGGGTGAGGTTGTGGTTACCTTCACTCAAAAAGAGGAAGAGCATCAGCTCGTTTGCGATAAATTAATCGTGGCTGTCGGTCGTGCACCAAATACCGATAAGCTCTTTTCGCCGGAGAGTTTGGTCCAACTAGACGAACGAGGCTTCATCTTTGTCAACGAATTCTGTGAGACTGATGCAGTTGGAGTCTATGCGGTAGGCGATGCTGTCCGTGGTCCTATGCTAGCTCATAAAGGCATGGAAGAAGGAGTTATGGTTGCCGAGCGAATTGCAGGGAACAAACCTCTCGTTAACTACGACTGCGTTCCTTCTGTGATCTATACGCACCCGGAAATTGCTTGGGTAGGGGAGTCTGAACAGTCGTTGAAAGGTGATGGAATTGAGATTCGATCAGGTACTTTCTTGTTCTCAGCGAACGGACGTGCGTTAGCAGCAAACGATGCGACGGGAATCGTAAAAGTGATCGCAGATGCTGAGTCCGACAGTATTCTTGGCATGCACGTTTTTGGACCCAGTGCTTCCGAGCTTGTCGCGCAAGGTGTCATAGCTATGGAGATGGGATCGACTGCGGAAGATCTCGCCTTGACCATGTTTGCGCATCCAACACTTTCTGAAGCCGTTCACGAGGCAGCACTTGGTGTTGCAGGAAACGCTATTCATACCCTAAATAGACCATCTCGTAAGTAATTCCTGTTTGACCAGAGGGAGCTGGTCCTTTTATGAACTTGCATGAATACCAGTCGAAAGAACTGTTCAAGTCCTATGGCTTACCAGTATCCAGAGGTATTGTTGCCTCAACCACCGAAGAAGCAGTGGAAGCGAGCCAGCAACTAGCAGGAGATAAGTGGGTTGTCAAAGTGCAAGTACATGCCGGTGGACGAGGCAAGGCAGGCGGAGTCAAGCTAGTCTCTTCGAGCGAGGAAATTCAGGAATTCGCCGACACATGGATAGGTCACAACATCCACACCGTACAAACGGGCCCCGAAGGCCAACCTTGTCACCAAATCTATGTTGAAGAGGTTGCCTCGATTGACCAAGAACTGTACCTTGGAGTAGTGATTGATCGTTCGAGCGCTTGTGTAGTGGTCATGGCATCGACTGAAGGTGGTGTCGAAATCGAAAAGGTAGCTGCTGAAACGCCGGAGAAAATCCTGCGAGTTGAAATCCAGCCTGATTTGGGACCTCAAGACTTCCAAGGACGGGAATTAGGTTTTGGTCTAGGACTGAAAGGAGCGCAGGTCAATCAGTTCGTGCAGTTATTCAAGAACTTGGTAACGATGTTCAACGAATTGGATTGTTCTCTTGTGGAAATTAACCCTCTCGTAATTAAGGAGGACGGAGCATTACATTGTCTAGATGCGAAAATGAGCATTGACGGCAATTCAATGTTCAGACACAACAATTTAGCTGCTCTCGAGGATCCCACACAAGACGATCAACGTGAAGTTGAGGCAAGGAAATTCAACCTCAACTACGTTGCGCTGGATGGCAATATTGGTTGCATGGTGAATGGTGCCGGACTCGCGATGGGTACCATGGACTTGGTCAAACTGTTCGGTGGTGAGCCGGCTAATTTCCTGGACGTAGGTGGTGGCGTAAATACCGAGTCAGTTAGTGAAGCACTCAAGATCATTCTTTCGGACTCAAAGGTAAAAGCCGTTCTCATAAATATTTTTGGTGGTATCGTATCTTGTGCCACTATTGCTGACGGAATCGTTGAAGCGGTTCAGCAAGTAGGTGTGACTGTACCAGTTGTCGTGCGCTTTGATGGCAACAATGCTGAAACTGGACGGCAGACATTGGCTGATAGTGGATTGAACATTATCGCGGCAGAGACACTTCGTGAAGCAGCGGAAAAGGCTGTCTTAGCAGCCTCTCAGGAGTAACTATGAGTATTCTCGTTGACGCAGACACGAAGGTTATCTGTCAAGGGATAACTGGGTCGCAGGGAACGCTCCACAGTGAGCAGGCATTGGCGTATGGCACGAAACTCGTAGCGGGAGTGACCCCTGGCAAGGGTGGTACAGACCATCTAGGCATACCAGTATTCGACACCGTTGCGGAAGCAAAAAAGGAAACCGGTGCGACGGCCTCAGTCATTTACGTACCGGCGAGATTTTGCTATGACTCCATTCTTGAGGCTATAGATGCAAAACTGGAACTAATCGTGTGTATTACGGAGGGCATACCAACGTTGGACATGTTGCGAGTGAAGCACCACGTTCGAAGCCTTTCTACACGAATCATCGGACCGAATTGCCCTGGAGTTATCACACCCGGTGAATGCAAGATCGGAATAATGCCAGCAGACATTCATCTACCTGGTTCGATTGGAATTGTCTCCAGGTCAGGTACTTTAACCTATGAAGCGGTGAAACAGACGACGGATCAAGGACTTGGACAGAGTACCTGTGTAGGCATCGGTGGTGATCCCATTCCCGGATCGAATTTCATTGACATACTTCGCTTGTTTGAACAGGACGAATCCACTAAAGCGATCGTGATGGTGGGTGAAATTGGCGGAAGCGCCGAGGAAGAAGCAGCTGCGTTCATTGATGAGCACGTCAGCAAACCAGTTGTCGCCTATATCGCTGGAGTCACCGCACCCAAAGGAAAACGTATGGGTCATGCGGGTGCAATTATTGCTGGCGGTAAAGGTACTGCGGCAGAGAAATTTGAAGCACTAGAAGCAGCCGGTGTTCGTACGGTGAGGTCTCTTGCAGACATAGGTAATGCACTCGTCGAATCTCTAGCTCAGTAGGGTCGGCAGTACGAAATTCGATTCACATTGATGTGTTATCACCCGTCATCAATTGTCAGGTGATTCTGTTCAGGTTCCTTTAACTAATAGGATATTTCCTACTTGGTGTCTGGGAGAAAACTGCGGTCTTATATACATGACTACGCAAGGTACTTTGACATAACCCACATATGGGTTCGCGTACGCTACAGCGGACAGTCATTAAGCAAAATTGAGAGGAGAAAAGTGTCCCTGAAACGTACGCAGTCCCAATAGACCAATGAAGAACCCCTTCAACCCTTCTCCTGGTGCGTTAACAAAAGGTTTCGTAGGTAGAGATAAGGAAGTTAGTGAAATCAATGTGTTAATCAAAGCATTGTCGCCTGATAATCTCAAGCCCAAAGCGCTCATTTGTTTCGGCCCGCGGGGCAACGGTAAAACCGCATTGTTAAGGCACATAGCTAAAAACTCAGAGCGATTTAGCACAGAATTGGGTTTAGACACTCCAGTTAAAACCGTGATCACCACTCCAGATGACTGCGATATCCCAGTTCTGTATAGCGTTATCACCGGTAAATCGCTATTTGTTGAAGAGAGAAAGCAAGGAAAAGCAGGTGTGGATGTTAATGTTGCATTGATGAAAGCAGGGACTGAAGGGGCGTATACGAGAGTCTATGAAAGCCCGATTCAAACCTACGTGCAGCTTTTTACCAACGTCAGTAAGAAGTCTCCGATTTTGTTGTGCATTGATGAAGCACATACGATGCCTTCACGTCAAATGCGATCCTTGTTACAAGACATTCAAAAGTGTAGCGAACACAATGTGGCGGTATCGGTTGTATTAGCGGGTACACCTGGCCTGGAAACTCTTATTAGTACGTGCGGCGCCATGTTTGCTGAGCGGTATCCGAAAATTCGTGTCGGTCCGCTTAAGGAGCATGAAGCTAAAGCAGTGTTAACTAATCCTTTCAGGGAATACGGCATGGAATTGCCTAAAGAACGTATTAAGGAAACGATGGATGCTTGCCACAATTATCCATATTTCCTACAAGCGTATGGAGATGCCATTTGGGAACATTGCGTCGAAAACGGAATGCTTGTTGAAAGAGATTCGATGTGGGAGAGAGCCGCAGAAGACTTCGATCTCAGCAAAAAAGATATGCATCAAACTCGTTATAAGGAAATTAGGAGAGAAGGAATGCTCCAATCTGCTTATTTGATTGCAGAGGCATTTAAAGATAAGGAGTTTCTTCCGCATGAATATCTCGTAAGGGTATTGAAAGAACAGGGTGTAACGGATCCCGTCATGTCAATCGAAAAACTAAACGATTTCGGTTATATATGGGAACCCAGAGGCGATTTGAAGTATGCACATGGGACTCCATCGTTGATGGATTTTGTAGTGAATGAATTAGATATGGGAAAGGCGTAATGAAAGTCTTAGATAGCATTGGTAATATACTAGCGATTAGACTGGGCAACGGAACACGGTCGTGACCGTAATAGCAACTACACCAACAGATCAAACGCTTAAGATTCGTGCGGCTACGAACAAGTGGGTATCTGACCAATTTCCTGAACAGCGCCGATACTTGAGCCATAGTTGGCCAGAGTTGGGAATAGATGGACACTGGCGCGTGGGATTGATGGTTCGTCATGGTGATATCTGTGTTCCGCTTGCTACGCTCACAATTGAGAAAGAACAAGAAATTTCAACCGACTCATCACCTCGAAATATTGCGGAGAAAATCAACTCCTGTTTGCCTTCCGTTTCGCCGCAACTAACTGCCACGGAACACTCCGGGCATTTGCATCAATTTAATCTAGGCGATGGAATCACAGGCACTTCTTCACTACCTGACAAGTCAATTGATCTCTTGCTAACCGACCCGCCTTACGGTATCAGCAACCCCTACACTTGCGAGAAGCAAGTGCCGCGTCGTTTGCGTAAGAATGGACGGGATTTCATTATGCCGAAGGGACATTTTGGGGATTGGGATTACAGTTTTCCGTCGCCTTCGCAATGGCTACCTCTCTTGTTGCCGAAGGTCCGCGGATGGACCGTGATATTCTGCGCTCAAGCGCAAATTGGCGAATACAGCGAAATTCTACGAGATCATAAGTTCAATGCTGTTGGGGCAATGGTCTGGTGGAAAACCAATCCTGTTCCGTTCAACCATACAACCAAGCCGATAAATGCGTGGGAAGCTATTGTTGCAGGTAAGCGCCCAGGCACTAAATTCAATGGGAGAGTTGTGCATAACGTTTTCGTTCACAAATCGCCGTCACCACAAGAGCGTATCCACTCAACGCAAAAGCCACTACCGTTGCTTTCCGAATTCGTCAAACTGTTTAGCAAGAAAGGAGATTTTGTTGTTGATCCTTTCGCGGGAAGCGCAACCACACTGATTGCTGCCGTTGAGTTAAAGCGTCGTGTTTTGGCTTATGAGAACGATGTGACTGCGTTCAGCAAGGCTGTCAATCGCATTGAGAAAGAGTGTCTGCTCTGATGAATATTGACCTATTTACCTCCGTTTTAAAGGTAGACACCAAGATATACAACGTCTTTGTTGTTCTTCAGGATCGGCAGTGCCATTGTAGGGAGTGCGAATACATCCGCGTACAAAGCACACAGATTGCGGGTGGATCTGGCGGAAGCGCCGAGGAAGAAGCAGCAGCGTTCATCGATGAGCACGTCAGCAAACCAGTTGTCGCCTATATTGCAGGAGTCACCGCTCCCAGAGGAAAACGTATGGGTCATGCGGGTGCAATTATTGCTGGCGGTAAAGGTACTGCGGCGGAGAAATTTCAAGCGTTTGGAAGCGGCTGGAGTTCGTACGGTGAGGTCTCTTGCGGACATTGATAATGCACTCGTCGAATCTCTAGCTCAGTAGTTTCGGTAGTACGAAATTCGAATCCCGTTGATGCTTTTCTACCAGTCTTTGATCATCTGAAAATTGCTATCAATTTTTTTGTCTAAGAGGAAATTTCCTTGTTGTCAGCGACAGACTTTGTCACTTCTCCAGTTTAAATAACTCGTCCGAACGAAGTGTTAGGAATCCTTTCCAGATAGCTCCGGTTCATTCTTACCCGGCGCGATGGTCAGAACGTTCGATACGACAGAGCAAAATGTACGATCCGATCGAAGAAAACCGCATAAACGGACTCGTTTCCTACCCAACTCTTTAATTTTCTTACACCATCCCCATATCTCGTAACTGAATTTGGTAGCTGGCTCTCGAAATTTGAGAATTCACGCTTGGCTATCCACTAATCTCAACAAACAACCTAATTTTGATTGACAAAATAGAAGATGACTACAGAAACCCATCAGTTCCAAACCGAAGCTCAAAAACTCCTCAGACTCATGATCAACTCTCTCTATTCCTCAAGAGAGGTATTTCTACGAGAGTTGATTTCTAACGCGTCAGATGCCATCGATAAGGTGCGTTTTGAAGGTTTGTCCAACCCCGATCTCATCGGCGACGACAACGATTTTGTGATAAAGGTAGAGGTTAATGATTCAGTCAATGAACTTACTATCTCGGACAATGGCATTGGAATGTCAAAAGAGGAAGTGGTCCAAAACCTAGGTACGATCGCTAAATCCGGTACTGAAGATTTCATCAGCCAACTATCGGACGATCAGCAGGTGGATTCAAATCTCATCGGCCAATTTGGCGTAGGTTTCTATAGCGCTTTTCTAGTAGCAGACGAAGTTATTGTCGAAACCTGCAAAGCTGGTACGGAACAAGGTGTTCGTTGGACATCTACTGGTGAATCCGATTTTCAAATCGAAGACTGGCAGAGATCGAGAGGTACCACCATTCGACTCAGAATCAAAGAGGATGCCAAAGAATTTCTCGAGCCGTTTCGACTTCGCAACTTGATCAACGAATACAGTGATCACATTGCATTTCCAGTGCAGATGCTTTCTGATGATGAAGAGAACAAGGAGCTTGAAACCGTCAATTCAGCACAGGCAATCTGGACTAGGTCTAGATCAGATGTTGAGGATAAAGAGTACGAAGAGTTCTACAACCAAATCTCACACGACTTTCGCGAACCCTATCTGTTCTTCCACAACAAAGTGGAAAGCAAGATGGACTACGTCAGCCTTCTTTACGTACCGAAAAATGCACCGTGGGATTTATGGCATTCTGCCAATCCACGAGGTGTTAAGCTCTATGCTAAACGCGTGTTTATCATGGAAGATGAGGGCACATTCATGCCTCCTCATCTACGCTGGGTGAAGGGTGTGGTTGACATTAGTGATCTGCCGCTGAATATGTCTCGTGAAACACTCATGAAGGACACCCAGATCACGTCAATTCAAAAAGCACTTGAAAAACGAATCATGGATGGACTGGCCAAAGAATCGGCTAAGAATGACGAAAACTATCTGGATTTCTGGAAGGAGTTCGGCGAATTCATGAAAGTCAGCTTTGACTGGAACAGTGGTCAGAAAGACTCGTTTATGAAAATGCTGAGATTTGTCACGACTGCGACTGAAGGTACTAAGCAAGTTCGATCGCTCCAAGAGTATGTCGACAACATGCAAGAAGGCCAGGACAAGATTTACTATCTGATTGGTGATACTGTTCCAACACTTCGTTCTAGTCCGTTGCTCGAGCAATATACCAAGAACAATATTGAGGTGCTGTTACTTTGCGATCCTTTCGACAGTGGCACCATTAACTGGCTACCATCTTTTCAAGACAAAACGTTTGTGGACATAGCGCTGGAAACACCTGAATCTGAAACAAATTCGGATTCTGAGGATGAGAAGGAAGAAGAAAAACCAAGTGATCCACTTATTGCACAAGTGAAAGAAATACTGAATGAGAAAGTAGAGGATGTCTTACCGTCCCAACGGCTGACCGAGGCGGTGGCGTGTATTGTCAATACTCGTCCAACCATCAGCCGCGCACTGAGGAACTCGCCAAATCGTTTGGGAGGGTTGGAATTGCCAGAAGAGAAACCAAAGCTTGAACTCAACATGGAACACCCACTAATTGGTTACCTGAAGGAAATTCAGGACGAAGAGAAGTTCAAGCAACTTGTACAGGTAATATTTGATCAAGCGCGACTCGCAAGTGGATCAACAGAAATTGAAACGGGACCCTATGTCAAGCGAGTCAACGAATTGATCATGGAGTTGCTAAATTAAGTGACGTGAAAATCGCAGTTTTAGGTGCTGGGGCTTTTGGTACTGTTATCGCTAACCTCGTTGCACATAACGGGCATCCTACTCACCTATGGTTGCGAGATAAGACCCAGCTAAAAACGCTATTGGAAACTCGAGAGAGTTCACGTTACCTTCCTAATCTCAAACTCGAGAGATTAGTCACTCCCACCGGCGATCTTCAGACTGCGGTATCAACCGCTGAGTTGATATTCGTGACTGTACCGAGTGCTTCCTTTAGGGAAGTTACGCGGCAGGCTGCTACATATGCTCAAGACGGATCTTACGTCATCAGTTGCACTAAGGGTGTTGAGCAGGTTGGTCTTGATTTTCGGTTGATGAGTCAAATCCTGGAAGAAGAAATTTCGCATTGTGAAATCGGCGTGATCAGTGGACCGAATCTAGCGATAGAGATAGCGCAAGGACAAATTGCAGGTACGGTTATTGCTAGTAAAAACAATACGTTAATTAGAGTAATTCAGGAGTGCATGCAAAGCAATCGATTCCGAATTTACGGAAGCAATGACGTGTTCGGTGTCGAATTAGGAGGTGCTCTGAAGAATATTTACGCGATTATCTGTGGCATGGCGGACGCACTCCAAATAGGTCAGAATTCACTCTCGATGATTATTACCAGAAGCCTGGCAGAGATGAGTAGATTCGCCGCGAAAATGAACGCCAATCCTGCGACATTTTTAGGTTTGGCAGGGGTAGGAGACTTGATGGCTACGTGTACTTCGCCGGACTCCAGGAACTTCAAACTGGGTCATGCAATTGCCAGTGGGCTTACAGTCGATGAGGCAATGTCTAAGCTTGGAAAGCTAGCAGAAGGTGTAAATACGTTATCAGTGATCTATCAGAAAACAAAGGATTTAGGCCTTAGCATGCCGTTGGTGGAAGCGCTCTACCACGTATTGTTCAATGGCGCTGACATCAGTCGCAAGATCGTCGAACTCATGACGTCAGCGCAGGATGTCGACGTTGAATTCTCAGTGGCAGTGGAAGACAATTAGTTTTATGAAGAAGTACGTTAAACAGATTTGGTCAGCAGTCGGGCTTGTAGCAGTGGCAAGCATCGCCCATGCTCAATCCGGGTCACTCACCGCCTTCACTGGGTCTACCTTAATTGATGAGTCCGTATCGAACTCGTCACAGGTTTACGATTTCATAACGGGACCAGCGGATAAGATCAAACGAGACGTGGTCATTGAATATTCGGTGAGAGTCAAGGGTGTTGTGCGTCGAAGTACTTACTCCTTGGGATCAGACGTGAACCGAAAAGAGGTATTCAATCATTATCAGGATCAGTTACAGGAACTAGACGCTGAGACCATATTTACTTGCGAAGGCCCTGACTGTGGAAGACCGACGGCTTGGGCAAGTGAAATCTTCAAACGCCGAGATCTTTCAGCACCCATACGGAATCAGTCCTACAGTGCTAGTGTGGTTACTTCTGACGACAGTCAGTCTCTTTTTTCAATCTATGTGGTGACACGTGGCAACTTGCGAGTGATGGTTCACGTAGAAGAAGCCACATTAGACGAACCAATTTCTTTTGATAGTACGCAAACTCTCAGGGATGAGTTAGTTCGCCGCGGCGTGGTTACGCTGAAGGACGTCGCACCCAGTAGGTCAGGAGCGCTTACTACTCGAGATCTCACTGCAATTACCGACATAGTCGGTGAATCCAGTTTGTTGAGTACACAGGAGATTTACGTAGTGTGCCACATCCATGGCTCGCAGTCGACGCAGTCTCTGATTGAGGCTTCTACGAAATGTGCGGAGACTGTAGCCTCCGCAATTACCGAGTCCACACCTTATCAAGCTTCAGCACTTGGGACAGGACCATTGATCCCATTGGATGACCGGCCATTGACTCGCATTGAGTTGGTCATTCCATCTTTGCTTCGGCGCGAATAGTCGCGATTCATGTGACCGGTCCTCATGCCAGGTAACACATTCGGCCAAGCGTTTACGCTAACGACGTTTGGTGAGAGTCATGGACCGGCAATGGGTGCCATCGTAGATGGGTGTCCGCCAGGACTCGAGCTCAGTGAAGCCGATTTACAAATTGATCTGGACCGTAGAAAACCCGGATCGTCGAAATACACCACTCAACGACGAGAAGACGACAAAGTAGAGATTCTCTCAGGCGTCTTTGAGGGTAAAACAACAGGTACCACGATTGGTTTACTGATTCACAATACTGATCAGAGATCCCGTGACTACAGCAAGATCAAGGATGTGTTCCGGCCTGCGCACGCAGATTTCAGCTACCAGCAGAAATACGGAATTCGGGACTATCGAGGTGGTGGTCGAGCATCGGCACGTGAAACGACCATGCGTGTAGCTGCGGCAGGTATTGCAAAGAAATACCTCAAGGAAAAATACAACACCACCATTGAGGGTTACCTAGCACAGATTGGGCATATTGTGCCGGAGGTCATCGATCTTTCATTAGTCAATGAAAATCCGTTCTTCTGTCCCGATCCAAAAGTCTTGGATGAGATTGCTCAGTTCATCGATCAACTTCGGGCAGATGGCGATTCGATTGGGGCGAAAATCGAAGTCTTAGTACGAAATATGCATGTCGGTTTAGGCGAACCGGTGTTTGGGAAATTAGATGCCGATTTAGCCGGTGCAATGATGGGAATCAACGCCGTGAAAGGTGTAGCCATCGGAGACGGATTTGACGTAGTTACCCAACGAGGTAGCGAACACCGGGATGAAATGGATCGAGCAGGTTTCCGATCGAATTCTGCTGGAGGAACAGTGGGTGGAATTTCAACCGGACAGGATCTAGTGTGTAGCATTGCCTTAAAACCTACGTCGAGTATTACGAAGTCCGGTGACACGCTTAACAAAGAAGGTGAGACTGTTCAGATTAGCACCACTGGTAGACACGATCCCTGTGTCGGTATTCGGGCTACGCCAATAGCAGAGGCTATGGTAGCACTGGTCCTCATGGATCACTGCCTGAGAGATCGAGCCCAAAATCACGACGTTGAGCGAAAATCGTTGTTCGACGAATAGCCATTTTTCGATTATTTGATTTAGGCGTTCTGGCTTTTTCACCAGAAGGATTGATTTATCAGTCGCTTCTATAATTCTCCCGCCTCACTGCCGCAACGCACTCTACGATGCCTCAGACTCTCTACGACAAGATTTGGAATAATCATCTTGTAGGTACTCGAAGCGATGGTCTTAGCGTGCTGTATATCGACCGGCATTTATTGCACGAAGTAACGTCTCCACAGGCATTTGAGGGACTGAAAAACAACCGGCGTAGCATCTGGAGACTCGATGCAAATCTCGCTACTCCCGATCACGCGATACCCACGGTCGGACGTTCACTTGGTCTGGATGGGATTGATGATCCAATTGCAAAAGAGCAAGTAATCACCTTACAGGAGAACTGTGCCGACTTCAAGGTTAATTTGATTGACTTGCTGGATGAGCGACAGGGCATTGTTCATGTCATAGGTCCGGAGCAGGGAGCAACCTTGCCGGGCACGACGATTGTATGCGGGGATTCGCACACGTCGACACATGGCGCATTTGGTGCGTTAGCTCATGGAATCGGTACTTCAGAGGTCGAGCATGTTTTAGCGACGCAGTGTTTGGTGCAAGAAAAGAGTGGCAACATGCGAATTCACTGTTTTGGCAGTCTTTCACATGGGTTAGCGCCTAAGGATGTGATCCTTGCCATCATCGCTCAGATTGGCACAGCAGGGGCTACAGGTTATACCGTTGAGTACACCGGACAAGCGATTGAAGAGATGTCGATGGAAGGACGGATGACCGTCTGCAATATGTCTATCGAAGCTGGCGCAAGAGCGGGATTGGTGAGTCCCGACATCGTCACATACGCTTACCTAGAAGATCGACCAATGGCGCCGAAAGGTGACATGTGGGATCAAGCATTGTCTTCCTGGGAGAAGCTAAGAACCGATGAAGATGCTCATTTTGACAAAGAAGTGGATATCGACGTAGAAGCTCTCTCTCCTCAAGTGTCCTGGGGTACTAATCCAGAGTTGGTGTCTGCAGTCGACTCGGCGATTCCAAATCCAGACTCGTTTGAGACCGAGGCACAAAGAGAAACTGGTTGGCGTGCGTTGCAATACATGGATCTGGAGCCAGACCGACCCATTGAAACCATCCCAATTGATCGCGTATTTATTGGGTCATGTACCAATGCTCGCATTGAAGACATGCGCGCAGCAGCCAGAGTTGTACAGGGTAGACGAGTATCAAGTGCGCTTAAAGGTGCTTATGTCGTTCCGGGATCTGGATTGGTGAAATTACATGCGGAGTCTGAAGGGCTGGACACAATCTTCAAGGAAGCCGGCTTTGAATGGCGTGATCCAGGGTGCTCGATGTGTTTGGCAATGAACAATGATCGCCTCTATCCAGGTGAACGTTGTGCGTCTACATCTAATCGTAATTTCGAAGGTAGACAGGGGCACCTGGGGCGAACCCATCTTATGAGCCCTCAAAGTGCTGCGGCGAGTGCCATTACCGGCTACATCACCGATGTCCGAGGTATTCTCTAGCAATGAGTAGCAATCAAGCCAGTTTTAAGACCCACAAGGGATCTGTAATTCCGCTCGACCTTGCAAATGTGGATACGGACCAGATCATTCCCAAACAGTTCCTGAAGTCCATTAAGAAAACTGGATTTGGCGACAACCTGTTCGATGCATGGAGATATGAAGACGAAGGTGAAATTGGAAAACCTGTTTCCTCGCGAATTCCTCGCAAAGACTTCGTACTAAACGACGACAGATACACCAATGGATCCATTCTTTTGGCAAGAAGGAACTTTGCTTGTGGTTCAAGCAGAGAACACGCTGTTTGGGCGTTGCTTCAATACGGTATTAGGGCAGTCATTGCGCCGTCGTTCGCCGACATATTTTTCAACAACTGCTTTAACAATGGTCTACTGCCTATCTCCCTTAGTGAAGAGGAAGTAGAGTCGCTCTTTGAGTTGGCAACTGGTGATAAACCTCTTCAGTTAGAAGTCAATCTAGTCACCAAAACAATCTCTGTTCCAGGTGGACAAACTTGGACATTTGAGGTAGACGAAAAACGTCAGTATCAACTGATCCACGGTCTCGATGAAATTGGCTTAACGCTTGAATTAGCAGACAAGATTAAGCAGTTCGAAGAGAGACATTTGCAACAGAATCCCTGGTTGTAGATTCAACATGGCTTCAAAAAAAATTCTGGTCTTACCAGGTGACGGGATTGGTGCGGAACTCATGCCTCATGCACTCCAAGTGATGCGTGCGGCGGTGGGAGATCAAGCCGATATTGAGTACGAAGAGCACGATTTTGGTGGGATTGCCATTGATAAATATGGCACATCCATGCGCAACGAAACACTTGAAAAAGCACGTAGTGCGGATGCAGTGCTGTTAGGTGCGGTCGGCGGACCTAAGTGGGATGACTTACCTGTAGATCAAAAACCAGAGAAAGGATTACTTGGATTGCGGAGTGGGTTAGAGTGCTACGCAAATCTTCGTCCTGCAATGACATTCGCTCCTCTAGCAAACGCGTCGTCTCTAAAACACGATCTAGTCAGTGGTTTAGACATTCTCATCGTCCGCGAGCTGGTTGGCGGAATCTATTTCGGTGAACCTCGAGGTGTCGAAGTAGAAAACAATGTACGAGTAGGCCGCAATACTCTCGTTTACGATGAAACGGAAATCAGTCGCATTGCTAAGACCGCATTCCAGCTAGCACAGAAACGCAATGGCAAAGTGTGTTCAGTAGACAAGGCGAATGTGCTGGAAGTGACTCAGCTATGGCGCGACGTAGTGATTGAAACTCATGCTGATTACCCGGATGTTGAATTGAGCCATATGTACGTCGATAACGCAGCAATGCAATTGGTTCGCCAACCTAAGCAATTCGATGTGATCGTGACTGGGAACATGTTTGGAGACATTCTGTCAGATGTCGCTGCGATGCTAACTGGGTCCCTTGGCATGTTACCGTCAGCCTCTCTGAATGATCGAAACCAGGGTATTTACGAACCGGTACATGGTACGGCCCCTGATATCGCGGGACTGAACATTGCAAATCCATTGGCCATGATCTTGTCAATGGCGATGATGTTGCGATTCAGCCTAGGTTTAGAACAAGCTGCCGATGAAGTAGAAGCTGCAGTGAATAAGGTACTTGGTCAAGGATTAAGAACCAGGGATATTCATCAGGACGATCCGCAGAATTCGACACGATTAGTGAGCACCGACGAGATGTCTGCCGCTGTTATTGACTCTTTAGGATAGTAGAAATGGAAAAAGTGAATGTAGCAATCGCTGGTGCTACGGGAGCGGTCGGAGAGTCGCTACGCTTGATTCTCGAGCAACGTCAGTTTCCCATAGACAACCTAAGTTTGCTTGCTAGTCCTCGCTCTGTAGGTCGAAAGTTTGAGGTCAATGGTCGAAGCATTACCGTAGAAAATCTTGCAGAGTTTGATTTTTCGGATACGCAAATTGGATTGTTTTCAGCGGGTGGGAGTATTTCTGCAATCCATGCGCCGAGAGCAGCTGAAGCAGGTACCTATGTGATCGACAACACGTCACATTTTCGTTACGAGCCTCACATTCCCCTGGTAGTACCGGAAGTCAACCCACATCAGGTAAGAACAGGTCTATCGTCCAAGATCATTGCAAATCCAAACTGCTCAACGATTCAGATGGTTGTTGCTCTCAATCAGATTCAGAAAGAGGTAGGTATTGAGAGGATCAATGTCGCCACTTATCAGGCAGTCTCCGGCGCAGGGGCAAGCGCGATGCGAGAACTGGAACAACAAACCAAGGATTATTTCGATGGCAAAGAGATAAAAACTGAGGTCGCGCCAGTACAGATTGCGTTTAACGCCATTCCACAGATCAATAGTTTCGACGAAAATGGCTACACTACTGAAGAGATGAAAATGGTGTGGGAAACCAAAAAGATTTTTGAAGACGATTCCATTATGGTCAATCCCACATGTGTCAGGATTCCTGTATTTGTCGGGCATTCCGAAGCTGTCCATATTGAGACAAAGACAGAGCTCACCACCGAACGTGCTCGCGAATTGATCGCACAACAAGACGGTGTGGAACTGATTGATGAACATCAGCCTGGCGGTTATCCGACTGCTGCATTGCACGGTGCACACTCAGACCAAGTGTTCGTTGGGCGCGTCAGGAAGGATATATCCCACCCGCGTGGACTCAACATGTGGGTAGTGTCAGACAATGTAAGAAAGGGTGCTGCACTCAACAGCATTCAGATCGCCGAACACCTTCTAACCATGATTTAACGAGACTCGTTTCTCGTCGGTAGGTATCTATGCCAACCTTGGCACTCGGTCTCGAATATAACGGTCACCACCTTCACGGCGCTCAAAAACAACCCGGTGTTCTGACGGTTCAAGGCTTGTTAGAGCGAGCGATCTCGCAAATTGCTAATGAATCCGTTTCGACTCGATTTGCTGGGCGAACCGATAAAGGCGTCCATGCAACCAATCAGATTGTCAGTTTTGAGACGAACGCGATTCGACCTGATTCAGCATGGATTTATGGTTGTAATGCCTACTTACCCAGCGAATTAGCAATCCATAGTGTCTATCAGGTCGCTCCAGGCTTTGACGCTAGAAGATCTGCCTTACGACGTAGATACCTTTACCTCATTGGAGAAACCTCAGTCCGCCCGGCCTTTGGTACACATGAAGCACTGTGGGTACTGCAGCCCATCGACATAGATGTGCTGAATGAGCTGACTTCGTTGTTCATAGGTGAGAAAGATTTCAGTTCTTTTTGCGCGGCTCAGGATGACTCCGCCTCTCGATTTAGGGATGTCCAGAGATTCTCAGTCAAGAGAATAGGAAACTTTGTACTGCTGGATATCACAGCAAATGCGTTTTTGCTCAGGATGGTGAGGAATATTGCCGGGTGTTTTCTTGCAGTAGCGAGAGGGGAGATTTCTGTAAAGGATGTTGCGACGCTAATTGAAAAGAGAGACCGGAACCTTGCACCTCCGACCGCGCCGCCGGATGGACTGTATTTAGTCCATGTAGAGTACGACTGTATCCCTGACAATCGCCTTAGGCTACCCCGACTTCTAGGTCCTGTAGCTTCGGACCAAATAAGTGAGGCAGAACCGTTGGAAATTACCTTTCATCGGGAGAAGCTAATCCAATACTCGGCTGAAAACAACCAATGACAAAGGTAAAAATCTGTGGCGTTACCAATGTCGCTGACGCTATATCGGCCGTTGAAGTTGGTTGTGACTTAATCGGTCTGAATTTCGTTCCTCACAGTTCGCGTTTTCTGTCATTCAACAAAGCTGAGAAAATTGCTTCGGAAATCGCTTCAGAAGTTGAAATAGTTGCCGTGTTCGCAAACGCTAGCAGCTCAGACGTAGATCGTGCAATTCAAGAAATGCCGATTGATTACGTGCAATTTCACGGAGACGAGCAAGCTGATTGGTGTAATCAGTTCAGCAAACCATACATTAAGGCGATTCCCATTGAGGACATGAGTGAAAATCCAGCAAACGTTCAGACGTTTGCAGAAGCGTTCGCACTCCTTCTTGATTCAAGATCTGAAGGTCAATTTGGTGGGACTGGAAAGGTATTCGATTGGAACCTGTGGCCAAGTAAAGCTGAATCTAAATTGATCTTGGCTGGTGGCTTATCGCCTAACAATGTCGCAGAAGCCATTCGAATATGTAAACCCTATGCAGTAGATGTTGCATCTGGTGTTGAAAAAGTTAAGGGTAAAAAGGACTCACAACTCATGCAGAAATTTATGGAAGAGGTACGCAGGATTGGATAGAGTAAATGATCCCTATAGTGCACCTGATGAGTTGGGTCATTTTGGCGAGTATGGAGGTCGATTTGTCGCGGAAACACTGATTCACGCACTTGAGGAGCTCAATGAGCTATACGAGTCCATCAAGTCCGATCAAGCTTTTTGGGCCGCTTTTGATGAAGACCTTACAAACTACGTAGGTCGACCTAGTCCTCTCTATTACGCTCAAAGACTGACAGAACATGTCAGTGGCGCTCAGATATTCTTAAAAAGAGAAGATCTAAACCATACGGGCGCGCACAAGATCAATAACACGGTTGGTCAAGCTCTTCTCGCTTCTCGCATGGGTAAGCAACGAATCATTGCAGAAACGGGCGCAGGTCAGCATGGAGTCGCAACAGCTACAGTAGCGGCGAGATTAGGTGTTGAATGCACAGTGTATATGGGTGCGGACGACATAGTCCGACAAGCTCCAAACGTCTACAGGATGAAGATGCTGGGCACCCACGTAGAAAGTGTTAGTTCAGGCTCAAGAACGCTGAAAGATGCCATGAATGAGGCAATGCGCGATTGGGTGACCAACGTGGACACCACACACTACATTATTGGTAGTGTTGCTGGTCCTCATCCTTATCCAGCAATGGTTCGCGATTTTCAAGCAGTGATCGGTAGGGAATGCCGAGCACAATGTGAGGAACGATTTGGAGGTTTACCTGAAGCACTTATTGCGTGTGTAGGTGGTGGATCGAATGCGATGGGACTTTTCTATCCCTTTGTAAACGACCTCAAGGTTGAACTCATCGGTGTGGAAGCGGCAGGCAAGGGATTGAGTACAGATGAGCATGCCGCGTCTCTGTGTGAAGGTAAACCAGGTGTTCTGCACGGTTCACGGACTTACTTGCTGGCAGACGACGATGGCTTGATTAAAGAAACATCGAGTATTTCTGCTGGATTGGACTATCCAGGAGTTGGACCTGAGCACTCGTATTGGAAAGATCTGCAGCGCGCCCAGTATGTTGCTGTTACCGATGAGCAAGCGATAGAGGCATTTCATCTTCTGAATCGTCTTGAAGGCATCTTGCCAGCGCTGGAATCATCTCATGCCATCGCATATGCGTTGATTGAAGCAGCTAAACGTCCATCGTCAGACCGTATCGTGATTAATCTATCGGGTAGAGGCGATAAGGACATCGGAACTATGGCAGAAATCGACGGTATCCAGATATGAGCAGGTTGACTGGTTGTTTCGCTCAGCTACAAGAGCAAGGTAAGAAAGCCTTTGTTTCTTTCATAACAGCTGGGGACCCGGAACCATCCGTAACGGTGCCCGCGCTTCACTCTTTAGTAGAAGGGGGTGTGGATATCCTCGAACTTGGGGTGCCTTTTTCAGATCCAGAGGCTGACGGACCGAGTATTCAGAGATCGTCTGAACGTGCGTTACAACAGGGCGTGACTTTATCTATGGTTTTGGACATGGTCTCGGACTTTAGAAAGTCAAATGAACACACACCAATCGTTCTTATGGGATACCTAAACAGCATTCTGAGCATGGGGGAGAGCACTTTCTTTGAAAGAGCTTCTCAATGTGGCGTTGACGGCTTGATCATGGTGAATCTACCGCCGGAAGAATCTTCCGGTCTGTCAATTCATGCGGAGGCAAACGAGATAGATTTGATTTATTTGGTTGCGCCTACGACCCCTGATAAACGGATCAAACTCATCGTTGAAAATGTGCAAGGATTTATCTATTACGTATCTCTGAAAGGGATTACGGGAGCTTCTCACCTAGACACAGCAAGTGTTGAAGAGCAAGTTTCAGTATTGAAGAGTCATGCGAAATTACCAATTGTGGTTGGATTCGGTATCAAGACGCCTGAGCAGGCGGCCGCATCTGCATCACTGGCAGACGGCATCGTCGTGGGAAGTGAGTTGGTCGATACCATGGCGACGACACAATCGAATGAGTTAATTCCAGAGCGTCTACAAGCCAAAGCACAATCCTTTCGAGACGCACTTGATGGCTGAGCCAGAATCTGCTAGAGAACTCAGCACTCTTGCGGACTGGGTAAGTAGGCTTGAGCTTGAGCACGAAGCGAACAAAAAAGATCGCTCATTTGGTGAAATAAGGACATTTGCTAGAAAACTCGGTCTGACAAATATCGGAGCTCGAACAGTCGTTGTGGGTGGTACCAACGGTAAAGGTTCGGTTGTTCACCTAGTTGAACAAGCACTTATCGCTGAAGGTCTCAAAGTAGGAAGTACCACTTCACCTCATTTAAGTCGCATCAATGAGCGAATCAAATTGTGTGGAGATGAGATAAGTGATGATCTATTTATCAGTTACTTACGTGAAATACTTACACATGAAGATAAACCACCTACCACGTATTTCGACGTAGTCACACTTGCGTCGTTGATGGCATTTCGAGACCACTCTGTCGATGTAGCTCTTCTTGAAGTCGGATTGGGTGGAAGGCTAGACCCGTGCAATGTTGTCGATCCAGCGGTGTCCGTAATCACCAACGTGAGCCTTGATCACCAGGATGTCCTAGGTTATTCCAGAGAGTCCATCGGACGGGAAAAAGCTGGTATTCTCCGCCAAGGCGTACCGTTCGTCTCAGGCGAGGTGCAGCTACCAAAATCAGTTCTGCAAGTTGCGGATAATTTGGAATGTCCTATCTACCAACCCTTTGGCCAAGGATCGGGAGACTGTAAAGCTCTTGAATGCAACAAGATGAAAACTCCTCGTCTTGATTCCGAGCGAAACCTAGCTGTTGCGAGAGAAGTGCTGAAATTGATTGGAGGTCAGACTTCGGATAGTTTCTCGAATTTGAGCTCGATTGCTAGTTTACCGGGTCGTTTAGAGCTCATCCAACGTAATGGTCAAAATTGGGTGCTTGATGTAGCTCACAACCTAGCTAGCATTGATAACCTGAAGAGGTATCTTGCTGATTCATTCTCAAATGCAAAAGTCTTAGCTTTGTTCACCTGTCTACGGGATAAGAATTTCAATGAGCTAGCTCGGGTCGTTCAAGGTTTTGCAGATCAAATGATCGTGACGGATTCATACGGACCTCGAGGCTTTATTCCCGATTGCTCAATCCTATCTCTGTCTGATTCCGGTGTTGAGTACATCCCAGATTTCCATGAAGCATTTAGAAAATTCCAGACCTTAGCCGATCCAGCAAGCGTTCATGTTGTATGTGGTTCATTCCAGTTGGTTGGCAAAGTACGTGAGCTACTACTCAACTACAAATGAAGTTATGGGTACAAGGTGAGTCAGCAAGGTGGTACGTCTTAGCTTCTCTTTGTATTGCTAGTCTCCTGCTGATATTTGTTCCTTCATTTTTCGAGGGATTAGACTCGGTAGCGGTCCAAATTGAACCGATAGAGCCGGTCGAAACGGATATATCCATTGATAAAATCCCTGATGTAGATCGCACTCAAATTCGCAAGGATTGGGAAGAAGTAGTGAGCTTCGTCGATATGGACGGTTTCTTTGTGGAATCAACGGTGAGGATGGGTGAACCCGTGCTTCTAGACGACACGTTAGAGGCAACAAGATGGGCGATTCTTATTGATACATTTGAAAGTAAAGAGTCAACACTAGAGTACCGTCGATCATTGTCAGAACAGGGGATCGAGAGCTGGGTATCGACTCGAAAGAGCGGAGACTCGATTGTGTACGATATAGCCACTGGTCCTTATTTAGAACGTGATGAAGTGATAGCAGAAGTAACAAGGTTGACTGAACAATTGGAGCGTTCAGTGCAAATCGTCGTGTTTTCCTTATAGTCCGTTAAGAGTACACATGGTCTTTGACGTTGGTGTCATACTGTTGCTTTTGGTCTCAACTTGGATTGGCATGAGAACCGGGTTCCTGAAGGACCTCATATGGACCATTTCGGTGCTCGTCGGATTGATTGTTGGATTTCTCTGGATGGAAGATGTCGGTAGAGCATTAATAAAGTTTTTTGATCTAGAAATGCCAATACTCGGGAGATTCGTCGGGTTCTTTATGCTTTTTAGTGTGATCCAGGTCATCGGGGGCTTTATTGCTGCACAAGTGAATCGCCGAGTCGAAGATTCAGGCATGAGCTTTGCAAATACGATGATCGGGCTAGCCTGGGGATTGATTCGTGGACTCTTAGTGGTGATCGTAGTGACTGCGTTTACACATCCGTTATTGCAGGAATTTGGTGTGTTAGAAGGATCAACCATCTCTCCATATCTAGATCCATTGCAGAAAGAGCTCTCTCCGATGCTCAAAGACGTATTCCCGAGTACAGAAGCAGTCCCAACGACTGTCATACAAGACTTAAAACAGGAAATTTGACAGATGTGTGGTGTTGTCGGTGTTGTCCAAAAAGATACGGTGAATCAGACTCTATACGATGCTCTGCTTGTCCTGCAACATAGAGGGCAAGATGCCGCAGGTATGGTGATCTCCGATGGAGATCGAATGCACCTACGCAAGGACAATGGGCTTGTGAGCCATGTCTTTGAAGAGCGACACATGGTCCGGCTACCGGGAATCATGGGAATCGGACATGTGCGCTATCCTACTGCAGGTAGCTCCAGTTCTGCCGAAGCCCAACCGATGTATGTCAGTTCCCCTTATGGTTTGAGCCTTGCACATAACGGCAATTTGACCAATGCCGAAGAAATGCGCAAATTTCTCCGTGATGAAGCGAAAAGACACCTAAACACGGATTCTGACTCTGAAATCCTTCTCAATGTACTAGCTCACGAGCTACAGGAAACTGGCCACAAGAAAGCTGAACCCGAAACAGTTTTTGAAGCAATCTCGCGCGTACAAAGCAGGTGCCGTGGCGCGTATGCAGCCGTGGCAATGATCGTCGGTGGTGGTATCGTAGGATTTCGGGATCCCAGAGGTATACGACCGTTGCTTTTGGGATCACGCCGAGGAGCACTCTCCACCGAATACATGATTGCTAGTGAAAATGTTGCTTTTGACACCTTAGGTTTTGAAGTCGTGCGTGATGTAGCACCAGGAGAAGCGGTTTATATCACACGTGACGGAGAGCTACATAGCCAAGTCTGTTGCAGTGACTTTGAACATACTCCGTGCATCTTTGAGCATGTTTATCTCGCTCGAAACGATGCCGTACTCGACGGGGTATCGACTTACCAGACAAGATTGCGTTTAGGCGAGAAACTCGCTGACCGCTATCTGGATTATTCAAATAAACATGGTGTTGAGGCAGATGTTGTGATTCCGGTACCGGAAACTAGCAATGCCAATGCACTCGCGTTTGCTTCCAAGATTGGTTTGCCATATCGGGATGGATTCGTCAGAAATCGATACGTGGGTCGTACCTTTATCATGCCAGGGCAAGATGTTCGTCAGCGGTCAGTTCGACGCAAACTAAACGTCATTAAGAGCGAGTTCCGAGACAAGCGAGTTCTACTCGTTGAAGATTCCATCGTAAGAGGAACTACCACAAGACAGATCATTCAGCAAGTTCGTGCGGCAGGTGCGAAGGAAGTCAGCATGTTGGTTGCCTCTCCACCGGTGTGCTATCCCAATGTTTACGGCATCGATATGCCATCCAAGGAGGAATTGGTCGCAAATGGGCGTACTATCGACGAGATCAAGGAGTTCATCCGCGCTGATCATTTGATTTATCAATCATTCGATGATCTGATTGACAGTGCAAGAGTAGATAATCCTCAAATCAAGAATTTCGAGTGCTCCATTTTCACTGGCGAATACCATTCAGAGGATGTCGATGAAGAGTATCTTCTCGAGCTATCCAATCGAAGGAAAGACAGCAAGAAAAACAAGCGTGATTCTGAGTTACGGGACCTTAATAATCTAGTGCAACTCCAGTTCAGCTAAGGGTCATCCCCAGCCGTGTCCGAGAAATCCATCAGCAGTCAAGCTGGTCCAATAGTATCGCCTCTGAATCGTAAGAAGAGATTAACCCCCTGTCGGAGCGTATGTTCAACCACCTACGGCGATCTCGTTTGTAGAGGGTGTAAGAGATTTGCTCATGAAGTGACAGAGTGGAACCATTTTGGCGCTGAGCGGCGGGATCAAATCTGGGAACGGTTAGAAACGATCTACAAGCAGAGTATCAGAGCATGCGTGAGGATTTCCTCGACCGACCTGTTTGACCGAGTGGTGAGTTCCACACTGGATGAAGCGCAATCTTGTAAAGAAAGCGAAATCTATGAAGTTCTTCAAAAAGTGGAAATACCTGTCGTTGAATTGGGATTAACGCCGGTTGATTCACCTCCGCAAATTCGATCAGGTGAGTTATTTCAAGAGATTGAGCACGAAATCTATAGCCGATCACTTCACTTGTATCAGTACTACTACAAGAGCGGCATTCCACAGAGTTGATTGGCAACACAAAGGCTGAAAGTCCTTCTATCGTTCAATCCATCCTTAGAGGAGCGACGCCTAATGCTTGGGTCGAATATGCGGTCTCGCACTTAGACATACTGCTAGTGGATCAAGCGAACTGTGAGAAGAAAGCCGCGAGCTCGGCAATCTCACTGTTGTACCGAAATGAGCACGATCCTCGCTACTTAAGGCAACTCAGCCGCTTGGCAAGAGAGGAACTAAAGCACTTTGAGCTTGTTGTGAAAGCACTGAATGAATTTGGCATTGAGTACCAGCGTTTGGGTCCATCCCGTTACGCAAAAAACCTACACAAATGGATTAGACCAAGTCCTGCAAATCATCGTTTTCTAGATCAGCTGCTGGTTGCTGCGATGATTGAGGCCCGTAGCTGTGAACGAATAGGGGTGTTGATTCCACACTTCAATGGAAAACTGTTGAAACTCTACGAACAGTTACATGAATCCGAAGGCAGACATTTCGAGATTTATCTTGAATTCGCTGCTGAAGTCTGTGGGGAGCGCGAACTCGAACGGAGACTTGCAGAGCTACGCGAATACGAAGCTTTACAGATTAATTCTTCAGATTCAGAATTCAGATTCCACAGTGGCATTCCTGTGTTTGTTGATGAGTCCTATGACTCCACATCAACAGAATGATTCACTCAATGGCAAAGCACCGCAGTTCCAATGCGTGACTACTCAGATCCAAGTACCAGCCACAACTCTCCCAATTCCCTAACACGTATCGTTTTCCCCAGCTCTCCTTGTGAATGGCTGGACGATGTGTATGCCCATGAATCATGGTACTGCACTGATAATCTTGGATTGTTTTTTGAATTTCCTCAAGGGTCACATCCATGATGTTGTCTGCCTTGAGTTCATTCGCTTGTTTACTTGCCTGTCGTAGCTGCCTGGCCAAAGCTCGTCGTTGTTCAAGTGTCTGTTGTAATAAGCCAGAAATCCCGTTAGGTGAGCGCAGGAAGGCTCTCATCTGTTGGTATGCCATATCTTTGGTGCAATATGCGTCACCATGGGCTAATAAGATGCGTTCATCACCACATTGCAACACATAGGGATCTGGGATAACTTTGACTCCTGTTTCGGTCTCAAATGCTTCCCCATAGAGGAAATCTCGGTTGCCATGCATGATGCAGACATTCACGGATTGCACACATTCACGGAGAGAGTTTTTGACTTCACAAGCTAGTTCGGCGTCGTCATCATCGCCAACCCAAACCTCGACTAAATCGCCTAAGATGAAGACTTGCTTCCCTTGTTGGACTACCTGCTGAAGCAAGTCTCGGAATGCGCGAAACTGCGGTGAATCGACTTGCTCAAGATGAAGATCTGAGAGAAATACTGCCTTCACTTTAGCGTGCGATTGTAGGCGTCAACGACGTTTTGAAGAATTGAAACTCTTGTCATCGGTCCTACACCACCTGGTACTGGCGTAATCCAACCTGCAACTTCCTTTACTGCTTCAAAATCGACATCGCCGCAAATGGTTCCATCCTCCTGAGGCATGATTCCAATGTCGATAACTACTGCACCTGGCTTTACCCAATCTGCTTCGATTAGTCCAGCTTTTCCCGTTGCGGAAACAAGCACATCTGCTTCTCTAGTAAGTTCCTTCGTATTTCGTGTGAACTTGTGTGCGGTTGTGACTGTGCACCCGCGAAGCAAAAATTCCAGGCCCATTGGTCTTCCTACGTGATTGGAAGCACCTACGACCACAGCATGCGACCCAAGCAATTGAACATCAGTTTGAGCGATCAAAGACATCACACCCTTGGGCGTGCACGCTCGATGTGCAGGTTTCCTTAGCGTTAGCATGCCCATGTTATGAGGGGAAATGCCGTCCACATCTTTTCGTGGGAGAACCTTTGCCGTGATACTCAAATCGTTGATATGCTCGGGCAACGGTAGTTGGATGAGGATGCCATCGATCGTCGGATCTGCATTGAATTCCGTTACGATATCGGCTAGTTCCGCTTCCAGCGTGCTTGCCGGAAGGTGTAATACCTGACACTTCATCCCTGTCTCAAGACAGTCTTTCTGCTTCAGTCTCACGTAGATCGCGGACGCTGGATCTTCACCTACAAGTACAACAGCTAATCCAGGTGGTCGTCGATTTGAACTCGTTATGGCTTGAACACGTTCTTTGAGATCTGCCCGAATGGAAGCTGCAAGAACGTTACCGTTCAGAATAGTGGCTGACATGGTATGGTCATTGAGGAAGACGGGTAGCTTAATCCTCTCTCGAAGAATTGCTTAATTTGTTTGGAATTATCAAAAACTTTTGCAGTCTAAAATTCTCCCTACGATGAGCAGGGTCAAATTGATCGTAGGCACATCAAGATCCAATCGGGGTATAGCGCAGTCTGGTAGCGCACTTGCTTTGGGAGCAAGTTGTCGGGAGTTCAAATCTCTCTACCCCGACCACTTTCATTCGTTGAGAGAAGCTGGCAGTGTTGCGCGATAGGTTGAAGCGCCTGTAGCTCAATGGATAGAGCATTGGCCTTCTAAGCCAAGGGTTGAAGGTTCGAGTCCTTCCAGGCGTGCCATCTCTCAACTGACCGATTGTGTAAGTAAGATAATTCAGGCGTAGAACGGTGTAGCAAATGGAGTTCTGTGTCTTGGCTTGCGATGGTGGGTGTAGCTCAGTGGTAGAGTCCTGGATTGTGATTCCAGTTGTCGCGGGTTCAAATCCCGTCACCCACCCCATCCATCAAATTAATAGCTACTTTTTTTAACCTAATCCCTCTTTAGATTTTTTGGATTTGAACGACATTTATCCAATTGTTATATGGAAATTTCAGTAGAAGATCGGAGCGAACTCCGTAAAGACATTCAGATTCGCATCCCCGCGACTGATTACCAAACTCGAATAAACTCACGGGTTAACGAGCTTGCTAGCAATGCTCAATTACCAGGCTTTCGCAAAGGCAAGGTGCCTCGACAACTCATCTCTCAACGGTATGGAAAAGCATTGAATGCTGAAGTGCATCGAGACCTGATTGATGAGACTATGTATCAGGCCTTGCAGGATAAGAATCTGGACCCAGTAGCACTGTTCGATCTAGATTTCGAGATACCTAAGGAGAATGAGGACTTCGTTTACAAGGTAACTGCGGAAATCCTCGGACCTATTGATCTTTCAAACTTAAGCGAAATCAAGATTGAGAAGCCAAAAATCGAAGTTACAGATGAGTTCGTAGATCGTATCGTCCACTACTATCAACTGAGCTACTCCGAATGGAAAGAAGGCACAGACGCGACTCAGGGCGAGATCCGATTCAGCTTTGAAATCGAAGATTTAGATGCGGAAGACACTGAATCAGAAAACTCTGTAGGCGATGAAGAATCCGACGATTCTGACTCGCCTGAGCATACAGACAAGTACGTAGCTCAGTTAATAGTAGGCGTGGAATATCGCTGGCAGGACGCTACTCTTGTAAGCGAATTACTTGACATGAAAGTTGGAGAGTTTCGTGAACTCCATGCAGAAGCTCCACCAAACCCAGAAGAGTTTGTCCGATTTGACTCATTTCACAGTCCAGTCCCACGAGTCTTCTATCACGACGAAAAACGGCTTGACGTTCGGATTAAGTTAGTCAAGATAGAACAAGCGACCCTGGCTTCCATTGAGCAAGTCTTAGAGCAACCAAAGGTGTTCGTTGAAAGTGAAGATGAGCTTCGAGAGTCGATTCGGACCACATACTCGGATGCGGCCGATTCAGAGGTTAAGAGAGTTTTTAGAAAGCTTCTTCAGGCTAAGCTAATTCAGCATTCTGGGATCGTATTACCTGAATACGCGTATAATTCAAGAGTGATGGCATCTCGAGATGAGGTCAAAGAATATCTAGGATTGGATTATGACAAGGCGCATATTGGCTTTTCTGACAGCGAATCTACTGAACCTGAAGATTCTGATTATATAGATCTAACTGAAATACATAAAAAACAGACTGCAATTGCACTCGCCACGGAGTATTTGGGTCAAAAGTTAGTGCAAAAGTATAATCCGACAATCGAAAACGATGAGTTTCAGTCCTTCATTGAAGGCGAGTTGCTTCACTTCGCAGGTGGTACCGTAACGCAAGAGATGGTTGAGAAGGTGTCCGAACCTGAAAATTTACGATCTTTCGCTCTGAAGATGAAAATTGAAAAGTCGTGGGATCGACTCCAAGAAGAAGTGGACGTTCAAGAACGTGACTTCCCATATGATCAGTTGCAAACACTTCGCAGTGTCTATGAAGTTGATGTAGAGCTCGAAATTGATGAAGTTGAGGAAACGGAAACGGTTGAGAAATCTGAGGATGACGCTATCGGTGGTGAGAAAGATCAAAGCAAGAAAGGACTGCTTTCGCGCATGATTGGTAGATTTAAAGGCAACAAGGACATAGAAACAGGAGATTAGCATGACTTCAGAAATCCAAGGACTGAGTCTGGTGCCCATGGTGCTGGAACAGACGAGTCGAGGTGAACGTTCTTATGACATTTTTTCTCGATTACTTAAAGAACGGATCATCTTTATTGCGGGGCCAATCGACGATGTGGTCGCTAATCTCGTAGTTGCCCAATTGTTATGGTGTGAATCTGAAAATCCAGATAAGGACATTCATCTATATATCAACTCACCCGGTGGCTCGGTAACTGCAGGATTGTCTATTTATGACACGATGCAGTTCATTCGGAGTCCTGTTGAGACCACCTGTGTCGGACAAGCAGCTAGTATGGGTGCTTTTCTATTGGCAGCAGGCACACCAGGTAAACGATTTGCGCTTCCCAACGCCAGAATCATGCTTCACCAACCAGCAGGCGGATCGCGTGGTAATGCGTCAGATATCGAGATTCAGGCGCGGGAGATTCTTTTAATTCGAGACCGCCTGAATGAAATTTTGTCGAGACACACAAAGCGATCTGCGGAGCAAGTAGCCGAAGATACTGACCGAGATTACTGGATGAGCCCTGTAGAAGCAGAAGAGTACGGAATCGTTGATAAAGTTCAATATGCAAGACAATTACCCGCAACGATGGCTACATCCAGTGGGCAAACTAGCTAGCTTTGCGGATCGAAGCAATAGCCGCGTAAAAATTTGCAACATATAATCAATTTGGCAGTAAACCTAAAGCAAGGGGCACAGCAGGTACCCATTTGCAAAGAGAATCGGTTGACTGACAGGAAGTTATAGAGGTAGAAATTAATGAGTGATGAACAAAGAGGCGTTCTTAGCTGTTCCTTTTGTCGTAAAGCACAACCAGAAGTTTTCAAACTTATTGCGAATGCCGGCGTAAATATCTGCGACGAATGTGTCGAACTATGTGTTGCAATCATTGACGAGGAACGGCGGAAGGATACCGCCGAGCCTCAAGTCGAGGAACGTCTCCCAGTACCCAAAGAGATTAACGAGTCACTGAACGATTACATCATCGGGCAGGGGCATGCGAAGAAGGTACTTTCAGTCGCGGTCTACAACCATTACAAGCGGCTGTTTTCCAACGGTACTGTCGATGGTGTGGAACTACAAAAGTCCAACATTCTGCTGATTGGTCCTACTGGGTGTGGAAAGACCCTATTAGCTCAGACACTTGCTCGAACACTCAATGTACCGTTTACGATCGCTGATGCCACTACACTGACAGAAGCAGGATATGTAGGTGAAGATGTCGAGAACATCATCCAGAAACTCCTGCAGAAATGTGATTACGACGTTGCCAAAGCTTCCAACGGCATTGTTTACATTGACGAGATTGACAAGATTTCTCGCAAATCAGATCATCCCTCAATTACACGGGACGTATCAGGTGAGGGCGTACAGAACGCATTACTCAAACTAATTGAAGGAACAACGGCAGCGATACCACCTGCTGGTGGACGTAAGCATCCACAGCAAGAATTCATTCAAATTGATACATCCAACATACTCTTCATTGTCGGGGGCGCATTCTCAGGATTGGAGAAAGTGATTCAACAGCGAACTGAAAAGAGTGGTATCGGATTTTCTGCGGATGTGATCGGCGAGTCTGACAGCAAAGACATCGGGGAAACCCTCGAAAAAGTCGAACCGGAAGATCTAATCAAATATGGTTTGATTCCGGAGTTTGTAGGACGCTTACCGGTAGTGGCGACTCTGAATGAGTTAAGTACGGAAGCGTTGCTCGAAATACTTACAGAACCAAAGAATGCACTAGTCAAGCAATACACCGCCTTGTTTGGAATGGAAGGGGTTGAAATAGACTTTCAACGGGATGCTTTGGAAGCAATCGCAATAAAAGCAGTTGAGCGTAAGACGGGTGCACGTGGATTACGCTCAATCCTTGAGGAAGTTCTGCTTGAGACGATGTACCAGATTCCGTCTGAGGAGAAAGGTTTACTCCGTGTGATCATCGACGAGAATGTTGTGAATAGTAAGTCAGACCCAATCAAGGTCTACGAAGGTGAGTCCGATCGAAAGGCAAGCTAGCGCATTCCAAAATATTGAAGTAATAGTTGTATTACGATGCATATTTCATGATGAGAGGTTGGTTGCATCGGCCAATATTCAACTCTCATTTGACTGTTAAGTCTGGAGATTCAACGTATGAATAAGTCCGATTTGGTCCGGGAAATGAGTACCGCGGCAAATATTTCCCAAGCTGACGCAGGAAGCGCACTCAATGCTCTCATTGGTGCAATCTCTGACGCGCTGGCAAACGGGGACAGAGTAAGTATTCCTGATTTTGGTTCGTTCGAGGTACGACACCGAGGAGCACGTTCAGGTCGCAACCCTCAAACTGGGGAAGCCATAGAAATTAAGGCATCTAAAAATGCCGCTTTTAAGGCAGGAAAAGCCCTGAAGACCAAACTGAATTCATAGGAAAACCCAACCTCTGGTTTTTCCGCCGTCGCGAAAGTTGCGGACAAAACTTACTTGGCACCGAGCTCTTCCTTTGTGGAGGGACTCGGTGTTTTTGGTTGGTCAGACTAAACTTCACTATCCAAAAATCTGTGTAAATACATCTCAGAATGCTTCAGAAAATTAGATCAAAATCAAGTTCGTTCGGTGCTAAATTGCTCGCCGGAATCATTTGCTTTGTGCTTGCCGTATTTGGCTTCGGTGCCTTTAATCTCTTTTCCGTGACTGAGCCGGCTGCCGCTTCCGTAAATGGTGACGATATTACGTTGAGAGAACTCTCTGCGACAATTGACAGAGAGAAACGACGCATGGAAGAAATCTACGGTACTGATCTGGACCAGGCGACCATGGATTTGATTATCAATGAACCCAACCTGCTGGATCAGTTGATTAACCGAAAGCTTCTTGAACAGAATGCCGCAGACATGAAGCTCGTTAACTCACGACGTGAATTTCTTCGTCGAATTGAGAATGATTCTCTCTTCCAGGATGATGGTGAGTTCAGCATTGACCGCTATCGCCAGGTTCTCGCATCGTCAGGCTATTCGATCCAAAACTATGAAAAACTCGTTGAGCAGGACAGCGTAGTCAATCAGTTGACTGAAATAGCACAGAAGACTGCCTTCGTGACTCCTCGCGAAAAACGAGAAAGTGCTGGATTGCAGGAGCAGGTTCGAGACATCGCCTATATGGAGTTCAATGCTGATGAATTTACGGAAGGTATTGACATCGATGAGTCGGAAGTCCAGACTTACTACGAGTTCAATCAAGATGAATTCATTTCAGAAGAATCGTTTGTCTTCGAAGTGATAGAGCTCACCAAAGGTTCTTTCTCTGATCAAGTCGAGATTTCTGAAGAAGATTTGCAGAGTTACTACGACACAACTGTTGAAGCAGAGCAATCCAACGCACAGCGAAGAGGTTCACACATTCTGTTGCATGTGGATGAAACGAGAACGACCGAGGAAGCGATTTCGCAATTGAATGAGTTCAAGCGGCAAGTGGAAGCAGGGGAGGCGGAATTTTCTGACCTAGCGACAGAACATTCACAAGATGCTGGTTCTGGGACAAATGGTGGTGACTTAGGGATGACCGCGCGTGGTGTGTTCGTCAAGCCATTTGAGGAAGCACTTTGGAGTTTGGAAGTTAACGCTATTTCCGAGCCTGTGGAAAGTCAATTTGGCGTCCACTTGATTCAGTTGCTTGAAATTGAAGAGATTGAATCGTTGCCTCTTGACGAGCGACGCGAAGAACTGGAAAATAGCTTGAAGAACGAACGAGCGGAGGAGCCGTATCGGGAAGCAATGGGCGAACTCGACAAATTAGCATTTGAGTCCCCCGATTCACTTGAGCCAGTCGGTGCCGCTCTTTCAGTGGACATTACCACCTATGAAGACATCACTCGATCCACCACCGATGGCATATTTGAATCTTGGCGTGTACGTGAAGTTTTATTCACAGATGACGTTGTTCTTAACAGATACAACAGTAAACCTGTCGAAATCGGTACAGAGAAGGTCGTGGTTGGTCGAGTAGCGGCTTATACACCTCCACAACAGTTGGTATTTGAGGATGTCCAGGAACAGATTGTGGAACAGCTAACCAAAGAACAGGCTAGTGAGAAGGCAGACGATTTGCTTACTAAAGCTATTGCAGAGCTTGATGAGAACTTGGATTTCGGTGCAATTGAAACACTTACTGGCTTGACGTGGAATCGACATGAAAAAATCAAACGGGATGAGATCTCGGTTGAGTTCGATATTCGAGAAAAAGCATTTGAATCTTCGTTACCTGCACCTGATGGAAGAGCTTATTTCCGAGTACCGGGTGCAGATGATTCGAGCACGGAATATTTGGTTGTTGTTTCTAACGTCGAGTTAGGTGACTATGAAGCGATGACAGAAGAGGACCGAAACCGATTGAATGAAAATCTTGCAGGTAGTTCAGAAACGAGAGAAATCTCAAACTACCTCATTTCACTAAGGGAAAATGCTTCTCTGCAATATATGCCCTTAGGTGACCTTGGTGATGACTCCACGAACTAGCTCATTGAGTTCATAACCCCAACTAAGTCGCTTCCAAAGTGACAAATGCTGTCATAAATAGGAAATCAATGAAGTACACCATCTACACTGACGGCGCTTGCATAAACAATCCTGGCCCCGGCGGATGGGCTGCGTTGATTCGTACTGAAGAGGGGGAGAAGGTGATCCAAGGCGGAGCACCCGAAACCACGAATAATCGCATGGAGATGATGGCGGTAATTGAAGCACTCAAAGGGTTGGACGCCAATGCCGAGGTTCAGTTGTTTTCCGATTCAAAGTACGTAGTCAACGGCATCACGCAATGGTTACCAAACTGGAAGAAGAATAGGTGGCAAACCTCGAGTGGATCTAGTGTTAAAAACCATGATCTTTGGCGACAGCTTGATTCCCAAAACTCTCGGCTACAAGTAAGGTGGAACTGGGTGAAAGCTCACAGTGGTCACCCGGAGAACGAGTTGGTCGATCAAAAAGCACAGGAATACGCACAGAGATTGAAAGTGTCTCGCAGTAATGACTGAGAGAACCAGCGGACAGCACTTATGTCGCGTGAGAAACTGCATCATGTTGTTCATGCCGATCTTCAGTACAGCACAGGTGATTTAACATGAACTCTGATCGTAAGGTGGTGCTAGACACTGAGACTACCGGTTTATCCGTCGAAGAAGGAGACCGAGTGATCGAAATCGGCATGGTAGAGTTGGACCACGGTGTACGGACTGGTAAGGAATTTCACCATTATCTGAACCCGGGTGATCGGCTCATTTCCACCGCCTCAGAAAACGTACATGGCTTGACAAATCAGTTTTTGAAAGATAAGCCAACGTTTAAGCAAGTTGTTCAGGAGTTCGTTGATTTCGTAAATGGTGCAGAATTGGTCATTCACAATGCAGAGTTCGATTTGGGCTTTTTGAATGCTGAATTGGAGCGTGTTGGTGTTCGCCAAAAACTAGAGGAACTCTGTCACGTTATTGACACATTGGTGATCGCAAGGAAGAGATTTCGTGGCGCTCGAGCGAACCTGAACGCATTGTGTAATAGGTTTGGTATTCGATACGTCGAGAGTCGAGAGAAGCATGGCGCACTGTTAGACGCTCAATTATTGGCAGACGTCTACATTGCAATGCAACATGGTGCTGATTTGGAGTTACAGGAAATCCAATCAGAAGAATTTGGTGATGGGATGGTCACCGACTTCTCGACGATAGAGCGGAATCCCACGATTATTCAAGCTACGGATGAAGAGTTAGATTTGCACCAGCAAATTCTCGACGGACTAGGTACAGCGTCAGATAACTGACCTCGCGTACTTTGACATGGCAAAGACGCCTTTAATTGTTTCTGTGTGCTCTCAGAAAACCCCTACATTTCTTGAATTGAAAGATCGGAGAGAATGCACTTTTTTTGTGTATGCATCCTCACTCCAACTACAAGGCAAGTCCAGTCGTGCAGCAGTGCCTGTAGGAGAAAGCTAGCTAATTTGCTTTAGGTAGCTCCAGGTTTTTCGAGTTTTTCTTGAGGATGATCTCTGTCTTCAAGTTACAGCAGGAATTTGACTGCTAGCCATCCTGTGAGTCCCATGGTGAAGAAATAAGGTAGAGCCATGTAAACCATTCTGCCATACGATAGGTGAATCATTGGCGCTACAGATGAAGTCAGCAAGAACAGGAATGCCGCCTGTCCGTTTGGCGTCAATACGCTGGGGATATTGGTGCCTGTATTGATAGCAATCCCCAACAGATTCAGATGATCTCGATCTATTACGCCAGCGTTAAACGCATCTTCTGCTTGACTGATATATATGGATGCAACGAAGACATTGTCACTTATTGCGGAAAGCAAACCATTTGCTATGTAAAAAACACTTGGTTGTGTGTCTAACGGGAGAGAAAGTACGTAATCCATTACTGGTTGGAAAAGATGCTGACTTTCAATCACGGCGACGATTACAAAAAACACGGCTAGCAACGCGGTAAAAGGTAACGCCTCACGAAATGCGTGGCCAAGGTCGTGTTCTTCGGTCACACCGTTCATCGCAGTCTGGAGCACAATGACGGCTAGACCGATGATTCCTACTTCAGCAAGATGGAATCCAAGTGCCACTACAAGAAAAACGCCTGCTAATGCCTGCATGAGCAACTTTGTCTTGAACTGCTTGGTCATTTGGGCTGCCTCATCGCGTCCCCATTCCTCGAGAACGACGCGGACGTTTTCAGGTAGAGTAGCGCCATAAGCAAAAGTCTTGGTAACCTCAAGTAGTAGACAAGTCAGAATCCCTACTACAAATACCGGCATCGTGATAGGTGCCATCCGGATCACAAACTCCATGAACTCCCAACCCAGTACTTTTGCAATCAGTAGATTTTGGGGCTCCCCAACCATTGTCATCACGCCTCCTAACGCAGTACCTACGGCGGCATGCATCAGAAGACTGCGAAGAAAACGACGAAAATTATCAAGATCTGATTCATGGTCCGCTTCTGCAGTGGAGCCTTCCTTGAATTCATCCACCTCTTTGTAGAGTTCATAAAACTCTTCATAGACTCTGTAGAAGCCAACTGCTACGCTGATGATGACTGCAGCGACAGTCAATGCATCCAGAAAAGCTGAAAGAACAGCTGCGACAGATGAAAACAACAGAGACAGAAGAATCTTGGATCGAACAAATATCAACACCTTCGTGAAGATAAATATCAGCAAGTCCTTCATGAAGTAAATAGCCGCAACCATGAACATCAACAGCAAAAGCACTGGGAACGCTTTTTCCAGTTCTTCGAAGACCATCTGCGGCGTGGTCAATGTCATGAAGACCGCTTCGATCGCTAATAGTCCACCCGGTGCCAATGGGTAGCATGAAAGTGACATTGCTAATACAAAAATAAACTCGCCGACGAGCAACCAACCCGCAATGACAAAGCCGTATTCAGGTATGAGTAGAACAAACGGATTGACTATCAGGAAGATAAGAATCGTTTGTTTGTACCAGTGCGGTGATTTACCTAGGAAGTTGACTAGGACTGCGGAGAAGTAAGTATCTGTTTGGCTAGAAGAGTTCAAAACACCAGTCTTATTAACTGAAAAGGAGTATGGGATTTGACTCTCATCAGTTGATGAGCAGTCTGGGTGGAGATAATTGTAATTTCTCCAAAACTCAGTATTTCAGTATGAGCAGTTCCACTCGATTGAGTACACAACTTTGGCCACGCGATCCTGGGCAGTTTATTTCTCTACCTAAGTCGGAAGAACCTGAATCAGATGGCGATTCAATGTACTTTACGGTAATGGCGGGCGAGCTCTTATCTATTCTCGAAGCAGGCATCCCGAGACCGGTTACGGCGGATGAGTTCATGTGGCTTGACGTTGAAGTCAAACATAAGATGTTTCTAGGTACGTTGAGAGGAAAGAACTGCTATGTGTTGAGCGCTACGGGGTCCGTACCAAAGGAATATGTGTTATCACCGTTGAGATCCTGGTTAGGAAGGGTAGAACCAGACATGTTCTATCTCGCGGGACGATCAGTGCAATTGATCGAGTGGTTACAAAACCATCGCTACTGCGGACGCTGTGGAGAACCCACTAAGGAAGACAACAATGATCGTGCACTGGTATGTCCTAGCTGCAACTTAGTGAGTTATCCTCGACTCAGCCCCAGTATCATCGTACTTGTAAGAAAAGGTAAACAAGCGCTTCTAGCTCGGAATCGTTCATGGCAATCTGGTTTCTTCAGTACTTTAGCTGGTTTTGTTGAACCCGGTGAGTCGATCGAGCAGACTGTTCATAGAGAGGTAAAAGAGGAAGTAGGGATTGAAGTAACCAACCTTCGGTATCTCGGCAGTCAGTCCTGGCCGTTTCCAAATTCTCTAATGCTTGGATTCCATGCGGACTATCTCTCGGGCGAATTTCATTACCGAGACGGTGAAATATCCGAGGCTAGATGGTTCGATATCGACGATTTTCCTAATATCCCTGGTGGTACCGCAATTTCACGTTGGCTCATTGACGAGTTCGTTCAAGAAGTCAGAGGCTAGTCAAAAAAAGACCCTCCGAATCGGAGGGTCCGTTGAAAGGGTAAAGAAGGGGGAAGCTAGACCCGCGCTAGTTCATCCTGATCTTGGTTGAATTGCTCTTCCTCAGTGGATCCAGTTAGTGCAGTTACTGAAGACTGACCACCTTGAATAACGTTGGCAACTTCGTCAAAGTATCCTGTCCCAACTTCCTGTTGGTGACTAACGAAGGTATAGCCGCGATTTTGCGCCTCAAATTCTTTTTCTTGCAATTCAACATAAGCGGTCATGTTGTTTTCAACATAGTTGGATGCCAGATCGTACATGTTGTACCACATGCTATGAATCCCTGCGAGCGTAATGAACTGAAACTTGTAGCCCATAGCTGAGAGCTCATGTTGGAACTTGGCGATCGTTGCGTCGTCTAGATTCGCACGCCAGTTAAAGCTAGGTGAGCAGTTGTATGCAAGCATCTGGTTCGGGTATTGGTCGTGAATGGCGTCGGCAAATCGCTTTGCTTCCTCTAAATCAGGAACCGCTGTTTCGCACCAAATGAGATCAGAATAAGGTGCATAGGCTAATCCTCGTGCAATTGCCTGATCCAGTCCCGCTCGAGTGAGATAGAACCCTTCTGGAGTCCGTTCGCCAGTAAGGAACTGTTGATCGTTCTCGTCGATGTCACTGGTGACCATATTTGCGGCATTGGCATCGGTCCTGGCCATTAGTAATGTGGGAACATCGCAAACATCTGCGGCAAGTCTTGCTGCTGCTAATTTTTGGACTGCTTCAGTGGTTGGTACTAGGACTTTTCCACCCATATGTCCACACTTTTTCACGGAAGCCAGTTGATCTTCGAAGTGAACACCTGCAGCGCCGGCGCTGATCATGGACTTCATCAGCTCAAATGCGTTAAGAACGCCACCGAAACCAGCTTCAGCATCGGCTACTATAGGAGCATAGTAGTCAATACCATCGTCGATGCCTTTGGACCACTGAATCTCGTCAGCTCGTCGAAACGCATTATTAATCCGATTAACAACTGTCGGGACTGAATTCACAGCATACAGCGATTGGTCAGGGTACATAGATTCGGAAGTATTCGCATCTGCAGCGACCTGCCAGCCTGACAAGTAGATTGCTTTGATGCCTGCTTTGACCTGCTGTACTGCTTGACCGCCAGTCAACGCACCTAGGCAATTGATAAATTCTTCAGTCTGCAACAAATCCCACAGTTTGTCTGCACCATGTGCTGCAAGCATGGAACGGTGAGGAATCGTGCCACGTAGACGTACTACATCCTCAGCAGTGTATCCGCGTTTTACATCAAACCATCGTGGGTTGGTGTCCCATTCGAGTTGAAGATCTCGTATTTGATCAGCTCGGGGTTTCCGAGGTATGTAGTGAAGCGCCATGGCTATACCCGTTGTTAAAAATGGCGAATTGTATCAATGCGAAAAATGAAGTAAATTCAATATTTGTATTCCAAAAAGGAATTGGTAGCTTTGGACGACGGACTAATCCGCAATTACCATCTCTCGGTGGACGATTCCCGCGTCCATAAATTCTTCGCCGCGAGCAGTAAATCCATGTCGTTCATAGAAGGGCATTGCATGAGTCTGCGCGTGCAGAAAGATCTGTGAGTAATCGTTCTGTCTAGCAAATTCAAGGATATGTGAGAGGATTAGCGATCCAACTCCTTTGTTTCGATAGCCCTGAAGTACTGCCATTCGACCTATTTGCCCAGAAGGGAGTAATCTTCCAGTACCAATAGGTAGATCGTCTAAATGGCTTGCGAGGAAGTGAGCGCTGGTGTCATCCATGCCATCCAACTCTAGCTCTAAGGGAACCTTCTGTTCTACTACAAATACCACGTACCGAAGTAGCTGGAGTACTCCTTTTGATTTTTTCCATTCAACAGTCTCTACTGTGAGATCGGAGGTAAGAGACATCAGGGTTATTCCGAGATGATATTCCGGAGAGTGAGATGCCTGGCTAGGCCGATATAGGTTGCTGGTGTGAGACTCAATAGAACCTCTCTTCCTTCACGAGACAAGGGTAGCTCATGGATGATCTGTCTGTACATGTCCTGGTCTAGAGCTTGCCCTCTTGTCACGGACTTGATCTGTTCATAAGCATCTGCGATACCTTCTTTTCTCATAACTGTCTGGATGGCTTCCGCAAGAACTTCCCATGAATTGAAAAGACTCTCGCTTAAGCGATTTTCATCGATCTCCAATTTTTTCAAGCCTCTGAGCGTGCGACTGTACACAGTCAAGCAATAACCAAGCGCTGATCCTAGATTGCGCTGAACGGTGGAATCTGAAAGGTCGCGTTGTAGTCGAGAGACGGGAAGTTTCTGAGCTAGATGAGTTAGCAATGAGTTCGCTATACCGACATTGCCCTCAGCATTCTCGAAATCAATTGGATTGACTTTGTGCGGCATCGTAGAGCTACCTACCTCACCCTTGACCACCTTTAACTTGAAAAATGCCATCGAGATGTAGGTCCAAATATCTCGGCATAGATCCAAGATGACTTGGTTATAGCCACTCAAAGCGTTGCAATATCTGGCGATGCAATCATGCGGTTCGATTTGAGTTGTAAGGATGTTTGGTTTGAGGCCTAATCCTCGGATAAATTGACCGGTAACTGCTGGCCAATCGGTGGTAGGTGAAGCTACGACGTGAGCGTTGTAATTGCCAACCGCTCCATTGAATTTACCGTAAATCTCAGTATGAGCTAGTTCCCAATACCATTGGCTCAATCTATGTTGAAATATCGCAAGCTCTTTTCCCATGGTAGTTGGTGAAGCCGTCTGTCCGTGAGTATGTGCCAGCATTGCTACACCGGCGTATTGGATGGACATTTCCTGAAGTTGGCGTTCTACCTTACTCATAGCTGGAGTGAGCAGATCATCTCGAATCTGAACCAGCATGAGTGCGTAGGCTAGATTGTTAATGTCTTCTGAAGTGCAGCAGAAATGCACCAGTTCGAGATTTAGTGGATGGTTAGACGCGCTGAGTTTTTCTCTTACAAAGTACTCGACTGCTTTTACATCGTGATTAGTTTGACGCTCAAGTTCCACCACTCGTTTTGCATCTTCTCCGTTAAAGCTCCGATAAATTTGCCGAAAAGTATCTACCAACGAAGGAGGCAGTGGTTCCTTTGCTATTTCTGGGCAAGATTGGTGGAGGTGCAAAAACCACTCGATTTCCACTTGCACGCGATAACGGATTAGAGCTTTTTCACTCGCATATTCGGACAAATTGCCTACATCGCGTAAATATCGGCCATCAACAACCGAAATGGATTCAATACTCATTCGTCGAAAACCCCACCATTTACAGAATTGATTTTCCCTCCACCCAGGCAGATTTCGTTGCTATATAAGGCAACGTATTGACCCGGTGTAATGGCGCGAATGGGTTTTTCAAATTCAACAGCCATGTTGTCTTCTTTGAGCGAAATTGAACAAGCCACCGGTTTTTGTCGGTAGCGAACCATTGCAGACAGGTCAGGATAGTTCAGCGGGTTATCTACAAGCCAATTGAGAGTATCTGCGGTTAGTGATTGAGCAAGAAGATCATTTTCGTCCTGACTTACCACCAGGACGTTAGATTTACTGCGTTTAGCTACGACGTACCAAGGAGCCTCATCTGCGCCTTTAACTCCACCGATACCAATACCCTTCCTTTGTCCTAGCGTGTAGTAAGAGAGTCCGATATGTTCACCGATTGAATCACCGTGAATGTCCTGAACATCTCCGGGTGTCTTATCCACGTATCTAGCAAGAAAATCTCGAAACCTTCTTTCGCCGATAAAACAGATTCCTGTGCTATCTTTCTTGTCGTACACATGGAGCCCATTTTCGCAAGCCAATTGACGCACATGTTCTTTTCCGTGGTCGGCAAGCGGAAACAGCGCATTTTGCAAGTTAGGCTTAGGAACCGCTTGTAGGAAGTAAGTCTGATCTTTATTCTTGTCCTTAGCACGACCTAGATGCCAAGTACCGTCTTCTACTTTTCGTCTCGCGTAATGGCCTGTGGCAATCGTGCTGAAACCAAGAGTCTCTGCATATTTCGAGAATAAATCGAACTTGATGTGCCGATTACAGAGCACATCTGGATTCGGTGTTCGTGCTTGCTGATATTCCAGGAGAAAATCCTTGAACACCAAGTCCCAATACTCAGAAGCAAAATTTATGTAGCGCAGATCAATTTTCAGAGCATCTGCAATTCGTTGAGCATCTTCAAAGTCAGCCTTAGCCGTACAATACTCTGAACCGTCATCTTCATCCCAGTTCTTCATGTAGATGCCTGTGACGGCGTAACCTGCTCGCTGGAGAAGAAGCGCAGACACTGCTGAATCTACTCCGCCGGACATGCCAACGGCGACTTTCTCCAATGAATTGCTCATAATTTCCAAGGTAGAGTAGTAGTCCGATGAAGATCAGGTCAAGTACCTGTGTCGAAAGTACGATTTTAGAGAGATGGCTGAACTAACACACCTAAACAGTAAAGGCGAAGCCACCATGGTGGATGTCTCTGCCAAGTCGGAGACTCTGCGTATTGCAACCGCAGAAGCGACCGTCCGAGTATCTCAAGAGACAGGAGAATTGATTCGTTCGGGTGGGGTAGAAAAGGGCGATGTCTTTTCGGTGGCTCGCATAGCTGGCACGCTCGCGGCAAAGAAGACAAGTGACCTAATTCCACTTTGTCATCCTTTACCACTCTCGAGTATCAAAATTGAGTTCAATTGGCAAGATGATTCGACATTGTCCATTAATGTGACCTGTAAGGTTACGAGTAAGACAGGAGTTGAAATGGAAGCTCTGACTGCTGCAAGCGTTGCTGCACTAACCGTTTATGACATGTGTAAGGCAGTCGATAGAGGGATGCAGATCGAAAATGTACAACTCACACATAAGTCCGGTGGGAAGTCTGGTAGTTGGCAGCGACAATGATTATTCGCACTCTGTTTTTTGCATCGCTGCGAGAGAAGATTGGGATCAGCGAACTCACCGTTGAATTACCTCGTGACGCAACAAGAGATTCTCTTCTTCAAGCATTGCAATCGGAATTGGATGAGTCACGATATGAGACTTTGTCCACACCACAGGTATCCATCGCGATCAATCAAGAGCTTGTGAAGGGAGAGTTCACGCTTCAGGAGGGAGACGAAGTGGCGTTTCTTCCTCCCATTACTGGCGGTTAGAACCAATGTCCCAAATTCGGATCCAAGAACGAGATTTTTCACTCAGTGACGAATACGAGCTTTTTCGTAGGTCGGCCGGAGGCAAAGCTGGGGCGATTGCCTCATTCGTAGGTCTGGTTCGAGATACTGCTAAAGAAGAACAGGTGAAAGGCTTGATTCTCGAGCATTACCCTGGCATGACTGAGAAGAGCATTGAAAAGATCGTCAGTCAATCATATGAGCGCTGGAGACTCCTAGATGTGCTGGTCATTCACCGTATCGGTCACTTGCGGCCCACTGACCAAATTGTGCTGGTCCTAGTGGCTTCCTCCCATCGTCCAGATGCTTTTGCTGCATGCGAATACGTCATGGATCTTTTAAAAACTGAAGCTGTCTTCTGGAAGAAGGAAGTTCAAGAGAAATCGACCGTATGGATTGAGTCGACAGCTGATGACCACTCGCGCCGTGATCAGTGGCACAAAACTGAAAAGGTATCTACTAGGTAAGTCTCCCAGACCTGAATGGTGTATGCAGTACCTAGACCTATCACAGGTTCTAGCTAGAGGCTGACTTCTATAATCCTAACCTGCAAAATCTGAGGGTGAAATCTAGGAATATGGGGTTTAAGCACATCAAAGTACCTGCCGAAGGCACAAAAATTACAGCGTCTTCGGATGGCTCTCTATGCGTACCTGACAATCCCATCATACCGTTTATCGAAGGCGATGGAATCGGTGTAGACATCACACCTGTCATGCGGCGAGTCGTGGATGCAGCCGTAGATAAAAGCTACGGTTCAAAGCGGAAAATCGTCTGGATGGAGATCTATTCGGGTGAGAAAGCGCTTGACATCTATGGAGATGACGAGTGGCTTCCAGAAGAAACCCTTGACGCGATGCGCGAGTTTCTGATCGGGATCAAAGGACCTATGACGACCCCGGTCGGAGGTGGCATCCGATCACTCAATGTAGCGCTAAGACAGCACTTGGACCTATATGTTTGCTTGCGACCAGTACGCTGGTTCAAAGGTGTTCCCAGTCCAGTTCGTAGTCCAGATAAAACTGACATGGTTATTTTCCGGGAAAACACCGAGGACATCTATGCTGGTGTCGAGTGGGAAGCTGATAGTGCAGACGCAAATAAGCTCATCCGATATTTGCAGGATGAGATGTCGGTCAACAAAATCAGGTTTCCGCAGAATTGTGGCATCGGAATCAAGCCCATATCCGTTGAAGGTTCTCATCGACTCATACGTAAAGCCATCCAGTACGCGATTGAAGAAGATCGGAGCTCAGTGACCTTTGTACACAAAGGCAACATCATGAAGTTCACTGAGGGAGCATTTAAGGATTGGGGCTACGAATTGTCAGCAAGTGAATTCGGTGCCGTACCACTTGATGGTGGTCCATGGCACGAGCTGAAGAACCCTAATACCGGAAAACAAATCGTGATAAAGGACATGATTGCAGATGCAATGTTGCAACAAATCCTCACGCGTCCCGACGAATATGACGTGATAGCGACCATGAATCTCAACGGTGATTACATATCCGATGCCCTAGCGGCGCAGGTAGGTGGTATCGGGATCGCACCAGGTGCAAATATCGGTGACTCCATAGCGCTATTTGAAGCTACTCACGGTACAGCACCTAAATACGCGGGGCAGGATAAAGTGAACCCAGGTTCGTTGATTCTCTCAGCTGAAATGATGCTTCGACACCTTGGTTGGCGCGAGGCTGCTGACTTAATCGTAGCTGGTATTGAAGGTGCAATCGCCGAAAAGAAAGTCACCTATGACTTTGAGCGATTGATGGACGGAGCTACGCTGTTAAAGTGCTCTGAATTTGGGGAAGCACTAATTGAATCGATGTAAGAAATTGGCGTATAGCACTGCCGCACCCTATTTCAATCGATTTGGTAACTACGAGTTTAACCGGTAGAGAGGTTAACCTTTGGCGAGTTAACTCGCCTTTAGTTATCTGATCCGATAACCCGTATATTTACAGCTTGCAGTCCTTTTGGTCCTTCTTGAATCTCGAACTCAACTCTGTCCTCTTCGGCAAGGGATTTATATCCCGAAGCCTCGATGGACGAATAGTGTGCGAATAAATCTGCACTACTATCGTCGGGAACTATGAACCCGAATCCTTTATTGTTGTTGAACCATTTCACCGTGCCGGTTGGCATGAATTCTCCGTAATCACGACTTAGCAGATTACATAATACACTACCAATAGTGTCAATCAAGTAATTTTTTTGAATTCCTTGAATTAGTCCGTTTCAAGTTGTGCCAAAATTACGATTGGCTGATCAGGAAATCCGCGATGATTGCTGTCAGTCTGGTTAGACTTAAAATGTTCAAAAATTGAAGTTCCATCACAAATTTGCATGAATTTGATACTTCTGTACATTTTTTAACTTGGTGTTCGGGTGGTAATAAATTGGCAAGAGATCCTTCAGAAAGCCCAGTAATTGAGCGGGATGCAAAGGTTGAACCAAGTAAACCTAAATTGCAGCCCCCGCCTATGTATCGGATAATCCTGTATAACGATGACTACACACCGATGTACTTTGTCGTCCATGTGCTGATGAAGTTTTTTAACATGGATGAGACGCGGGCGGAGTTACTCATGCTCACCGTTCACTATCAAGGTAAAGCCACGATAGGCATCTATCCAAGGGAGATTGCCGAGACGTTATCGGAAAAAATAAATGAGTATTCAAGGGAATCGAATCACCCGCTTCTGGCGGGCGTAGAAAAGGACGAATGAGGCAAATCTACCGAAATGTTTAGCGAAAATCTGCAAGAAGCAATCAATCGTTGCTACGAGGTAGCACGGGAAAAGAGACACCAAGTCATAACAACTGAGCACCTACTACGTGCGGTCCTAACGGACGAAGACGCAGTTGTAGTACTCCAGAACTTAAATGCAGATATTGAAGCACTCAAAGACAAGCTAGACGATTGGATTGACAACCACACTCCTCGTTTTGAAGGTCCGCAGAGTGACGACGAGTCAGCGAAAGCCTCTCTGGCTTTTCAACGTGTACTACAACGTGCGGTATTTCATGTCTCCACAAAGACACGAGATCAGAGTTCTGATGTTAAAGCTTTCAATGTTCTGATTTCACTGTTTCACGAGAAGGATGCGATGTCGGTTCATTTCCTGAAAGAGCAGGACATAGAACGGATTGATGTTGTCAATTTTGTCGTACATGGTCGAGGAAAAGGTACTCGTAGACCAAGGGTTGGTGAGAGCGGGAGTGGTAGCAGGCTTGCTTCCTCATCGACTTCGAATCCAGCTGGTAGAGGTAGATCGGGTGAGGAAATAGAGGATTCGGAACATGCTGAGGAGGAAGAACCACTAGAGGCTTTTTCTCGCAATCTCAATGCGTTAGCGAAAGAAGGTCATATCGATCCGTTAATCGGCAGAAATCACGAAGTCAGTCGACTTCTACAAATTCTGTCCCGTCGTAGAAAGAACAATCCACTGCTAGTTGGTGAATCTGGCGTAGGTAAGACCGCAATCGTAGAAGGCTTAGCTAAGCGCATCGTCGACGGTCAGGTACCTGAGCAGATCAAGGACACCACTATCTATGCGTTGGATATAGGTGCATTGGTAGCAGGGACGAGATATCGCGGTGATTTTGAAGAGCGATTCAAAGGGGTACTGGATCGATTAATTGAGCTCGATAACGTCATCCTATTTATCGACGAAATACATACTGTAATAGGTGCTGGTTCAGCTCGTGGTGTCGTCATGGATGGATCCAATATGCTCAAACCTGTGCTCACTTCCGGCAAGATTAAATGTGTCGGTTCGACCACCTATAAAGAGTTTCGAGGGATTTTCGAGCAGGATCGAGCACTCGCCCGAAGGTTCCTGAAGATTGATGTCCCTGAGCCTTCCGTAGATGACACTGTAAAGATTCTCAAAGGACTGAAATCAAAATATGAAGATCATCATCAGATTCGATACACGGAACCTGCAATTAAAGCAGCGGCTGAACTTTCAGCGAAATATCTGTCTGATCGATTCTTGCCAGATAAGGCGATCGATGTAGTCGACGAAGCAGGTGCAGCAGCTCGTCTCCTACCTAAGAACAAGCGAAAGAAAGTCATTGGCGCGCCTGATGTAGAGGAAATCGTTGCGAAGATTGCACGAATTCCATCGGCAAGAGTTAACGTCACTGATAAAGCAGCTCTGGCAGAATTAGAGGACGATCTCAAATTCGTGGTGTTTGGCCAAGATGAGGCAATTGAAACATTAGCATCAGCCATTCGGTTGTCTCGTGCTGGACTCAAGGAAGAAGAAAAACCAGTAGGTTCGTTCTTGTTCGCAGGTCCGACGGGAGTGGGTAAAACCGAAGTCTGTCGTCAGTTGGCAAAGATCATGGGTATTGAGTTGCTTCGGTACGATATGTCAGAGTACATGGAACGGCACACCGTCAGCAGGTTGATCGGGGCACCTCCGGGCTACGTGGGTTATGATCAAGGTGGACTACTCACAGAGGCCGTGACTAAACATCCGCACTGCGTACTGTTGCTGGACGAAATCGAAAAAGCTCATCCAGATGTATTCAACATCCTACTACAGGTTATGGATCATGGTACGCTAACTGACAACAACGGTCGAAAGGCTGACTTCAGGAACGTCGTATTCATCATGACCACGAACGCTGGCGCAATGGATGCCGCGCGTCCGTCCATCGGCTTCTCCAACCAGGACCACAGCGTTGATGCTTTGGCGAGTATCAACAAGATATTTACTCCAGAGTTCCGTAATCGTCTTGATGCGATTATTCAGTTCAATTCACTGAATATGACTGTCATCAAGCTTGTGGTCGAGAAATTCATTGACGAGTTACAAGGCCGCTTGGATGAGAAGAAGGTCGAAATTCATTTCGACCAAGATGCCAAAGATTGGCTCGCGACGAATGGCTACGACGAGAAAATGGGCGCGAGGCCCATGCAACGCCTGATTCAGGAAAAGGTCAAGCGCAAGCTTGCCGAAGACATTCTGTTTGGAGAACTTGCTGAAGGTGGTGGAGTCGCGAAAATCTCCGTGAAAGACAACGAGCTTATCGTTACCTCAGAGTCGCATAAGAAGCGTAAATCAATGGAGTCTGAGAGGGAACAGGAAGAGGCAAATATCGAGGATGTTTAGTCTCGACTAAAACTTTTAACTCTTAGATATCCCGTTCTCGATACGTGATCCGGCCTTTGCTGAGGTCGTATGTTGAAAGTTCGATTTTGACTTTATCGCCTTTCAAGATCCTGATGTAGTTTTTACGCATTTTGCCAGATAGATGGGCGAGGACCACATGGTCGCTACCTTCTAATTTCACTCTGAAAAATGTATTGGGGAGCGTGTCGATAACCACTCCCTCCATCTCGACTATATCTTGCTTGTCCTTGGTCATACGAGGGTGTTCGATAGCCGTGATCGTGTTACTAGGGTCATAAAAATCCTTGGATATTGGAAATTAGATTATAGGTGGCGTTCAATTCGTGTCGTTCCACAGGCGCGGATTTCGTTACTGAATCAACGCACCTGAAATAACGCTACTGACTTGAATGAGAAGGGTCCAGCCACTTCCATCCCCGTCGAGAATCGCCAGGTCGCCACTTTCCTGGTACAGTACAGACGGATAGCTGGTTCATTTTTAGCAGTTTCAGATATTCATCTCTCGATACTGAAAGGCATCCTAATGAATGTAGATGAGGAGTTGGCATCTGAGTATCGAGTAGAAGAAATTGAGAATCTTTGAGCCGGTTCAAAAGCACTTTGAGTGCGAGTTTTGAGGCATTTGTTGCTGTACTGAACATGGATTCGCCGATGAAGATTCTTCCGATGCCTATACCAAAGATCCCTCCAACGAGCAATCCAGCATCCCACACTTCGACAGAGTGCGATACTCCGATATCAAAAAGTTCGCCGTAACATTTGAACATATTTGGGGTGATCCAAGTCTTGTCTCTCGATGCACAGCCCCGTACCACAGCTTGGAAGGAACTATCGAAGGTAATTCTGTAGGTGGTTTTCCGTAGAAATCTGGCAAAACTTCTGGAGGTATGAAAATTGTCAGGTAGGAAAACGCCGCGAATTCTCGGCGACCACCAATTAACGGGTTCATCGTCGTGGTCATTCCAAGGGAATAAGCCAATACCATATCCTTCGATCATGCGCTCACTGGTTAAGTGCTGACTGACTGCAATCACATCCGCGTCAGTATCCTTTGGATAGGGAAGGGGATCAGTCTTATTCATTAAGAATTGCATGAACTCGGTACTTCCGGATACGCTTCTAAATTGGGTATTTGCGTACGAAGATTCTGTTTGGCATTCTCAAATCAGCTTTGCCGTATTTAATGTTTGATTTTTACGCATTCGATAGATTGAGCGTTGAATCCACAAATAGCAAGTTCACGTGTGTAGGAAGCTATGTTCCATGGCGCTCGCTTAAATCTGATTTAGGTATTTCTCTGCGTCCAGAGCTGCCATACACCCAAAGCCCGCTGAAGTTATGGCCTGGCGATATACATGATCGGCGACGTCTCCTGCGGCAAAGACGCCATGAACGCTTGTGGCAGTCGCAAACCCACCTTGACCGCTATTTACTTCGATGTAGCCATCGTGCATCACAAGCTGGTCTTCGAAAATTGAAGTGTTGGGTACATGGCCGATTGCGATAAAGACGCCGCTTAGTTCGATTTCATGCACTGATTGATTCAAGACATTCTCTACTTTCATTCCAGTAACACCTGCGTCATTTCCAACTACCTCATGCAGCACATGGTCCCAAAGAATTTCGATTTTGCCGTTGGCTTCTTCTTTGAACAGGCGATCCTGAAGGATCTTCTCAGCTCTTAGTTCCTTCCTTCTATGGACCAATGTCACTTTTGAGCAAATATTGGCAAGGTATAAAGCTTCCTCTACGGCAGTATTCCCGCCACCGATGACGGCGACTTCTTGATTACGAAAGAAAAAACCGTCGCAGGTCGCACATGCGCTTACGCCACGACCTAAAAATGCCTCTTCACTTGGTAAACCTAGATATTTAGCGGAAGCACCTGTAGCGATGATTAGCGCAGAGGGTTTGTAAGAATCGCTATCTCCTTCCAAACGAAGTGTGCCGTTATCGAATTTTGCAGTGTTAATGTGGTCATTTATGACTTTTGTACCCAGTCCTTTTATATGTCCCATCATCCGGTCCATCAGGTCAGGTCCCTGCAAATCGTGTGCATCGCCTGGCCAGTTTTCGACATCGGTTGTAGTGGTGAGTTGTCCACCTACTTCGATTCCTGTGACCATCAAGGGTGAAAGGTTTGCTCTTGCCGCATAGAGTGCGGCTGTACAGCCGGCTGGTCCAGAGCCAAGTATCAAGAGTTTTGGTGAGAGCATGAGATTACTTCTGCAGTTGGTTTTCGATCGCTAGGGCGTAGGGAATACCTTTTCGGTGCGTTCGTACGTAGTCGACCAATGCATCGCCATTTGGTCCCTTTGCGTTTAAGTCCCGTCCAGCGGAGACGAAGACCTGTAGGAATCGCTCAAAGTCGTTGAGCCTCATGGCTTGGTATGCCCGTAACAGCACATAGTAATCCTCATCACCATCCGCATTTTTACCAAATTGGCTGGGTTGTTGAGTTTCTAGGAACGAGTGAATACGTTCGTCGGTCCAGACTTCGTCAATGACCTTGGCTTTATCTTTGCGTTGTTTAGATGGAGTGGACATACCGAAAAAAATGCGAGATTTTGCGAGTCGTAATTATGGATATCATGACGAAAATCGAATTACTTCGGCACAGGAAGTGAGTGAATACTCCGTAATCAGTTCCTCTGATTATTAAAATCTAGGTACTGTCACGGAGGATAGTTGCATGGCAGAGACTCGCATGGAGCGAGCGCCCTTCAAATTTCCACTACGGGAATGCGGTGCAATCGTACTAATTTCTGTTAGTGTGTTCATAGGTTTAGCGCTATTTTCCTATGTTCCTGTCGATTTTCTTGAAGGCGAAATAAGAGAGTCTCCTAACAATCAAAATCTTGTCGGCCAGATCGGAGTGATCTTCGTTACGACCGCAGGAATGATGTTCGGATGGGCTGCGTTGCTTCTTCCATTTACATTCGCTACTCTAGCATTCCGAATCGGGAAACGAACCTACGTCAATTGGACCTGGTTCCGTGCAATTGTCTCCACCTTCTCCTTTCTTATTTTCCTCAGTGCCGGCAGTATTCTGGCGGAGTTGCATTTGTCGAGTACATATGCTGACTTCAGTCAACCTGGCGGGTGGGTTGGTGAACTAGCTGTCAATTGGTTTATAGCCACCCTAGGAACCGTAGGTCTCACTATCGTAGCGGGGATGTTCTTCATACTTGGAGTCCAATTGTTCCTCTTCTTCTCGTGGTTGCGGTTCTTCCAACAGATCGTGAGGATAGTCCGTGGCATGGGCAAGATTTTGCTTCTTGTAAGCGATACTGCGAACACTACTACAGTTGGTGTATTCACGTTCCCTGCGCGCGTGTATTACTGGTTTAAAAGGACATTCACTCGAAAGAAAAAGAAATCTAAACGAGTCGAGCCCATAAGACCTGAACGTATTCAGCCTACGGAAATCGTTTCGACAGACGTTGAGGAACCGATCACATCCAACGACAATCCATTTGTTCCACAAAAATCTGGTACGACGCGTCCTAAACGCAGGACTGCTTCCAAGGCACGCAAGAGAGTAAAAGCTGAACACAAGCAACCAGTGGTCCCGACAAGCGTAGCGCTTGAAGCCAATAGCTACGTTTTGCCTTCTTTGGACTTGTTAGACCCTCCGATATTGAATAAAGAGAACGACAAGGCTCGTATCAAAGAACTTCGGGATTTAGGTAGTCAATTACAGAATCACCTGTCAGATTTTGGTGTGCTTGCCACAGTTGTGGGTATTGTTCCTGGACCCGTGGTTACTCGATTTGAACTGGAATTAGCGTCAGGTGTTAAGGTCCAGAAAATCTCAGGGTTGGTGAAAGATATCGCGCGCATGCTGGCGGTGACATCCGTTAGGGTAGTTCCGATAATCCCCGGTAAATCGGTGATCGGCGTAGAGATACCCAACGAGCGAAGAAAAATCGTGACTTTTCGTGAAGTCATTGACGATGACCAGTTCGTCGGGAGTCAAAGTCCGTTGACTTTTGCACTCGGAGTCAATGTCGCGGGTACACCGATGTGTGCCGATATTGAGAGAATGCCACACTTGCTAGTAGCTGGTACTACGGGATCTGGAAAATCGGTTGCTATCAATGTAATGTTGCTTAGTCTGTTGTTTCGAGTAACTCCAGAAGATCTGCGACTCGTTCTGATCGACCCGAAAATGTTGGAGTTATCGGTTTACGAAGACATTCCTCATTTGCTGACACCTGTCGTGACTGATGTCGAGGACTCGGTAAAGGTTATGACTTGGTGCGTCGCTGAAATGGAGCGCAGGTACCGAATTCTCAGTCACGCAAATGTACGAAATCTGAGTGGCTATAACGCCAAAATAGAAGCAACGGAAGCTGCCGGTAACCCACTCTATATGCCTAGTGAGAATGGCTTAGAGCTTGAAGACGAAGCACAAGAGCCACTTAAACAGATGCCGAGAATCCTGATAGTCGTGGATGAGTTTGCGGATCTTGTGATGATGGTCGGGAAGAAGGTAGAAGATCTCATAGTTCGCATTGCACAGAAGGCTCGAGCAGCAGGTATTCACTTGGTTTTAGCAACGCAACGACCGTCTGCAAACGTGATCACCAGCTTGATCAAATCCAATATTCCGGTTCGTATGAGCTTTCAGGTGTCGAGTCAAGTCGACTCGCGCGTGATTTTGGACCAAGGGGGCGCTGAACAACTTTTGGGAAGAGGAGACATGTTGTACATGCCACCCGGAAGTAGCGTGCCCGAGCGGATCCACGGAGCTTTCGTGAGTGACGACGAGGTGCTATCTGTGGTGCAAAGATTGGTTGCGAATTCATCTCCTGATTACGATGAATCGGTTCTGAGTGAATCCATGCAGAGCGCTGATTCTGGCAGTTCTCAGGTTTCTAATGGCTATCAAGAAGATCCACTGTATTCCGATGCGGTTAGGGTTGTGTACGAGTCAGAGAAAGCTTCCATTTCAAATGTTCAACGTAGATTGAACGTCGGATACAATCGGGCAGCGAACTTGATTGAGCGGATGGAAGAAGAAGGAATCGTCTCTCCACCTAAGAAAAATGGGTCTCGCCAGATACTTAGGAATGGGTGAGGTGAACACTAATCGCTGAATTTGTGCGAAATCTCAGTTCAGCTTGGACTCAATTCTCGAGTTCAACTCTCGCTGGTCTGGTATTGGGAGTAGGTTTATCGCTTTCTCAGTATGTCTTTGCTGAATCGACAGAGGACGAAGCTAGTTCTAACTCGCCAAGTGCATTGCCTCTTTATAAGCAATTAGAAGGCTATCAGTCGTTTTCAGCGGACTTTAAACTGGTGAGTACGGACGACCGATACGAAGTTCTAGCGTCTCAGACCGGCAGGGTGAAATTCGTACGTCCTGATTACTTCCTTTGGGTGGTCGATCCACCGGACGAGCAGGTGATCTCCGTCCAAATTAAGCAAGTAACCGTATACGACCCGTTACTAGAGCAGGTCAGTTATATGAACCTAGCTGACTTATCGGGTGCCGACATCCACTCAATTCTCATGGACCCAAGTCAGTTGAACAGCTCTCAATACTCTGTCTCAAGAGCTGGAAGTAGCTATTCAATCAAGTCATCTTCAGAACAATCGTTGTTCAATGAAATCAACATTTCCTTTGATGGTGAAGTACTTCGCAATATCAAGGTATTCGATCAGCTAGGTGGACAAAGCCTGTTTGAGTTCTTAAATGTAGAAGTGAACGAACCGATCGACGCGGAAGAATTCGAGGTAGCTATACCAGACGGCGTAGATGTTGTGGGAGAGAAACTGAGCGAGCAAGATGAGCTGGATTGAATAGATTGGTACGCTTGCCTCGACTTTCAGTAATTAGTGCGAACTTAAAATTGTGTTAGTCAGTCTTATTTTTGTCGCCGTTGGGGGAGCGTCTGGCGCGGTTTCAAGGTACCTGTTGGTCATGCTGTTGACTCCGACGATTACAGCACCTTGGGCAACTTTCTCCATCAATGTTCTAGGTTGCGGAGTAGCAGGTTTAGTGGCAGGCTATTTTGTCGAGTCTCAGTGGTTTCAAAATGAAGGTCGAGTATTAATCATGGTTGGATTCTTGGGAGGATTCACCACATTTTCAGCTTTTTCGCTGGATTTCTTTCAGCTGATGGCCAACCAGAAAATTACTCAAGCCATGCTCTATGCGGCGATGTCAGTGCTCTGCACCGTCATAGCGTTTGGTGTGGGTTACAAACTATTTGAACACCATGCTTGATCCAAAATCATTTCGTCAGAATCCCCAAGCAGTCGCTGATGCACTGAAAAAGAGAGGTATGGATCTCGATCTCTCTCAATACACGGCGCTTGAGAATGATCGTAGAAATCTTCAATTAGAGACAGAGAATCTTCAGCGATTGAGAAAGGAAGCGTCGACGGAAATCGGTGCGGCGCGAGCTAGAGGTGAAGATATTCAGGAACTGGTAGACGGTGTACAGCACGTCGGCTCGCAACTGAATGCCATTCAGAACGAATTTCGCAAGGTGCGTGATGAACTTGCCGCTTTCCTTTTAACGATTCCTAATATCCCTGACGAGAGCGTTCCGGATGGAATGGACGAAGAAGATAACGAGGTTATAGCGGAAGTAGGGGAGATACCGAACTTCAATTTTGAGGTCAAGGATCACGTCGATGTAGCGCAAGGACTGATAGATACCGATTTAGCGAGCAAATTGACTGGTTCCCGTTTCTCGGTGATAAAAGGTCCTGTCGCGCGCTTACATCGAGCATTGACTCAGTTTATGTTGGATACGCATGTTCAACAGCATGGCTACGAGGAAATCTATGTCCCGTACATAGTCCATCGAGACTCTATGGAAGGCACAGGTCAACTACCTAAATTCGAAGATGATTTGTTTCGATTAGATACTGAACAGCCGTATTACTTAATCCCGACTGCTGAAGTACCGGTAACGAACATCCACCGAGATGAAATTCTCTCTTTGAATGAACTACCAAAGAAATACGTAGCACACACACCGTGTTTTCGGAGTGAAGCCGGTTCGTATGGTAAAGATACGAGAGGAATCTTCAGACAGCATCAGTTTGAGAAGGTGGAGCTCGTTCACATCGTCGAGCCTAGTAAATCCTGGCAAGCGCTAGACGAACTGCTCTCACACGCTGAACAGATTTTGAAGCTACTGGACTTGCCTTACCGACTAGTAACGTTGTGTGGCGGGGATTTAGGTTTTTCTGCGAGTAAGACGATAGATATTGAAGTCTGGATACCGAGTCAAAACCGCTATCGAGAAGTCTCCTCTTGCAGTAATTTTCTGGACTTCCAGGCTCGTCGTGCGCATATTAGATATCGACCCCAAGTAGGACAAGCTCCAGAGCTGGCGCATACACTCAATGGTTCAGGACTCGCAGTTGGGAGAACCTTGATTGCACTCCTCGAAAACCTTCAGGACGTTAACGGAAGAATCTATATACCGGAAGTCTTGAGTGGTTATCTAGGAGGTATCGACCATATCAATCTCAGTTCTGAGAATTGACTGACGACTTGTGGCGTACTTCCCGCTCTTCACTGATAGCAAATATTTGAAATGTTTGCTTGTTGGAGGGGGCGCAGTAGCGTTACGGAAGGCTCGGATTCTCGCTCAATTTGGCGTGAAGTGTCACGTCGTAGCGAAGGAAATTGATCCAGAACTAGAACAAATCGCCGTCGATAACTCTTGGTATTTCATTAAGAGAGCGTATAGAGACAGTGACTTAACTGGTTGTAATATTGTGGTTTTAGCAACTTCAGACTCTTCTCTTAACAGTAGGGTGAGCCAAGTTTGTCACGAACGATCCATCTCCGTAAATGTGGTCGACAATGCTGAGTTGTCGAGTTTTATCTTTCCTGGTCTCGTGGATCGTGGACCGGTCACAGTAGCGATTTCAAGTTCAGGTCACTCCCCGACAATCGCACGTAGACTACGAGGTCAGATTGAGAGTTTATTGCCTCATTCGCTAGGGTCATTCGTTGAATATCTAGGGCAAAAACGTCGCCAATTTACCCGGAGTGGTGATGCAAAACCAGATCGAGGATTCTGGGATCAAGTGATAGATAGCTCAGTCTCAAACCATATCGGTAAAGGAGAGATTGAGAAAGCTGACAAAGTGTTCAATCAGCTTCTTAACGAAGGTAAGCAAAAGGGTTTTGTCTCTCTAGTTGGTGCGGGACCAGGCGATCCTGATCTACTGACCTTGAAAGCACTGAAGGCGATGCAAATTGCTGACGTCGTGTACTACGACAATCTAGTCTCAGATGAGATATTGAATCTAGTCCGTCGAGACGCGAACCGAATCTACGTAGGGAAAAGACGCGCATTTAGGAGTGTTCGGCAAGACGAGATCAGCCGCATGCTGTGTGTCGATGCCGAAGCTGGACTCCGGGTTCTGCGTCTCAAAGGTGGAGATCCGATGTTGTTTGGTAGGGGAGGCGAAGAAAGCGCTGAATTGACCAAGAATGGAATCGATTTTGAGGTCATCCCTGGTATTACGGCTGCCTTAGGATGTGCTGCATATGCTGGCATACCTCTTACTCACCGAGACTATGCACAATCAGTGCGATTTGTGACGGGCCATCTGAAGGACGGCTCGCTCAATTTGGATTGGCCAGAACTTGCTAAACCTGATCAAACGCTGGTTGTTTACATGGGTCTATCCGGAATAGAGCAACTAACTCAAAACTTAGTACACAACGGACTAGCTCCATCGACACCTGCTGCAGTTATATCTCGAGGAACATTAGTCGATCAAAAGGTTCTTTGTGGCACGATCGTTGACATAGCGAGTAAAGTACGTGAGCAACAGTTACCTGCACCTACCACGACGATCATTGGTGGAGTCGTTAACGCAGCGATTCACCTAAAAGACTCCTAGCAGGGTCCGTACTGTGCTTCACCACAATGAATTTCAATTGTTGCTTTCTGGCTTACTATAAACCATTCTTTTCGCTCAAACCGAACTCTCCTTATGACTCAAAATGCCTCAAACGTCGACGAAAACAACGTCTGGCGGTTAGAAACTCCAGGAATCGAAGGCTGGTCCCGAACAGCGCGACCTGACGATCCGAATAAGTACTTCATGGTTTCTACAGACGGGCATGTCCAGGAACCCGCCGACCTCTGGCAAAAGCGCATGGACAAAAAATTTAGAGAACGGTTACCTGGTATCACAGTTGACTCAAAAGGCAAGAAGTATCAGAAAACAGAAGGATTTCGACCACTGCGCTTGCGAAACGTGAAATTCGAGGGTGAAGATGCACGGAGAAATGGAGCTGGAGTCACCCCAGAACAACGATTAGCAGATCTCGCGCTAGACGGCGTAGATGCGGAAATTCTGTTTCCGAATAAAGGCTTGGTAATCTGGGCTACGCCTGACCCAGTATTCAGCCAAGAAATGTGTCGTGTTTGGAACGATTGGGCGTGGGAAACTTTTGCCGATTACAATGATCGGCTCTGTCCTATGGCATGTATTGCATCGGCCGATATTGAAGGCGCAATGTTGGAAATTGAAAAGAGAGCTTCACAAGGATTTAAAGGACTCTCGCTACCTTGCAAACCAGTCTGGGGACCAGGAAGTCATGAACATCTGAACTACAACCTTCCGGAGTTCTATCCACTATGGGAACTAATCCAAGAAACCAAGTTACCTGTGACCTTTCATGTTTCCACTGGTCGAGATCCTCGAACTTCCCGTGGGTATGGTGGCGCAATAATTAACTACGCTGTTCATTCTTTATCGCCAACAATGGAGCCCATTGCAAATCTATGTGCCTCGGGTGTATTGGATCAGTATCCTGATTTGAAATTTGGCAGTGTCGAGGCTGGAATCGGTTGGGTACCTTGGTCTCTATGGGCATTGGACGAAGCCTATCGAAAACATCACATGTGGGTCCGCCCGACATTAGGGAAACTCCCAAGTGATTTCTTTAGGTCAAATGGATTTGCTACGTTTCAGGAGGACAAGCCGGGATTAGATTTAGCTCGAGAACATCGGCTAGTAGACAATTTCCTCTGGGCTAACGACTACCCTCATCACGAAGGTACTTGGCCTCATTCTGCGCCTGCGATAGAGCGAACCATGAGTCAGCTGAGCGATGGGGAAAGAGCAAAGATTCTTGGGTTAAATGCTGCCAGAATCTTCAATTTAGACATACCAGTTCGATACCACACGCAAGTGGATGTACAACAATTTGTCAAGTACTGATCCTCATCTTTGCGTCTGAATTTAGTCGAAGACCCTATGGGATTCCACACCTCTTCGCGTTCACTAACTTGAGCTATTGAGGCGCGTCGTGGATTTAGTGGTTGTGTCTGCACCAAGATTGCGTACACATCACTTTAGTTTTTTTGAGTGCAACTGCTTGAGTCATAAATATAAATCTCCAAGTCTGAAACGATGGTTAGGGATTTGACTGATGATACAATTTTCTATGACTAATTGAACACATTCGTGCTACAAGTAATATGGGTTTAGAGGTAGTTACCAAAAAACTTAGGCGGAGATTGGACTCCTCAATGAGTGAACCAAATGTTCGCAAGTATGTGATTGATCCCATTCTCGATGAGCTCGGTTGGGATACTCCAGAAAGGAACGAGACGGAGTACTTTGTCGGTACCAAAAAAGTTGATTATGCATTAAAGGTGCATGGACGGCCTTTCGTCTTCGTTGAAGCAAAGAAAGAAGGGAATTTGGCTGAAAGCGGCGAAGATCAGTTGTTCGAATACGCAGCCACCAAAGGAGGAGTACCTCTTCTGGTGTTAACCGACGGAAATGTTTGGAAGTTTTACTTGAGCATGGCGGACGGTTTACCGTCTGAACGACTCTTCCTTGAGCTTTCATTGAAGGAAAGCGATTCATCTCCCAATTTATTGACCGAGATGGAAGCAGTTTTACACTACAACAATGTGGAATCTTATTCAGCGAGGAGAAGAGCGGAAGAACTGTTAGACAAGAAGCGTGAGCCTGAACGACGTTGGAGTGCACTCACTGAAATATGGGCGAAGGTGCTCAAATATCCGGAAGGCAATCTAGTTGTGGAGTATCTCCTTGAGGAAGTAAGGGACGCTGGAATTGCTGCTGATGTTGAACATGTTACCGAATTTCTGACTGATCTGAACTCTGCTGATCAGATCAGCTCCTTGGGAACACATCCTACAAGAGTCAGTACACCCTCTCCTAGAATCGTCGTAGGGACACCTAAAAGAAAACCTAAATCTGGTAAAACTAGCTCAAAAGCGCGAACTAAACTGAAAGGTTTTACGTTTGGAGGGAAAGTTTATTCCGAAGAAAATTCGGTCAATACATTGAAAGCAGTGTTGGTGTTGCTCGCGTCAGGAGATAAGAGATTCTTGTCTAGATTAGAAAGTGCCACAACTACAAAGAAATCAAGATTTGTTAGTCGCGATAGAGATAAGGTGTATCACGCAGCGACGTTAAAAAGGAAAATTCACGATCTAGGGAATGGTTGGTACGTAGGTGTAAATCTAAGTACAGCTCAATCTGTGGACAAAATAGAAAAAGCGTGTGAAGTAGCTGGAGTTAAATTCGAAAAGGATCTAAAGCTGATTCCTGCGGAGTGAGAGTAACAGATCCCGTTGATCAATGATTTCACGGTTACGCCTTTAGCTGACATAAGGCAATTTCAAGTATTTCGTCGTGGCAAGGTGCACCCTTCAGTGAGTCTCAATTGGGTTAAACCCTCAATTTTTTAGATATTTTGCATACTTTCTCGCAATCCCAACTGCAGTCTTAGCCGCTTTATTTAGCTGGTAGAGTCCGATCCACAAGACAAGAGAACCTCTTCTGATTTACCAGGTCTGTTCTAGGTCGCTCCGTCGAGTACGGTTCTCCCTTTTCTGTCCTATTTATTTAGACGAAACGTGATTCGTATGTAGTGTAACGTCTGTATACGAAGACTCATCGCCCAATGGAGGGACATCGTTGTCTAGTAGAAATTTAACCCCCGACCCACATCCGCGCTTGCCGGTCGAATTAGTGAACAATCGCGAGCCAATCTGTTCCAACAGATATTGGTATGTCTTTAATCACTCGGTCATTTGCTCATCATTGGGATAACCCTCTCAACCTCCAATGTCTTCTCTTAGTAGCGCGGAATTAAATTAGCGCTCAGTGGAATCAAGGTCTAATTCAACTTCAATCCTTGCATGTCAATTCTCCTGAAATTTCAAGAGAGAAGAGGTCTGTTTGTCGGTTGCCAGGCTCGGTCTATTCTGATTGAGCGTATGGCAGTTTCGGGGAATTCAACTTTGCTCAAGTCTCATGGCGCTAGATCATGGGACACTCAGCAACGTAGAATGTAGAACAGGACTTACACTCTCCCAAATTACATGAAGTACAGCATCAGCGTGAAACGTCAATTCATTCTTACAAAGGCAATCTTCGCATTGTGCGCCTTGATCTCTGTTGCCGCAATGGCCGAAGAAACCAACTACGAAGTCTCTTCTCCAAAGAGAATGGCTTCTGAGGATGGCAATGTGGTGGTTATGCCCAGTACGGTCTTTTCAGGAGGCGACATCCAGCAATCCAAAGGATTAGTCGTTCGAAGTACTGAAGACGAATCTCATCGAACGTATGTAGTTACCTTCGACGGGCGGAGACATGTTGCGAGTGTACCCAAGGATCGACGATCTCCACCATTGGTCTTTGATCCAGAACAGAAAGTATTTAGTGAACTCTTATCCAGTGTTAAAGTCGAACTAGACGACTTTGACCGATTACCCCAGTTGGTGCAAACGGTAGATGGTATAACTGGTAAGGCTTATCCTCAACTAGGCTATGCGGTGATTCGATTGAAATCGGAAATGCATCCCGTGCAGGCTGTTCAACTTCTTAAATCAAGTGACAGTGAACTTTCTGTTCAATTGAGACTGAAAGGACTGCCGAAGGTCGTTTGGTGAATTCTCAGGTAAATACGGCATAACACGCAATGACAATCCATCTCACACCGAGCCGCCTTGCTGGTCTTGAGACAGAACTCAAAGAGTTCCAAGCTAGACATCGAGACAAGGACTTAGAGACCATCCAAAATCTAGTTGCGCAGCGATACAACTTCGCCTCTTGGCGACAGCTGCTCAACTATACGCAACGCGGCAAAGAAAAATCTGATGACTTTCTTCGATTGGCGTGTCTCCAGTATCACCCAGGCGATCATCCAAGCAATTGGGATCGAGCCCGTGAGCTATATCGAGAATTACCTGAGTTAATTAAGGAATCCATCTACCATGCTAGTGTCATAGGAGATTCAGAAGGTGTTGAGAGATTTCTCAAATCCGATCCAGACCTAGTAAACCAACTTGGTGGCTCGTTGGATTGGCCACCATTGCTCTATGCATGTTACTCAAGACTGAACATCCAAGACAACTCTACGCTTGATGTAGCAAGAATATTGTTGGATCATGGTGCAGACCCAAATGCTTATTTCATGTGGGGTGGTCAATACCGATTTACCGCGCTTACAGGCGTACTAGGGGAAGGGGAGCAAGGACCAGTTAACCAACCTAGGCATGAGCACGAGACTGAATTAGCGACGCTGTTGTTGGAGCGCGGCGCGTCGGCAGCTGATGGACAGGGTTTATACAACCGAATGTTCACTGGAGGAACTGAACACTTAGAGCTGCTATTTCAATATGGCTTAAATCCCCCTCAGAAGCCTAATTGGCTGGATGTATCTGTAAGAGGCAACTATTACCCTTCAAAAATCAACATGCTGACCTACTTGCTCGATCATGCAATAGAGCGGTCTCATGAAGAGATCATCTTGTTACTGCTATCTCATAACGTCAAGCCTACGAGGAAACAACGACGGTTCGCATATAAGAAAGCTATGCTGAATGGGGATATTTCGATTGCAAAAGCTCTTATAGGCGCAGGAGTAAAAGAGACCCACTTGACTGCCGTCGAACGGTTCGTGTCCTTGGTTATGGGTCCTGGTTTGGACTCACTGGGTCAAAGTAGCGAGCAACTAGAAAAACTTTGTGCCAAAGCCATGAAGTCTCATCCAGATACTCTCATTAAAGCGGTTAATCGCGACCGGTTGGATACAGTCAACACACTGATCGATTTAGGTTGGGATGTGAACGATGATTCGTCTGGAATCACGGCGTTGCATGACGCGGCATACAACGGTCGCCTTGAGATTGCCAAATCGCTAGTGGAGGCGGGTGCGGATCTAACAAAAAAGGATGGCAGATTTCATACCACGCCGACAACCTGGGCTAAAGTCGGTGGACAAATGGAAGTAGCAGCGTATTTAGAGGAACTAGGTCACTAAGCAAACCGCATGCAACAAAAATGTTCGACGATCCTGTGAGTATTCGTACTGTCGAGGACTCTGCCACTCATGCATAAATACCCTAAATCCAGCGAGCGTATCATGCAGATGGGCGACGGCTCTTTGCCAATCCTGGACATGAGCGACCACTACAAGATTTACGACGGCGGAGAACATTCATTCGATTCTGTGACAGCATTGGTCCAATCGAGTGGAACTCCTATCTCATTAGGTCAAGAGATGGGAAAGTACATGAATACAGAGAAATTCTGGGGCTTCTTAGGGGATCACCGTCTCGAACCACTGGCAGATTCACCAAGAGAGGTGTATACGTACAACTGGGTGTCAGAAGCTCAAGGTCCAATGATCTTTGATGTCGGAGTTTTTGTTCCTGAAGACCTTGCACTCCGTGAACTGCCCGATTGGCTGGAGATTAAGTCCTATCCAGCAATGCGATTCTTCTCTCTAATTTACGTTGGTCCGTTCCCTCACCAACAGCATAGCGGTTGGGGCAATCTTCGGTGGGACCAAAGAGCCGAGGAGAAAAATCTGATTTACAACGAGATAGTGTACCGCGAACTGTATCATCGTTATGACTACGGGACTGATCAGCACGTAACCGAGATTCAGCTTAGTATTGACTGACATACTCTGAGTATTCGGAACTACACAAGAACTAGATCGGTTAACTAACTCTAGAGATTCAGAAAGGAGAAATTCATGGCTAAACGAGCACACTTGATCACCGGCGGATTTCCAATCGGATCTCATGCTGGGCATGATATGGATTACGTTCGAATAGAGTTGCTCAATCAGCTCTATACCGCTGGCTACCAAACTACATCCTCCAGTGACTTTTCACAGATTGGAGAAAGACTTGCAGAATGTGATCTTTTGTTGACCTATGTCGCTGGTCCCTACCCGGTAGACGAGCAATGTGAAGAGATCGAAAACTGGCTACGCGACGGAGGTAAGTGGTTCGCATTACACGGGACGAGTGGAGGTCGAGCAGCTCGAATTGGCGATGGTAGGAGACGAGGAATGGTTCGTTTAACTCACCACTCAACGCTCGGAGCTTTCTTCCTCAATCATCCACCTATACGTAAGTTCCGGGTACAGATTGAGAACTCTGAACATCCTATTTTCAATGATTTACCCGAGTATTTTGATGTAGAGGACGAACTATATTTGATCGAACCGTATTCCGATGCCACACCGCTTATGACTACGGAACTACCCGAAGATACGTCGCCTCCAGGATTCGGGTTTGTCTATGACGAGGATACCTCTATCCAAGCTGACGGGAAGACTAGAGTACTAGCGACAGAACGAAAAGTAGGTGTAGGGTCTGTTGTGTATGTTGCATTAGGTCATTGCCATTCGCCTGCCAATAACAGTCAGCCATTCGTGGACGAAAGTGTGTCTCAAGATGGCGAAACACCGAAAACATTCCGAGGTGTCTGGGCTAACCAATACTTTCGAAAGCTGATTGATAACGCACTTGATTGGGCGGCCGCTTGACTTAATTTTTTCGATTACCTTACTTACTGCAATTCTCATGGATGACCGACACCGCCAACATCGACTCACAGAAAGTGAACGAGACCAATTTGAAAGGGATGGTTTCTTCATCGTGCGAAACGCACTTGGTGAGGAAACCGTTGAAAATCTTGTAGATGCGGCCGACCGATTAGTCGCTAGAGAGCGACCGATGTACGAGAAACGTGGACTCAAACCGCACCATTCACTGAATGTGCTTGACTTCATAGGCAAAGACCGGACATTCTTGCCACTTATTGACTTGCCGGAAACCTTTATGAAAGTGGTGGACATTTTGGGTTGGCATATCCAGCTCTACCACTCCCACATAATCATTACACCGCCACTACTAGACAGAGACGGCCCAGTCCGGCGACGCTTAGGCTGGCATCAAGACAGCGGTCGATTGAATCAAGATATCGAAACCGAGCCACGACCTCGTATTTCCCTTAAGGTTGGATTCTTTATCACGGATGTGAGCGTTGAGGGAAGAGGAAATTTTCACGTTCTTCCGGGTAGCCACTTAAAAAATCGACTGGAATATCCGCAAGACTCTGAAGCAAACCCCGATGGTGCAACGCCCGTGCTAGTCAATGCGGGTGATGCTGTCTTCTTTGATCGCCGGCTATGGCATGCAGCTGGTATTAACACGTCTGAATTTACAAGGAAAGCGCTCTTCTACGGCTACTCGTATAGGTGGCTCAAACCACGAGATAACATGACTGTAGGCCACTACATGGCTGGGGCAGATGATGTGCGGAAGCAGTTACTAGGTGCCAGTCCAAACGGTGGATTTGGATTTACTTCACCGACGGATGAGGATGTACCCTTGAAAGTCTGGTTGTCTGAACATATCGGTCCCGAGGCGGTGGTTCGGTAATAAATCGGCCTCGTTACATCATCAGAATTCCGCGAGGTTCAAGACCAATCAGAACACGACCGACATCATCTATGTGATGTGGAGCGACTGTCGCATGTTGTCGCACAACCCTGACGTCTCTTGAAAGCCTCTCTAACGGGTTGTTTAGCTGATTTGCGGATGTACCAGCCGCTTGAACTACATGCTCGACGACTTCCACAGCAGCTTGAGCGGCATCGCTTGCCAAGAGATGAGCTATCGCTCGATCGTAATCAGGTAATGGTCGATCTTCAATAGCGTGTTGCCAAACCAGTTCGGCATGTTCATACATCGCCGCGCGGCTAGTACGAAACCTCAGTTCTGCCGAGGCTAGTGATCGTTGTGCAAATCGTCTTTCTTGTAACTTTCGGTTGGCGAAGCGCGGCGTTTTTCCAGCTGCTAGTTGCTGAAACGTCTCAATTGCCGCACGAGCAATTCCAAGTGCGACACCTACTTTACAGAACGTGAGTCGGACGCCGAGAGGCATTTGTAGCTGCATTGACGGAAGCGATCCATACCCAAGTGTTGCCACAACGCGGTGCTCTGGAACGACGACTTTCGTGATCTGAACGTCGTGGCTTCCGGACCCGCGTAATCCCGATACATGCCAGGTGTCCAAGATTTCATACTGGCCTTTGGTGACCATCGCATAGTATCTGGTCGGGTTCTCTTGTGTCCGGTCGGGATCTTTGACCACCGTTGCGCCAAATACCTGAGCATTGTGGACTCCACTAGCAAATTGCCATTGACCTGTAATTTCCCAGCCACCGTCTACAGGTTTGGCACGACCAACGGCAGCAGTTGAACTTGCCATGACCACCATCGGATCTTCTATGAGCGAAAGGCACGTCTCCATGGACGGCGAAACTAGCCCGAACGTCTCCATCCCAATCATGAGATTCCAGCCTGTGCTGCCATCGAAACTGGAAATACGTTCGATAACAGCCATCTGCGTACAGGGATCGACGTCGGCTCCTAGACACTTTTTAGGTGCAGCTAACCTATAGAGGTTCAGTCTCGCCAATTCTGTTGCGACTTCTGCACAGAGATACGTCTGCTTTTCATTTTGATCAGCATGTGCTCGAACACAATCTTCTAATGAACTGGCGCGTTCAATCCAAGTTTCATCAATGGCCAAGACGCTATTCCCTATATTTGTCAATCAGTCTAGGAGTGGTTGAAAAGTGATTTTTGAAAATACACATACTCCCATAATTGATTTTTTTGGAAATGAGCTCCCTGTCGCGCTCTCTCGAGGCAACTCAATGTGACTGACACCCATGCATCGGAACCTGACGTTTTCTGTGCTAATTGTGGAACTCAAAAAGACACCGAATATTGTCCACATTGTGGCCAGAACAATCGAGACTATGACAAGTCGGTTGTTTCAATCATAAAAACCGTCGTCGGTGAGCTCTTTGAACTCGATGCCCGAACAACTCAAACCGCAAAAGAGCTCTTCATGCATCCTGGCAGGTTATCGGTTGAGTTTCGAAAGAATCGCAGAGCAAGTTATTCAACTCCGATACGGGTGTATTTGGTCACTAGTCTTATTTACTTCTTTGTCGTTTCTATTCTGCTAAGCGCGGAAGATCGGATCGAAGCAAATCGCCTAGAGGAGGCAAGAAATGACCCAGTGGCTGAGTTGGATGTTTCTGTTGAGGACTTTCAGGTACGAGTTGACAAGTCGGTAGAGAAATTACAAGGAAAACTGGCAAGAGATAGCTCCAGGAAACTACGTGAGGTACTTAGTCGAGAAGGGTTCGCTCCCGCCAAAACCACCATAGAGTCGGTGCTTTATTCGATTAGTGAGCAGGAAGAATATAGTGACTCAGAACTGTTTTTCCTAGAAGCTGGGATTAACACCGCGCATGCACCGGATCAGGCATTTGACGCGTTTATCGGTAATTTACCGTTTTGCATGCTGATCTTGGTGCCTTGGATCGCGCTAATGCTGAAATGGACCTATGCGGGTTTGAAAATCCATTACGCGCACCACATCGTGTTTACGATGCATACCTTCTCGTTCATTTTCATAATCCTTACGATATCAGCTTTATTAGTGCGAGGATTGGCTACATTCGAACTGCCTGGACAGATCTTTCTGTCGACAGGAACAACGATCTACGTGATTTTGTACGTCGTATTTGCAATTCGTGAGAATTACAAACAGGGTTGGCTACTTACAACTGGCAAGTTTCTTGCGCTACTCGCACTTTCCAGCTTGATGCTCATTCCGTCTGTTGCTTTGGTAGCTGTGATCACCTTTATGCAGTTGTAGAGTAGGGTCAGTATCCTGTTCTAACCTCGGAGAGCTTCGTGAACATTTCCGAGTGTGTCGATGATTTGTTCAACGGAACGCGCGCCACTTTGGAAAATTGCTGTGGCATTGATTGCTGCGTACTCGAATCCCCATCCAGCTACTTGTTCTGCACGTTTGCGAACTTGATCCATTTCTTTATAGAAACGACGACCGCGATCGTCAGTCGGGGGTACGTCGAGCATCATCTGTAAGCCGATCGTATCTGGATCGCGTCCAGCTATTTCCGCATAGCCTCGAAGTGAAGCAAGGAAAGACTTCGCTTGTTTATCGTCCACAATAGCATTCGCTAGCCAGCCATCGCCTAGTTCTGCAACTCGCTTAAGCGCGCGATTAGACATGCCACCTACCCAGATAGGAAGCTGTGCACCTTGTGGAGATTTTGGCTCCATAGCCATGTGGTCGGAAGAATAGCTGTCATATTGGTAAGTGATGACTTCGTCTTTAAAGCACTGTCGAATGACCTGTATTGATTGGTCCATCCGTTTACCTCGATCCGTAAATGACTCCTCAAGCATCTCATACTCAGATTCCTGCCAACCTACACCAATACCTAGTCGCATGCGACCACCCGATAAGGTGTCAAGAGTTGAGACTTGCTTCGCGACGAGAACAGGTTGTCTTTGCGGTAGTACCAACACTTCGGTACCAAGACCAATGGTAGACGTATTGGCCGCGATATAGGACAGCGTCATTAATGCCTCCAAAATGGGCATCTTTGACGGATATTGCGGCGCAGGACGACTTTCGGTTCCATATCCCATTATCACATGATCGAAGATCTCGATTCGGTCGTAGCCAATTTCTTCAATCGCTCTTGCGAGCTTTGCCACCTGCGACGGACCTTCGCGGTAGCTGACACTTGGAAATTCAACACAGAGTTTCAATCTAGACCTCCCAAATCGCGGATTTTCAACAAAGGATTAAAACAGAATTCGCAATCAATGGACAATCTAAGACGACAAAAATTGTGTCTGTATAGGAAATGAGTTGTTAGATCGCCTGAATAAGACTTTTGGAAATCTGAATTGGTCTTTCACCTTGACCCATTCAGAGTCGTGGATTACGTGCTGGAACGAATGCGCTTCTCGCAATCAACCGTGCGATTTCGTTGGACAGGTATTGATCAGTAGCTACGCAAATTGTGAGTCAGATGATCGTCTCGAGACAAAAATCTTCGTATCACGATGAGGTGCTACAAAGAAGAACAGGGGTCATAAGACCCCTGTTCCATTAGATAGATTAGCGGAGATCTTGTTACTCCGTAAATCTCCGCTTAGTAAGTTTCAAAATCACCTCCTTCAATTTTCAGCCCAAGTTGAAAGCATTGTACTTAGAAAGAGGAGGGTCAATGAGTCTTAATTTGATTTACAGAAATCTTCCATGTATCTTCTATCAGGAAGCCATTTCATCTCGCCAGTGCTACAGTCACGATTCCTTCAGCTGTAGGTAGTCCAGCTTGATTCTCATTCCAGACTTTTAGATCCACGAACCGTTCGCCATTCTCTTCGTACTTGCGTGCGACGTTGCCATATACAGTATTGGTGTCGCCTACCACGTTCGGATGACGTACTCGAGTATCCAATGACTTTATTACAGCATCGTCTCCAGCCCAATCGGTGGCAATCTGACAGAGCCAGCACACTCGTTGTGGACCCCAATCGAATTGTCCAGGCATATTTCGTCGCTTCTTAGCATGTTCCTCGTCGTAGCGACCTCCACCGCCCAGATCTTTAGAGTTTTCGGCTTCAAGTGCTGCTCTCGGACTGCGCCCTGTACCGACGACGCCGTGAGTGAATAGAAACAGTTCAGTTACTGTATACGTACCTTTGGGTAGGGTAGGTAGTGCTTCTCCTTCTACGACACTATCCCAGGTTCGAATGGCGTTGCCTTTCCTAGCTCGTTCGAAGACTAATGGATCGGGTGCGGTTTCTGTGACATTGGATTTACTCTCACGATCATATTTGATCGTCTTGCCACCACCTAGGTTCTTGTAGCGAGCCATATTTGTTCGTTTGGTAGCCACCAACTCGAGCCGTTGATTGAAATACTCCACCATAGCGGTGCAAATACAGAAATCTCCGATCCGGTCACTGTGCTTTGTAACCACATCGACAACCGTTTCCTCAGCGCGGATCGTGTCTCCTTGCCATATCGTCTTCAGAAAGTTGATTTCACCTCCCGCGTAATTCATTGGAAAATTTGCTGAGGTGAGACGTCGACCATCTATATTGCCATTGATGGCTGCACCAATTCCGAGACTTGCCCCGTAGATAAACATCGGAGGTGCTGTAATGCCACAAAATCTACTTTCTGCGGCATACCTCGGATCGCGCCACAACGGGTTGTAGTCTCCTACGCCATCGCCGAATCTTCGGATGTTATCTAGACTTGCTTCCCGACCTATACCTCGAACTGGAAGCTTGACGCCAATGCCTTTCGCGTATTCTTCCTGAAATTCTTCTAAGGTAGTGATTAGAGCTGCCATTTTGCTTCCTTAAATTGATTTAGAAGCATTGTATACGGCTTATTTTTTGGTAGAGTCATCAAGACCATGAATTTGAACACGAAAGCATCGATTGCCGCAAGACAGCTGAGGCTACAACCTACCGCAGTGACCAGGCGAATGGCAGCTGCACTTCCAGGTCTCAGAAATGTTGCGAAAGAAAAGGGATTGAAAATACACCACCTTGGTGCTGGATATCCAAACCCAGAAGTGACAAACCCTGACAGTTTCGTCCAATCCACTGAAAATTGGTTCGAAATTTTGGCAAGAAGGGAAGGTCTCAACTCGACAGATGAAACGCCGCAGTTTCTTCGAGATGCTTATGCCTATACGGATACGCTAGGTCCTATAGGTCCGAGAGAATCTTTTGCCAGTGTCTACGGACGCGACTGGAACATAGACATCGATCCGAATAGGTTGATCCCTACTATTGGGGCAACAGGTGGTATAGCGTTACTTTGTTCTCTCTTTGAGCGGGCAAATCAGCCTCTGGCTTACATAACGGATGCGCCAACGTATGCGGGTTTTCTTTCTCGAGCTACGCTTAACTCAAACTGCCAAATTTTCAGCGTTGATATGGATTCTGAAGGTCCTTACTTGGATCAATTTCGGGACCAGATTCGAAAAGCTAGGGCAGAAGGGTTCTATGTGCCGTTCTACTACACCGTGCCGGATGGACACAACCCAGCAGGATTCTCCTTCAGCCAGGAACGTCGCGAAGCGATAGTAGAGATTGCCACTGAAGAAGGAATTTTGATCGTAGAGGATGCACCTTATCTGTATATCAGCTACTTGTCGGAAGGGGAGAGACCTCAGCCATTCATTTCAATCGATCCTGAGAGGACGGTGCATCTCTTTACTGGATCCAAGATTGGGTTGCCTGGACCTAGAGTTGGGTTTATCTATTCAGATGCAACCATTGAAATAACGGGTGGTGAATTGATCTCTTTGACTGAGATGCTCCTCACGGAAGCTAGTGCAGACATTCTTTTTCACAATCCGTTGAGTTTGCTGTCTTTTCAGTCTCTCCTACACGAAAGCGACGGGAAAGTCCGCTCTTCGCTTTGGCCGATCGCAGATCAGAAACTCAAGATTTACTCGGAGAACCGGGAGATCGTTCTAGGTGGATTAGAATGTGGCCTAGGTGACTTTCCTGACAAAATTTCTTGGACCAATCCTGCGGCTGGGTTTTTCACAGTGGTCACTATCCGGGATCCTCATATTGAGGTCAATGATCAATTTGCATTGCATTTAGTCGAGGAATACGGAATTGTGATCGTACCAATGTTCGACTTCTTCCCGGACGACGCAAGACAAAGAGACCGTTCAGCAGGTTATAGTCAGATGCGATTGTCCTTCGGTTTTACCGAGAGTGTAGGTGAGCAAAGAACACGAGATCTTCAAGCCGCAATTGATCAATTTTGCACTGCCATGCGCAAGGAACTCTCGCTGGGAAATTAGCACAGGACCTAACTCATTGCAATAATCCGGATATTGTCTCTACTCAACTGGAGATACTGAGACTGATTGCGTTGCTGTTCGACCCTCGTCGATCAATAAACCAATACCACCAGTCGTTAATAAGTTGTCATTGGCTTCAATCGTCGTGTCTCCGTCAATCGAACCAGAGATCTGATTGCCATTGACAGTTACGTCGAACTGATAGGTTCTTCCTAACTCAAGAGGGTATTCCACTTCATTAAGAATCTTCCGTCCATCCAACTCCCGGACTATCTGCAATTTGCCTTCGCCAGTTAGCACGAGAGCGTAGTACCGTTTCAATCCCTGCACTCGAGCAGCCAACCCCACGCGGTTGACAAGATGAGGAGTGATATCTGCGCTGACTTTGTAAGAATCCCAGTCTCGATTGCCGTACAAAACCATGCCGGTACCTGAGTCTTGGATGAGCCTAAACGTCTCGAAGTAGTGGTGGTAATGCGACACTGCATTGACCCATGCGCGCCACCACATGTCTCCGCGTTTGCGAGTCAATGTAATGTTTGGAGTTCCGTGCCAGTCCAGGGAAACGAGATGGAGCTTTGAACCATTCGTAGCATTCTCAAGTTCCACGCCTACGCCACATACAGGAAGTCCCGTTGGATCAGGTACAGTGTACTCAAGAGTACCTCGTTCACCAGGTTGTAATACACAAGCATCGCCGGAATACGAGACAATTTCGTCGTCTTCGTTATAGATTCGCACCGCCGGCTTCACGCTCAAATTAGCCGTATTTTCTGAACTTGCCAACAACGTCATTGTGACGGTCTGTCCTGGGTTCAGATTGGGACTAGTCATCAAGCCATAGCCTCGCCCACTAAAGTACTGAGCCGTTTCTTTCGAGTCGATAAACGTATCGGTATAAGCGCCAGTTACTGCACTTGCATCGTTCACCGATAGAGTGAGAACTCTCTCGCCAGAGTCCATCTGTTGATTAGAAACTTCGCATCCAGTCCCTCTAAATCCTTGAACTGATCCAGGATACGAGAAGTTGTAACGTGCACCGTTTTTCGAGGTAGAAGTGAGTTCCGCGCCGTTTAGTTTTGCGCCAGCGATAGAGATATTTCGCGCGATGGTGGCTGCATCTGTGATTCCGCTTCCACTATCGGCTGTGGGTACATAACAGATATCTCCAAAAGGAGTTCGCCAATCCGGTCCGGCATCAATACCTTCAATGCCATTCCTAATGCCCATGAGACAGCCTAGATTACCTGAATTGCAGTCGGTATCCCAACCAGCGGTATTCACAATCTTTAGTGATTTCTGAAAGTCTCCGTCGCCGTGCAGAAAACCCAGAATGATCAATCCATGATTAGGGACGATATGACAGTTTCCGCCATACTTGTCGTAACCGTAGTTTGCTTGAATCTGCTTAAAAGTAGCGCGCCAATCGTCGGGGTTTTCTTGGTGCCAAGCTCGGATATCGTTGATCATTCGGTTTATCGTCGAATCTTTAGGAATTTGCTCCTGTCCGATGTCAACCAGCTTGTCGAGATCTTTTTCTTCAAACGCAGCTGCTTCCATGGCGGCCAAAACCATTGCGCCATAAACCGATTCTCCATCATGGCTTACTGATCCAGCTCGACGAGCGAAATCGGCAGCGCGTTCCGGGTCGCCCGGATTAACCAGTGCCCAGCCGTCTATGAAAATCTGAGCGCCGATCTGTTCTGCGACAACTTGACCATTACAGGCGATTGATCCTGAAGCAGGTGCATCAAGACCTTGTTTTAATCGGAGATAGGCAGTGTGTTCCGTTGAATTACCTAAGCCACCCCACCATAGGACCGATCGACCTTCAACAAGGTAGTTCAGCCATGTCTGACCGATTTGCTTTGACGTCAGCTGAGGGTCATAGTTGTAATCTTCGAGTGCACGAATAAAGGTAAACGTCCCGGAAATGTCGTCATCGGTGACGATGAGTCGCACTCCGACTTTATCATGAACGTAGTAATCGATATCGCCGAGTCTTTCTTCGATTCGTTGATTGGTCCAGCCTTCAAAAGGTCGACCGAGATACACGCCAATGATTTTGCCGAGTACACCAGCGTAGACGGTTTCCTCATAGTTCTGTGGTAGCACTTTGCTTCTCCTAGCTTTGCTTCCTTAAGTCCTCATTACGCGAGAGGGTAATAAGGCAACATATTATCTCACCTTGGAGTAAGCACTAAGCTCCATTCCCTGAAGGGCGGTCCACTTTATTGAAGCGCTTCGAGCTAGTCCAATCTACGCAAAACGCAGTAGATCGCTTCCCCTAAGGATGGTAGCCTAGCTCGTCAGTCCTCAGCGTGCGAGTCTGTACTGAATTCGCGCTAATTTATCGTTCGCCGCTACTGTCTTATGCGCGCAAGCAAGGAACATAGACGCTGGGATGATCGAGTCCTTATTATTAGCATCTCTCAAAATACCAAAACTACTAACGAAATCAGGAGTACACATGAGTTCAAATTTGGAAAATGCATACGAAACCCTCACGGCAAGAATAGGAGAGTCCTCAGCATCTAGTGACTGGTTTGAGGTGACCCAGGGTCGTATCAATGAATTTGCGGAAGTAACTATGGATCACCAATGGATCCATATTGATGAAGACCGAGCAAAGTCAGGACCCTTTGGTACCACGATCGCTCACGGTCATCTGACTCTATCGATCATGTCACATTTACCTAAAACTGTCGTTGAAACAGGTCCCAGATTGGAAGGTCAGAAAATGACAATCAATTACGGCTTCAACAAGGTACGCTTCCCATCTCCAGTGCCTGTAGGCGCGCGGATTCGAACTACCAGTACACTCAAGACCGTTGAAATCAAGAATGGCATGATCGAAACCATGAATGAAGTCGTTGTCGATGTAGAAGGTCAGGACAAACCTTGTTGCGTAGCTGAAAGCCTGGCTCGGATGGTGTTTTAGCTCACGTCGATTCCGCGGCTACCGTGACTAGAAGCGACTTGACATGACGGGCGAAGTCACCTATACGAACGTCCGACTATGGGACGGTATCGCAAGTGAGTACTCGGAACACTCAAGTGTTACTGTAAAAGACGGGATTATCCAGAACATAGGTGTAAATCGTGGTGAAGTCAGGGATTATTCGGGCTTGACCTGTATTCCAGGATTGATCGACGCTCATGTGCATATGACAGTCGATCCCGCGATCCCTGGCATAGAAGAGCAACTGAAACAGTCAAAATCCGAAATTTGCTCGAAAATGCGCGACCGAGCTAAATCAATGGTGCTCGCAGGAATCACTACAGCACGAGATCTTGGCGGTGGTGATTGGTTGGAACTGGAACTTAGGGATCAGATTAATAAAAACGAGGTTATCGGGCCTCGATTACTTTGCGCTGGACGACCAATTACTTCCCCGAAAGGTCATTGCTACTTTTGGCACGGTGAATGTTCAAGTGTTAGCGCTGCCTCGAAGCTGATCGACAAGAACATTCGAAAGGGTGTCGATCTGATCAAGATCATGGCTACTGGTGGGGTCTATACCAAAGGTACCGATATTAGTAAGTCTCAGTTTTCCCAACCGGATTTGAGCTCGTTTGTCAACTACGCAAACTCGAAAGGGTTAGATGTCGCCGCCCACTGTCATGGCACCCAAGGTATTTGCTTCGCCGCATATGCCGGGGTAAATACGATTGAACACTGTTCGTGGCGAAACGCAGATTTTTCAAAAGGACCTGCAGACTTAGGTGCAGTTCAGCACATGGCACGCGAAAATGTTTATGTTTCGCCGACGATACACTCAGGCTGGGAGAAATTCAAAGGTAAAGACAATAAGAATCTTGAACAGACTCGAGAAATCATTCGAGAAATGAAAGGACTCGGAGCTGTATTCATAGCATCCACCGATGCTGGAATACCTAATGTCTATCACAACGACTTGCCGAAGGCTTTACCTGTGTTCGCAGAGTATGCCGATTTTTTACCTCGGGAGGTCTTAAAGTCAGCTACGAGCGTATCAGCAAAAGCACTTAAAATGTCACACCGTACAGGATCTATCAGACCAGGTCTGGCCGCGGATTTGGTGTTCGTTGAAGGCGATCCTTTGGAGGACCTACGGGCACTGAAAAACGTAAAACTCGTAGTAGCAACAGGACAGGAATTTTTAGGAGAAAATTGAAGTGGACTTTCGAGCAGAGACGCGCGCATTTATTGAAGAACATTGTCCTGAGTCGATCCGCAAAGGTGGGTCAGTATCGGACGAAGAGCGTCAAGGATGGCGATCAACCTATTTCGAGAAAGGTTGGTCTGCACCTACTTGGCCAACCAAGTATGGCGGCGCAGGTCTAGACGGGCTGGATGTCAGAGTTTTACAGGAAGAACTTTCCAGAACAAGAGCTTGGGTACCTGCCGGCGGTATGGGACTCACCATGATCGGTCCAGCTCTGTTGGAATATGGCACGGAAGAACAGTGTTATGAACACCTACCGAAAATCGTTCGACAGGAAATCGTTTGGTGTCAAGGTTATAGTGAACCAGGCTCTGGTTCGGACCTAGCGAGTCTTAAAACAAAAGCAGTATCCGATGGTGATGATTACATCATCAACGGTTCCAAAATTTGGACGTCTGGTGCTGATCAAGCCGACTGGATTTTTTGCCTCGTGCGTACAGACCCCAACGCGCCGAAACACGAAGGTATTACGTTCATTGTTTTCAGCATGCACTCTCCAGGGGTGACTGTGAAGCCGATCCTTTTGATCAGTGGTGCATCTCCGTTCTGTCAGACATTTTTCGATGATGTACGTGTGCCAAAGCGCAACGTCATCGGTACGGTCAATAAAGGTTGGACTGTCGCGAAGCGACTTTTGCAATATGAGAGAACATCGATCGGTGGCATGGGATCAGGTGGAGCAACCGGTCCACGCGCACGAACGATCGCAGATATTGCGAAAGAATATGTCGGTGAAGAAGACGGCAAGATTGCTGATCCAGAATTCCGTGAGAAAGTCATCAATCACCAATTAAACGGTCATGCTTACGGTCTTACTACACGACGGTCTGGAGAGGAAGGAAAAGCTGGTATTGCACCAACTTTCATGTCGTCGTTATTCAAGTACTACGGCACTGAGCAGAACAAGAACAGACTTGATTTGCTGGTAAATATGCTCGGCCATGACGCACTCGGTTGGACGGGTGAAACCTTTGATCGCGCAAATCTTGGCGTTACGAGGGAGTGGTTGCGATCAAAAGCTAACTCTATTGAGGGTGGAACCTCAGAAGTGCAGCTGAACATCATTTCAAAACGCATCTTGGGTCTCCCAGACTAGCCCAGTTTCTTTTTTTGTGTCGGAATGTCAGGCAACCCATTCCTTGCTTGGCGATTCCGATTTCACCTAGGGACTTTGCATGGTTCCGATAACGTCGAATGTCCTTGAGTCGTTAAGACAACGATCTCACTTCGGTTTTCTGATCGTGTGTAGCATCGCCGTGCCTATTGGCATGTCGGTGTGGTCATCTTTGATCAATAACTATGCAGTCGAGCAGATCGGGTTCACAGGCCTGGAAAACGGCATTATGCAAAGCTTGCGTGAGGTGCCTGGATTTCTCGCGTTTACTGCCGTTTTCATTTTGTTGGTCTGTCGTGAACAGACCTTTGTAATCGTATTTCTCGCAGTTTTCGGTCTCGGAATAACCTTGACGGGATTCTTCCCAACCGTCTATGGGTTGTATTTCACGGTGGTCCTGATGTCGATTGGATTCCATTATTTGGAAACTGGTCGTCAATCTCTTGCGCTCCAGTGGTTACCAAAAGGTGATGCACCAAGGTTGCTTGGCAAGCTGATTTCAATTGGTGCAATGGCTTCGTTTATCACCTACGGACTGCTCTGGGTGATCCTCGAATTGACATCCATCGACTATTACCTCGTATATCTGATCGGTGGAGGTGCTGTATTGGTGTGTGCATTGGTTCTCAAGGCACACTTCCCTAGGATCGAGTCTGAAGTCGTGCAGCGGAAGCAAATCATCCTACGCTCAAGGTATTGGCTCTACTATGCATTGACTTTCTTCAGTGGCGCTCGACGCCAGATTTACGTCGCCTTCGCAGGATTCCTTCTCGTTGAGAAATTTGGCTACAGTGTCGAGAATATGGCATTGCTATTGTTGATCAACCATGTGGTCAACTATCTTTTCGCCGAGAGAATGGGCGCGTGGATTGGAAGAGTCAGTGAGAGAACCGCCTTGACCGTCGAATACATAGGACTCATTGGTGTATTCGTTTCATATGCTTTCGTCGAATCTGCTTTACTTGCGGGTGGACTCTATGTCATCGACCATTTCTTCTTCGTATTGGCAATTGCGATCAAGACTTACTTCCAGAAGATTGCGGACCCTGCTGACATTGCTTCTACAGTAAGTGTTTCATTCACAATCAACCACATGGCGGCCGTTGTGATCCCTGCATTACTCGGGATTGCTTGGTTAACTTCACACAGTATTGTTTTCTTGATCGGCGCGGCTTTTGCTTTCTGCTCTTTGGTGCTTGCACGATTTGTTCCTCGCAATCCCACGCAAGGACACGAGACTTTACTTTCGCCCAGAATCGGTCCACCAGAAGTCTTGGGAGAGGTCACAAGGTAGGAAATCTACCCAGCAGAATTCTCCCTTGCATATACACTAACCAGCCGATTTCGCACCTTTTGTTGAATTGAAAAAATGTCAGAGCTACCTTTAGCTGGATTAAAAGTACTTGATCTAACCATTGCGCGAGCTGGTCCAACCGCGGTCCGTCTGTTAACAGATTGGGGCGCTGACGTCTTCAAGCTAGAACCACCCCCATCGGATCCAGGTTCGATCACTGGAGGGAGACATGGACCAGACGAGCAGAATCTTCATCGAAATAAACGAGGCATCTGTCTTAATCTAAAGAATGAAGCAGGGTACGAAGCTTTTCTGCAAATGGTTGAGCAAGTCGATATTTTCGTTGAAAACTTCCGCGCTCCAGTAAAAGCAAAGCTCAAAATTGACTACGAAACACTTAGTGCGATCAATCCTCGGTTGATTTATGCGAGTATTTCCGGTTTCGGTCAAGAAGGGCCATATTCTGATCGTGCAGGCGTCGATCAAATCGTCCAGGGCATGAGCGGCTTGATGTCCATTACTGGTCAGAAAGGTGGAGAGCCAACTCGAGCAGGGATTGCTATCAGCGATACGACCGCCGGAATGTTCTTGGCTCAAGGCATCCTATTAGCTCTCATCAGTCGAACTACGAGCGGCAAAGGCCAATGGGTTCACACATCGTTGCTGGAAGGGATGCTATGTAAGTTGGATTTTCAGGGTGCACGCTACACCATGAGAGGCGATATTCCTCAGACACAAGGTAACAATCACCCCACTAGTTTTCCGATGGGAACGTTCAAGTGTAAGGACGGTTACATCAATCTTGCCGCTCCAACCGACAGGATGTGGTACCGCTTTTTGGATGCAATTGACGATAATGAATTGCGTTCAGACCCGTTATTCAGTTCTGTTCGTAACCGAATGAAAAACAAAGATAAATTAGAGACTTCTATGAACTCAGTACTTCAGAAGTTCGATGTTGCGACGCTTGTCGAACGAGTCAATAAGGTAGGTGTACCGTGTGGCCCTATATTCAATGTAGGTGAAGCATTTGAAGACACACAAGCAAAATTTCTGAAGATGACAAAACCGGCAAAGCATCGGACGATAGGGGAGGTAAACCTAATTCGTTCACCGATTAATATGTCAGCGCATCCGCATACAGAAACTTTCGATTCAGCTGCGCCTGATCCAGGTGAGCACACAGCTGAGGTGCTTGCCGAATTTGGATTTGTGCAAGAGCAAATAGAAGAGCTCTATTCCGTAGGTGCAGTGAGCTAAAACTGACAAATACTGTCAGTGAAACAAAAAAAGCACCGAATGACTTACTGTCACACGGTGCTCAGTAATTCGCAAACTCTTGTGATTGCTTAGATCAACACTTTCACCTAGTTTCCGTTGCCGCCTTCGTTAGCAACCAAAGCATCAACGACGAGCGACAAACACTCATCTGCTTTTGATTGCATCTCTTCGTCGGTAGCATCCTGAATTGGATGAGGGACAAAGACACAAGGTGCACTCTTCAACCCCAGCGCTGTTGCTTGAGTTGCTGCTGCTGTTTTAAATTCGCTCGAGGCGATTGTTACTGCTGGAATCCCTTGGATTTCAAACCATACCGTATCATGCAAACTGCACGTAGTACAGGATCCTCAGTCAGCGAGAGCTTCGACGACAAGGTCGGCTTGGCTCTTTATCTCCTTACGAAGCTGATCTGGAGCAGGTTTTGTGAAAGTGGGTTTCGCATATCTGGTCACCTCAACTTTCGGGTACTTCTCACTTAATAGATGCTCAAGACGATCTAGAAGTACGTTACCTCTAGGTTTCCTGATATCTAATAACGCTAACCGACCTTTTAACTCAGATGTTCTCGATGCCAATTGGCGTTCGATTGGTCTGCGTTCGTCAGTCGGGTCCAAAATGGTGGTCATTCCGAATCCTCCTTGGTTATTAAGAAATTATGACTCAATTTTCTTGGAGACTGGGATGGAGCCCATAGGTCCACTTGCCCAGCCATGGAATGCTGCGGAGAATTTTCCTGCATCTGACCCCGCAACAAAGATATGTATGTTATCTACCGAGGAAAACTTGGGCACCTTCGTTTGCCTCTTTTCTTCAGACATTTGCTCGTAAAGTGCTCTAGGTATTCCTACTCCACTGAAATCGTCCTCGACTAACTCCTGCGGTAGTACGGCACTCTTTTCCTGAATTCCTTCCTTTACATCCTGCTTCGAGTAGTTTTGTGTAGCTAGCGTGTCAACGTGTTCCGGACAAATCACGAGGATAGTGTCACCATTTCGATGTGCTCGCACATGGTGGATAGCTCGCATGGACAGCGCAAAACTCCCGATTAACTGTTCAGCGGATCTAGATGTCTGATCGATAATCTGCATCGGTCCACCTGACATAGCAAACACTGAGACAACAGAATCATCTTTTTGGAATCCCTTCTCGACGTGGTAGGGGTCCCAGTTGCTACGTTCTTCCCACTCAGCGAAACACATTGTGTATTTCATTGGGTTTCCGAGGGTTGATCTTTCGGTACCGCCTGGTTGAGCACCACCAATATTTCGGATCGCCAATCTAACGGCTCGACCGATCGCGGCATTTGTACGCGTGCCTTGCCCTAAGGCTGACATTTTCATATTGACACCGATTTCGTGGCGAATCGGTCCATTCAACACCATGACTGGTGTAGCTCCCATCGTGGTTGCGAAGACACCGTGACAGTTGAACTCATCATTGCAAATAGCTTCAATCGTTGAGATTACTACCGGCAGGTATTCTGGCTTGCAACCTGCTAGTACGGCATTCACCGCAATTTTCTCAACCGTTGCCGGCGCTAAGTTCGGAGGGATAGTCGCAACGAGTTCCTGTGGTTCACGGTTTGTTCCCGATAGCATCCGAATGACTCGTTCGGGAGTTGGTGGGACAACCGGTAGTCCATCCGTGAATCCTTGATCAAACATGAATTCATGGATGTCATCCTGTGAAGCGATTTCGAGTCGCCTTGCCCGAAGAGGACTATTCTCAGATTCCGCGCGGAGTCGATCTTGGATTATGGGATCCTGTGTAAGTGATCCACAACCGGGTCGCCATTCCGGTAATTGGTCCCAATCGATCTCTGTGGATGGAAAGTGTTTCTCGAAAAACGTTCGCCATTCCTGTCTCTCAAATCCAATTAACTCATCTAATTTTTCACCGTTTGAATCCGCTAAGAAACAGTGGGGAACCGTTTCGAGATCGTAAGCGAATGAGACCTTTAGTATTGAGTCATCTAAAAGGGGAGCAGTAAGCTCATGATTCTTTACAAGAATCTCGTTGCCTTCCTGCGTTTGACCCGGTACCAAGACTCGAGTGCCAGAACTATCGTGAACCTTTTGAATGAGAGGAAGGACTAGATTACAAGTAGGGCAATCCTCTTTGACAAAGCAGACAAAAGTTGCTTGGTTGTCAGGGAAGTGATGATCAGAACCATTCTGGTCAACGAGTTGAAAAGCTGGTAGTTCCATCGGATTAGTGTATCTCTGCTGAATCGCCCCAAGCTTTACGCAGGCGAGCCATATTGAATCCTTCTTCTTGCGCTGCGTCGATGATTACCCGTTCCTTCCGAGCGATCGCGGCGGCGGCTTCAGGCACGTCTGCTGCAACATCCTTCGGAATGATTACTGCACCATGTTGATCTGCGTGAACTAATTCTGTATCGCTCACTCGCATACCTGACACATTGATGTCTATTCCGTATGCAACGACATGAACAAACGCGTGTGATGGGCCAACTCGGTCAGCCAGCATCTGAAATCCTGGAGCTATATCGGGGAGATCTCTGACACTGCCATCGGTGACCAATCCCAAGCAACCGAGACCTTTGTGGATATTGCTGTTCACTTCACCCCAAAACGAACCATATCCTCGTGCCTCGCCATCTAAGTCTTGGATAAGAATGATTGCTGGTTTTGGTCCTTCATCGATATATGCATAGTAATCTTGAGAGACGTTTTTGGTGTCAGCCGGGTGCGCAGCTCGGATGGTTGCAGTTCGCGCGAATCCCACCATGCTACCTAGTTCCGGCCGAGTACACACCAGTGGTTGTGTTGTATAACCAAAGCCCCTTCGTTGAGGTACGACGGTTTCCAACGCGTTGCAAACGGTAGGTGTATCTAGCTTAGTGAGTTCGGCTAAAAGAGCCGCATCAATTTCAGACATATAACTGTATCCTGCTGGCAATGAAACTTGATTCCGACAGGGTTACTAACCCTTCGGCGAAAAAAAGATTGTAGGAGTTTTGCGATTGATAAATCCATTCAATAAAATTCAACTTCATATGGGTGTTTAGCTCAGTGGGAGAGCAATGGCCTTACAAGCCATAGGTCGTAGGTTCAAGTCCTACAACACCCACCAATTCCTCACCGTGTTTCTAGGTAGGAGCGGTAGTTCAGCTGGTTAGAATACTGGCCTGTCACGCCAGTGGTCGCGGGTTCGAGTCCCGTCCGCTCCGCCATCAATTCGAAAATCGGCCTTATTCTGATCGACAATCCAACGAAAGTCGTTTCGTTACACTGCTAGTCGTCAGATCGAAAACCACGATTTCTGCTTTTCTACCAATGCTACTTCTAGGACTAAGTGTGAAATCCAGGCGAGCTCTCTTTTAACGTCTTTCCCGTTGGCACCTACCTATCCTGAGTGTTGAAGAAGCTAGGCGGTTGCGTTGAGCAAGTCTGAATCAAGAAAGATATGTGGACCCTGTGTCCTTTGTCTCTCAGTTGTTGGCGTGTCCTGAGTTTGTACCTTTATCACGCATTCTCCAACTTCCTCTGACGATAGATTTAGGTTTCTCATCATTAACAGAGGGGCAACCTCCATTATTGCTTTCACAATGCCGCGGGGTGTTTTGGCTTCTAAGGTCAATCCTGGAATGTCGGAGCTACTGCCCACCAACATTCCGCTTTCCTCACACTTTAAAACGTTCACAAGATAGCTCGTTGGCTGTCCCATACTCAATCCTCCTATTCATCCAAATGAATGCTACATCAATGCAATTCATGGCATACCTCATGGTTATTCCAAAGATCGTCTACGGCTCTCCTTGGCTATTTTGAAAGAGTAAAAAATGACCTGAGTGAGCTGCCAGAAGGTCTACGGATTGAGCAGTCTTGGGATTTCGTATTGAACTCGCCAAAGACTTAGGCAGAAGTCTCGACTAGAAGCTGGGAAGTCTTTCTCTCACCTAGTCTGACAGGAAGCTTGATTCTCTATTAGATTACTCGAGCAAATTCGATCAAAAGATCGAGACTCTTAGACGAGGACGTGTTTTAGTTTGCCATCAATGCTTACTGAGGTGCTCGCAGGCTTGCTGAAACATATTGGCACGACGAGTCCAAGTAGGCTTGGTAGGACAGTGTGATGATTGGACGGATTTGGCTTTCAGTGTACTGAGAGCGCGCGTACTTAAACCCGTATGAAATGCTTGTTGAGATAATCTCTGGATGTAATGCTTGTTTTTTACAACCCTGATGTTGGTATCAAGAATTGCGCTAATGCGAGCGAGGAGATTTCCAAATCAAGAGAAAGAAGTAAATACGGACTGAAACGTAAACTTCTCGGCACTAATTCACTAGATAATTATCTGTTCGATGGTGTCGTATTGTGGATCAGTACTCAAGGTGTAAGGGTTTCTATTTCTGCGTCTCACAAAAATGTATCGCCTTTTGATTCCTGAACAAATGTCAATGCGCCGCTCAAGTTCGAGAGTCGCGTATGGCATGCTGGTTTGCCTGGTTTGTTGCTGTTTTGCTAGTGGTCAATCTAGTGAATCTCCAAGTGAAATAGAAGAGTTGGTGGTCACGGGTTCTCGTATCGAACGAAACGAACTGTCAAGTACAACGCCGATCGTGAAGATAGAGGTAGATGAAATCAAATGGCAAGGCACAGTTCGAGTGGAAGATGCACTTCGTCAGATGCCGCAGATTTGGTCTCGTCAGAATGCAGGTCATTCGTACGGTGCAACAGGTACGGCCACTCTAGATCTTCGCAATCTTGGAGCAGCTCGGACCTTATTCCTTATCAATGGGAGACGTATGCCTGCCGGTTCTCCACTACAGGAAGCAGGAGGGGCGGACATGAACCAAGTCCCTGGATCCTTAATAAACCGCATTGAGGTGCTGACTGGCGGTGCTTCAACAACCTATGGATCTGATGCCGTCAGTGGCGTGGTTAATTTCATCATGGACGACAAATTTCAAGGAGTTAACTTCGATTTTCAACATAGTTTTTACCGCCACAGCAATGGTAGCGCTGACATACACAAGATTGTCGAAGCTAGTGGATTCGAAGTGGCTGATGAACCTATGCGTGATGGGGAGATCACCCAATACTCATTGACCCTGGGAGGCAACCTACTCAATGGCGGGAATATTGTTGCTTTCGCAACGTATCGAGATATCAAAGCAATATCCCAGGCAGCGAGGGACTACAGTTCGTGTGCACTGAATAACACTGCGGATGCCTGTTGGGGTTCAAGCACTATCCCAGAAGGGCGGGTTACGAATTTTCAAAATGCAGATACCATCGGGTTCGACTACAAAGTCGACGGTTCGTCGTTCGTGCCTCGAGCTGGCACTCTGTTTAACTACGGACCGTCAAACTATTTTCAACGTCCCGATGAAAGAGTTTCGTTTGGCACTCTCGCAAATTCCGACGTTAGTGAAAACACTAATGTATTTGCCGAATTCCTGTTTGCCGATGACCATACACTGACGCAGATCGCACCCTCAGGTGCATTCTTTGTTACAGACTCTCTCTTTTGTGGAAATCCTTTTCTCTCGGAGCAACAGTATTCCTTGCTCACAATGGATCGACTCAATCCGGACCAAGTAGCAACACTTGATGAGTTTTTATCAGGACTATCGATAGATGCACAAAGAGAGTATCTAGACAGTGCGTTTTGTCAGAATAAGGTTGATGACTACATTGATCTATTTATCGGTCGGCGCAATGTCGAAGGAGGCAGTCGACAACACGATCTACGTCATACAAGCGTGAGAAGCGTCGCGGGTCTTACTCACATCATCAACGAGAACTTAGATATAGAGATCTATGGTCAACGATCCTTAGTCTCTATGGAGAACAATTACCTCAATGACATAGGGATAACGAAGATCCGGAGGTCACTTGACGCAACGAGAGACGCGCAGGGGAACATAGTCTGTCGTTCGGTCCTAGACGGTTCTGACTTGAGTTGTGTCCCTTGGAATATCTTTCAAACCGGTGGCGTAACGGAAGAGGCCATAAATTATCTGATCCATCCACTCTTTGCACGTGGTACGACTGAGCAGAAGATTCTTCATGCACACATGAAAGCCGAAATGGAAAGTGCAGGATGGAAGATGCCCTTTGCAAACGACTCGATCATTGTGGTGTTAGGAGCAGAGCACCGTCGAGAGAAGCTAGATTTCCAGCCCGATGAAGGATTTCTAAAAGGCGAAGGTGCAGGACAAGGTGGAGCGACGAATGCTGTAACTGGATCGTACAGTGTTGCAGAGATCTTTTCCGAAGCGTCGATCCCTTTGTTGGAAGGCAAAGCGCTACTAAAGAACCTTCATTTTGATACGAGTTATCGATACTCGGATTACTCGAATGGCAATAAGACTCACACCTGGGGTACCCGATTAGGGTGGTCAGTGAGCGACCAATTATCGTTTCGCGCGAGTGCACAACATGCAGTTCGTTCCGCAAATGTCCGAGAGTTGTTTAACCCACATGGTTTTCACCAGTTTGATATGTCTGCTGACCCATGTGCAGGTCCAATTGAAGCGGACGGAAAAACTGGTTCCGGATATACGTTTCAGCAGTGTGCTCTCACAGGTGTGACACAGGCACATTGGGGCAACATACAACATTCGCCAGCTGCTCAGTACAACTATCTCCGGGGTGGAAATCCAGATTTAAGTCCGGAAAAATCAGTCACGATTCTTGTAGGGATGGTGTACCAGCCAGATTTGCTGACGGGACTCTCGCTAAGCGCAGATTTCTATGACATCAAAATCGAAGACGGGATTTCCGTGGTGACACCAGAGTTCACGATCACGGAATGTCTTAATGGAGATCTTTCCAGATGCGCGAAAGTAAAAAGGAACGCCTTACGTGGTGATCTATGGATCGGTACCGAAGTGCAATCCAGTGGGCATGTCGAAGGTATTATCGATAACTTGGCTGTCGAGCGTGTTCGGGGAATAGACGTGATCTCCAGTTACACCATTTACACAGAGCGATTCGGTTCGATTAATCTCGAAGGCAATATCGGTTACATCATTTCCTGGGAGCAACAGGAACTTTCAACGACTCCGAAGGTTGAATGTCAAGGATTGTACGGAGGCGTTTGCAACAGCCCTACGCCAGACTATCGACACAATATTCGAGCCACCTGGTCATTTCCTTGGGATATGGTTGCCTCCGCAATGTGGAGGCATATCGGAGAGACGAAAGGGGAGAACTCCATTAACGTGACTCTGGATGCTATTGACTACTTGGATCTTGCGGTTCGTTACGATTTTGGAGCAAATTACCAACTCAGCATTGGAGTCAACAATGTGTTCGATACACCTCCACCTGTTGCTGGTAACGCGGCAGGCTCGACGTTTGCTGGGAATGGCAATATATTCCCAGGGAATTACGACGGATTTGGACAGTACATTTACGTCGGTCTCGGTGTGCATTTCTAGACATGTTCAGCTACCAGGTTTAATTGCGTCAAGCAGATAGCACTAGTGGCGAGACAATTCATCGCTATGGTACAAAGTTTCCTAAATTTTGAGGCTTTAAGTTGGTAACAAGCTCACGATGAGTTTGAAGTCACTCAGACCAGAGCAACGGGCTGAAAAGCCTCCTCAAGATGGCTCGAATAACCAGAATGCTTGTTCGAACGAGGAAATCACTAAGAATCTGGCAACACTTGTAGATTCAACAGACTTCTACAGTACAGAAGCAGTGCTGAGACTGGACCCGGGTTGTCGTTCAGTACTCGGGCAATACATGACGCCCGCTCCGATTGCCCGTTTTATGGCGAGTCTTTTCACTAATCTTACGGGCGAATTGCGTGTTCTAGACCCAGGCGCGGGAGTTGGTTCGTTGACCGCAGCGCTCGTTGAGAGACTGTCTGAAAGTAACTCAAACTTCAATTCTGTCGAATTGGTCGCATTTGAGATCGAACCCGTCTTAACGATGTACCTTCAAAATACCTTACTAGCAGCGAAGAAACATCTTAGAGATGCTCAGATTGAAGTGACTTTTGAGATATTCAAAGAGGATTTCATTCAATCATGCTCAGAAGAGTGCAAGGTGGGAGTTTTTTCGGCTCAAGCGAGTAGTCGTAGAAAGTTCACGCATGTAATCATGAATCCACCATATAAGAAGATAAGTTCCTCGTCGGTGCATCGTTCTGCACTACGCAATGCTGGCATTGAGACTTCGAATCTATATGCGGGTTTTATGGCGTTGGCTGTTCAATATCTTTGCGAAGGTGGTGAGCTGGTTGCCATTGTTCCCAGATCGTTCTGTAACGGAGCGTATTTCAAAAGCTTTCGAAATTACTTTTTCTCTGAGAGGACTTTGCGACATATTCATGTTTTTGAACAACGTAATAATGCCTTTAAGCGTGATGAAGTTCTGCAGGAGAACATTATTCTCCATGCGATTAAAGAACAGCGTTCACCCAAGGTGATGGTCACCACCAGTAACGACGGCCAATTTGTGCGGGACGACGAAAGCCACGAATGGGTAGGTGAGAGCATGACTCAACATGCTGTTGAATATCGTTCGATAATCGATCCCGACGACTCTGACTGCATGGTTCACGTCATCTCTAACGACATTGAACAACACATTGCAGATCGGATAGCTCAATTGAAGACGCCGCTAGGTTCTTTAGATTTGAGCGTCTCTACTGGGCCTGTGGTAGATTTTCGACTAAAAGATCATCTGAGGTTTGAAGCAACATCCGAGACTGCACCGCTGTTGTATCCTGCCCACTTCCTAAATCAGGTGCTGGAATGGCCAAAAACGATGAAGAAACCAAATGCCATTGTGGTTAGCAATTCGAGCCAAAAGTGGTTGTGGGAAAACAACGGATTCTTTGTGGTAACGCGAAGGGTGACTTCAAAAGAAGAACGCCGGCGTATTGTCGCATCGATCTATGCGTCTGACCTCCCAGGACCATTAATTGGTTTTGAAAACCATTTAAATGTCTTTCACGTCGACCGGAGAGGGATGACTCAGAATCTTGCAAAAGGACTCTGTATCTATCTCAATAGTACATTGGTGGACCGCTACTTCCGACAGTTCAACGGTCATACGCAGGTGAATGCCGCTGATCTACGATCGCTCAAGTATCCTGATCGAGAGACGTTGGAGCGATGGGGGAAATGTGTGGGCGATTCAGTTCCATCACAGCAGGAAATTGATGATTTAATTGAAGAAGAGTTCACACGCATGGCGACTGACTAGACCCTGCAAAAGTACAAGAGAAAATCAATCAAGCAAATGGAGTTTTGAGCTCTCCATTGACATCGTCATGGATACATTCCGAACGGCGATTTAGGTTACAAGACTGCCAAAGCTCTACCCATGTATTAACTCATCTCTAATTCCAGTTTTCTTTGGCAACTTGGATTGTCTGACGAATTGAGTTGGCACTTATCTTGATCGTCCTATCTCATCAATCACCGCATTCAATAGACGTCGCATAGCTCATTAAATGGGGTAGACTCTTTGGCTAAGGTCGGATTGTAAGGTTTGTGAGTAACCACGCCAATCTTGATACTGGACTTGAGCAAGTCCCAGTTCTAGCTTCGAAAGCTGCACATAGGTCTGATTTCACTAGCTTGTCATAAACTGCATTTTCTTGCAGATTTACTACGGTGTCGTTTGCTAGTTGCCGTCAGTGGAAAGAACATTCTTACTCGTCCTGACGAACCTATGAATGCAACTAGAACTTCAACTAACTTCAAATTATTTATATTTATTAGTTATTTACAGGCTTTTTAAGGTTCTAAAATTCAATTTATTCATTTAATCTATTGATATTGAACAATTACTTGAAATAGCAGATTGAATGGGCAATCCAGTCATTTCCCATTTTATCAGAGAATGATTTCTTACATACCTCAAAAAATACATGGTTTCCACATACTTAAACAATCCTCCGATGTTGTGGAACCTACTAAATTGTTCCTCTTGATCGGAGTAAAAGAAACGATGGTACCGAGTCACTTCAAGTCCAATAGACTTAAGGCACGCAATTCATCTATGGTTTGAATTCTGTAGAATTCTCCAGATTTATTACATTTTGTTTCAAGGTTTTAATTGAGGCAAATGTTCAAAAACTTAGGAGGATTAATGAAGCAAATCGAATTAATCTCGTCTAGAACCGCCCTCATTGGCGTTATGTCAGGTCTACTCACATTTGGATTGACATCAGTCAATTCCGTTCAAGCTCAAGAAGAAGAAGCTTCTGGCAGAGTAGAAGAAGTGATCGTGACTGGTTCTCGGATTGAAAGAAGCAATCTATCAAGTACTACGCCTGTGGTTCAGATTGAAGCAGAAGAGATCAAATGGCAGGGTACAGTTCGCGTCGAGGACGCGTTGCGCCAGATGCCACAAATCTGGTCACGACAGAATACTGGTCAATCCAATGGAGCGACCGGAACGGCAACTTTGGATCTAAGAAACTTAGGTCCTTCTCGTACGCTGTTTCTTATTAATGGTCGCAGAATGCCGGCGGGATCGCCAATACAAGGTGGCTCAGGTGCGGACATCAATCAAATTCCTGGATCCCTGATCAATAGGGTAGAAGTGTTGACAGGTGGTGCATCCGCTACTTATGGCTCAGATGCCGTAAGTGGTGTCGTTAACTTCGTAATGGACGATAAGTTTGAAGGTGTCGCGTTTGACTTTCAACACAGTTTCTATCGACATGCAAATGATGATTCTGGCGTTCAAGAAATTGTCAAAGCAAGTGGATTTGACGTAGCAGATGAACCAACGAGTGACGGGGAAATTACCCAATACTCACTAAGTATTGGCGGGAACTTTCTCAACGGCGGCAATATTGTTGCCTACGCAACATTTAGAGACATTAAAGCTCTAACTCAAGCACAGCGAGACTACAGCTCCTGCGCACTAAACAATACCGCAGATGGCTGCTGGGGTTCCAGTACGATTCCTGAAGGCCGTATTACGAATTTCCAAAATCCAGATCATATTGGTTTCGACTACAAAGTGGACGGATCGACCTTCGTTCCTCGAGCAGGTACATTGTTCAACTACGGCCCAAGAAACTACTTCCAGCGTCCAGACGAAAGGACATCTTTTGGAACTTTCGCGACTTATGACATAAGTGATCAAACTGAAGTCTTCGCCGAGTTCATGTTTGCAGATGACCACACGGTTTCTCAAATTGCACCATCAGGCGCATTTTTCGTAACCAATACGTTGTTCTGTGGAAATCCATTCCTATCAGGCCAGCAGTACGATCTACTGACACAAAATCGCCTAAGTACGGATCAACAAGCTGAGTTAGACATGGTTCTGGCTAAATTGACCCCGGAGAGGCAAGAGGCTTACCTAGATAGTGCGTTTTGCCAGAATAAGGTGGATGACTATATCGATGTGTTTATTGGTCGTCGAAATCTCGAAGGCGGAAACCGCCAGCAAGACTTACGCCACACTAGTGGACGAATGGTGGCCGGGATCAAGCATGCAATCAATGACAGTTGGCAGCTCGAGATTTTCGGTCAGCGGTCTATCGTGTCCATGGAAAACACTTACCTTAACGATCTCGGAGTAACCAAAATCCGTCGAGCATTAGACGCGACTATGGATGCCGATGGAAATGTTGTCTGTCGATCAGTCTTAGATGGCTCGGATCCAAATTGTGTGGCTTGGAATATCTTCCAGACTGGTGGTGTAGCCGACGAAGCAATTGATTATCTGGTGTTGCCGTTATTCGCCCGAGGCACCACAGAACAATCAATCATGGGTGTCTACGTAGAGGGTGATATGACCGATGCAGGATGGAAATTCCCGACTTCAAATGAGTCTGTAATCTTTGTTCTAGGCGCGGAAAGACGAATCGAATCATTGGATTTCAAACCTGATTCAGGATTCCTCAATGGTGAGGGTGCAGGTCAAGGTGGTGCAACTAACGCAGTAGCCGGTGGCTATTCCGTTAATGAGCTGTTCGCAGAAGCATCCATTCCTTTACTAGAAGGTGAAGGACTCGTTGACAGTCTTCTGCTTGATACCAGCTATCGTTTTTCAGATTACTCCAACGGCAATGAAACGCATACATGGGGTATTCGTCTAGGCTGGGATGTGACTAGTGAATTAACTTTTCGAACTAGCGTACAACGAGCAGTACGATCCGCAAGTGTTCGAGAGCTATTCAGCCCTCAAGGATTTAACCTCTTTGACATGTCAGCGGATCCGTGCTCAGGTGAAATCGGTGCAGACGGGACCACAACAGCGGGCTATACCTTTGAGCAATGTGCTCGTACTGGCGTTACCAGTGCACACTGGGGCAACATCCAAGATTCACCTGCAGGTCAGTACAACTACCTACAGGGTGGAAACATCGGCCTTGAACCTGAAGAATCGGATACATTCCTAATCGGATTGGTCTATCAGCCTGGTTTTGCTGACGGATTTGCGATCACACTTGATTTCTATGACATCGAAATCAGCGGTGGTATTTCTGCGATTACGCCAGAATTTACGATCACAGAATGTCTCAATGGCAATCTGTCTCAGTGTTCAAAAGTTAAGCGTAATACCACTCGAGGCGACCTGTGGATAGGCTCTGACGTAAATTCAAGTGGACATGTTGAAGCAATCGCGGATAACCTGGCCATTGAACGCGTCACCGGATTCGATGCTATCCTGAGCTATTCAATGAGTGTTGGTGACTACGGAACTGTGGATTTTGAGAACAACCTGGGATTCATCAGTTCTTGGGAGCAGCAGGAACTTTCTACGGCGCCTAAAGTTGAATGCAAAGGTCTTTATGGTGGTGTGTGTGGTATTCCAACACCAGATATCCAAAATAACCTTCGAGCGATTTGGACCACGCCATGGAACATCACGGTCTCTGGTCTCTGGCGACATATCAGTGAAACCGAAGGTCAGGCTACAGGTATTGCGGTCATGGATTCAGTGGACTATATTGACGTAGCCGCATATTACGACTGGACTGAGAACTATCGCGTTAGCGTAGGGGTGAACAATCTATTTGATTCGCCTCCGCCAATCGTCGGTAACCCAGCTGGTCCATCCATTGGTGGCAACGGAAATATCTTCCCAGGTAGCTACGATGGATTTGGTCAGTACGTATATGTCAGACTAGGCATCAATCTGTAAGAAAAACAGACCAATGGTTTCATTGGTTTGAACAAGTACAAGCAAAAGTTGGCAATCTCTCGATTGCCAACTTTTTTTTATTTCTATCCCAAGTAAGAGGAAAGTCCCGAACTCCAGTAGATAGCCGATATGTACGCATATCTCGCCTCAAAAACAAACCTCAAAGACGCGTTGTTTCGTGTCTAATTTAAAATCCGCATTTTGCTGGCTCCTCTAGAACCTCGCTATGACACCTAGTATCTCCACTCCGTTAGAACGCGCTCAAAGTCTCGTTCCGGATATCTTGTCAAGTGCGGATGCTATTGACAAGGGTCGAGAAATACCATCAGATCTCGTTTTTAAGATCAAGCAAAATAATCTACTTCGTCTTCTTGTGCCTAAATCCATGGGTGGTGAAGAGATGGATTGGCGTAAGTTTCTAGACGTGGTTTTCACTATCGCCTATGCCGACGGGAGTGTGGGGTGGTGCATAAACCAAGGCTGTGTTTTCGCCACAAACTCTGCTCGAAAGCCTCGTAACGTTACCGAGAAGATCTGGTCTGATAAATTTTCGTCGGTTGGAAATGGACCTCCTAGTAATGTCGTGTCCAATCGCACCAATGGAGGTTATTTACTGTCCGGTACGTGGCGATTTTCTAGTGGATGTCGACATGCTACGTGGCTTGCCGCGCTCGCAGGCGGTGATGCTAACGGTCCGCCTAGACTGCACTTCCTGCCTCGGGATGACATCAAGCTAGTTGACGTGTGGCAAGTCCAAGGATTGCGTGGTACTGGGAGTTTTAGTTTCTCAGCTCAGGACTACTTTGTACCTGATGATCAGGTTCTGCCCCTAAATCAAGGAATCTATGAACCCAATCCTCTCTACGTTGTCCCACAATCACTCATGTTTGCTTGTGGATTTGGAACGGTTGCACTTGGTGTGGCGAGATCGGGACTAGATGGTGTGTTAGAACTAGCACAATCAAAGAAACCTCAATTTGGCGGACTCACTCTGGCTAAGGATCCTGTCATTCAGAGCAAAATTGGAGTTGCGGAAGGGAAGTGGCGCGGGGCCAAAGCACTGTTGTTCTCTACCGTTGAGGAAGTTTGGCAGAGCGTTCAAGAAAAAAGCGCTATTACGCTTGAAGAACGAGTCAATCTAAGACTCGTAGGCACGCATGCGATTAGGGAATCAGCAGCTGTGGTCGACATTGTTTACAACTTATCCGGATCCACTGCGATATTTGAGTCAACGCAGATCCAACGTAAGTTTCAAGACATTCATGTGATCACTCAGCAGGTCCAAGGTCGCGAAGCACATTATCAAGCAGTTGGCTCATTCGTCCTCGGTCAAGAAATCGAAGGCGGCATCCTATAAACTTGATTTGCACAGTTGGTTCTCATTGAGACACGTCGACTAATCCAGATTTGTGCGGTCTGTTTCGCTTGTGTCCTAATTTCATTTAGCACATTAGGTCAGTCTCAATCTGACTCTGAGAATCCAGTTGCTCCTAAAGAGCAACAAATAGTCCAACCAGATCCGAGCGTTCTTACTCGGCTATCCAACTCGGTAGAGATGACTATTGACGGACAATTATTAGAGCCAATCTGGGAAGATCTACCGAACAGAGACATGTTCTACGTGTCCAACGCACCTCCCGAAAAGATGGTGGAGTCGCCGTACAAAACTAACTTTAAGGCTTTCTATAACGACCGTGGGTTTTATGCTGCGTTTGAGATGGAACAACCTCCCGATTCCTATGTGCAAAGGCTTTCTCCTAGAGATGGCGGCGGTCTAGGTCGAGATTGGATTACCGTAGGTTTGGATACTTCCGGGGATGCACGATTCGGTTACTACTTTACGATTTGTCTGGGAGACACGAAATTAGACGGAACACTTCATCCTCCGAGGTTCTTCAACTCGAGATGGGATGGCGCATGGTGGGGGAGATCATTCAAGACTGAGAATGGTTGGAGTGCGGAGCTTTTCG